>NZ_CP149803.1:1227142-1533928 GCF_037943105.1 Pseudomonas sp. TMP9
CAACTTTCGTGAGTTGGCTAAACGGGTTGAGTCGTTTCTCGATCGCAGCGAGCGTGATGGCGCCAAACTGTCGGCCAATCTGAACGACATCATGCTGGCCCAAGATTTTCAGGACTTAACAGGGCAGGTGATTAAACGCGTCACCCAGTTGGTCACTGAAGTTGAAAGTAACCTGCTGAAACTGGTGCTAATGGCCAGCCAAGTGGATCAGTTTGCCGGCATTGAGCACAACCGCGAGATGCTCCGCGCCGAACAAGAAAAACAAAAAGAACCTTCCCATGGTGAAGGTCCGCAGATTCATGCCGATAAGCGTGAAGACGTCGCATCTAATCAAGATGATGTCGACGACCTGCTTTCCAGTCTGGGATTTTAGGAGCACGTCTTATGAGCTTCGGCGCCGATGAAGAAATCCTTCAGGACTTCCTGGTAGAGGCCGGCGAGATTATTGAACTGTTGTCTGAACAGCTTGTAGAGCTGGAAAGTCGACCCGACGATAAGAATCTGCTAAATGCTATTTTCCGCGGTTTTCATACGGTCAAAGGCGGTGCCGGGTTTCTCCAGCTCAATGAGTTGGTGGAATGCTGTCACATCGCAGAAAACGTCTTCGACATCCTGCGCAAGGGTGAGCGACGCGTCGACTCCGCATTGATGGACGTGGTGCTGGAAGCACTGGATGCCGTCACCAGTATGTTCACTGAGGTACGCGAACGTACCAGCCTGACTCCTGCTACCCCTGAGTTACTAGCCGCTTTGGCGCGTATGGCTGAACCAGGCGGCGCCGATGATAGCGCGTTGCCTGACGCGATTGCAGCACCCGAACCTGAGCCAGTCGCTGACGACATAACTGACACTGAGTTCGAGCAGTTACTCGGCTCCCTGGATAATGTGCAGGCGCCGGCGGCCAGCGCGGCCAGTGGCGATGAAATTACCGATGATGAATTTGAATCGTTGCTCGACCAGCTGCATGGTAAGGGTCAGTTTGTAGCGCCTGAAGTCGTCTCTGCGCCTACAACTCCGGCCCCTGCAACGGCGGGCAGTAACGAAATTACCGATGACGAATTTGAGTCACTACTCGATCAATTGCATGGCAAAGGCCAGTTCGCGGCGCCGGCTGCAGCAGCACCTGTTGCTCCAGCTGCCAGCGTTAAGCCTGCCGAGGCAGCGAGTGGTGATATTACCGATGATGAGTTTGAGGCCTTGCTCGATCAACTTCACGGTAAAGGTAGGTTTGTCGAGCCTGAGGTGATCAAGCCTGTTGCACCCGCACCCGCACCCGCACCCGCACCATCTTCAGCGCCCAAGCCAGCGCAAGCCCCTAAAGCTGTAGCTAAGCCCGCAGCCCCGCCCGAAGCTAAACCTGCACCGGCCAAGCCGCCAGTTTCAGCACCCTCCGCGCCTGTAGCAGAGAAGGCCTCGCCACCCAGCGAAGCAGAAACCACTGTGCGGGTCGACACCGCGCGGCTGGATGAGATCATGAATATGGTCGGTGAGCTGGTATTGGTGCGTAACCGTCTGGTCCGCCTGGGTTCCAGCAGCGGCGATGAAGCCATGTCCAAGGCAGTTTCAAACTTGGATGTGGTTACGGCTGATTTGCAAACGGCGGTAATGAAAACCCGTATGCAGCCGATCAAAAAGGTCTTCGGGCGCTTCCCGCGTCTGGTTCGTGATCTTGCCCGCAACCTTAAAAAAGAGATCAACTTAGAGCTGGTCGGTGAAGAAACCGACCTCGACAAGAACTTGGTAGAGGCGCTAGCCGACCCGCTGGTGCACTTGGTGCGTAACGCGGTCGACCATGGTATTGAAACGCCGGAAGAGCGCGAAGCGTCGGGCAAAGCACGTGGTGGTAAGGTAATCCTCTCCGCCGAGCAGGAAGGTGATCATATTCTCTTGTCGATCTCTGATGACGGTAAGGGCATGGACGCTGACGTACTGCGCGCCAAAGCCGTGGAAAAAGGTCTGTTGGATAAAGACGCTGCCGATCGCCTCAACGAGTTTGAATGTTACAACCTGATTTTTGCGCCGGGGTTCTCGACTAAAACCGAGATTTCAGATGTATCTGGCCGTGGTGTGGGCATGGATGTGGTGAAAACCAAGATCTCCCAGCTCAATGGCACCGTTAACGTGTTTTCGGTTAAGGGCCAGGGTTCGAAGATCGTCATTAAAGTGCCGTTGACGCTGGCGATCATGCCAACGCTGATGGTCATGTTGGCAAATCAAGCGTTTGCCTTCCCGCTGGTTAACGTCAATGAAATCTTCCACCTCGACCTGTCGCGCACCAACGTCGTCGACGGCCAAGAAGTGGTGATCGTACGTGACAAAGCCTTGCCGTTGTTTTACCTCAAGCGTTGGTTGATCGGTAATGCCGCTCACGTTGAGCAAGGGGAAGGTCATGTGGTGATTCTGACTGTCGGCAGCCAGCGTATCGGCTTTGTGGTTGATCAATTGGTTGGCCAGGAAGAGGTGGTGATTAAGCCTTTGGGCAAAATGCTGCAGGGCACTCCAGGTATGTCAGGTGCGACCATTACCGGTGATGGACGTATTGCCTTGATTCTTGACGTGCCGAGCATGCTCAAACGTTACGCACGGCGCATCTGATTG
Organism: Pseudomonas sp. TMP9; assembly: GCF_037943105.1. Lineage (NCBI taxonomy): Bacteria > Pseudomonadati > Pseudomonadota > Gammaproteobacteria > Pseudomonadales > Pseudomonadaceae > Pseudomonas > Pseudomonas vesperimontis. The sequence continues at coordinate 1,229,741 of NZ_CP149803.1, forward strand.
TTAGCGGCGCAGGTTTCTGTCGCGTCGTTTAGGAGTGTTTATGGTGGTTAAGGTGTTGGTGGTCGATGACTCCGGTTTTTTTCGTCGACGGGTGTCGGAAATTCTTTCAGCCGATCCGAATATTCAGGTGATTGGCACAGCCACTAACGGCCGCGAAGCCATTGAGCAGGCGCAAGCGCTTAAACCTGATGTGATTACCATGGATTATGAGATGCCGATGATGGATGGCATCACGGCTGTGCGTAATATCATGCAGCGCTGCCCAACGCCGGTATTGATGTTCTCTTCGCTGACCCACGAAGGCGCGCGAGTCACGCTGGATGCGCTGGAAGCGGGTGCAGTTGATTTTCTGCCGAAAAATTTTGAGGATATTTCGCGAAATCCTGAGCGAGTTAAGCAGCTGCTCTGCGAAAAAATTCATACCATTGCCCGCAGTAATCGACGCAGCCTTAGCCCGCCAACCATTGCAACGCCTGCCTCACAAGCTAAGCCGGCGGTGCGTGCTGCACCCGCGCCCGCGGCGCAGCTTCGTCCTGCTGTCGCCTCCGCGCCTACGGCTTCTAGCGCAGCGCCCAAGCGTAAGTCTTATAAGCTAGTGGCAATTGGTACCTCAACGGGCGGGCCGGTCGCGTTGCAACGTGTGTTGACTCAATTGCCGGCTAATTTTCCGTCCCCCATCGTGCTGATCCAGCACATGCCTGCCGCCTTTACTAAGGCATTTGCTGAGCGTCTCGATAAGTTGTGCCGCATCAATGTCAAAGAGGCTGAAGACGGTGATGTACTGCGTCCGGGGCTTGCACTGCTCGCGCCTGGCGGCAAGCAGATGATGGTCGATGCTCGCGGCGTGGTGAAAATCCTGCCTGGCGATGAACGCTTGAACTACAAACCCTGCGTCGATATCACCTTTGGTTCGGTCGCCAAATCTTATGCGGATAAAGTGCTAGCGGTCGTGCTGACAGGCATGGGCGCTGATGGCCGTGAAGGTGCGCGTCTGCTCAAGCAGTGCGGCAGCCAAGTATGGGCTCAGGATGAAGCCAGTTGCGTGATTTATGGCATGCCCATGGCCATCGTCAAAGCCAACTTAGCCGATGCAATCTACCCGCTGGACGATATCGGCAGGCACTTGGCGGAGACCTGTATTTAATGGATGTGCTGAGCCTTATTGGGGTCATTTTGGCGTTTGTTGCCATCCTCGGCGGCAATTACCTTGAGGGTGGCCATGTCGGCGCGTTACTCAATGGGCCAGCGGCACTAATTGTCATTGGTGGCACGCTCGGCGCAGCTTTTCTTCAGGCGCCTGTGCACTCATTTAAGCGGGCTCTGGCCATTGTCAGCTGGATTTTTTTTCCACCTCGGATAGACCTTGTAGGTGGCATTAATCGCGTAGTCGGCTGGAGTATGACCGCGCGCAAGGAGGGTTTGTTGGGCCTTGAGGCGGTGGCTGATGTCGAGGCAGACCCCTATGCGCGTAAAGGCTTGCAGCTTTTGGTCGACGGCGCTGAGCCTGAGGCCATTCGCAGCATTCTTGAAGTCGACCTGTACAACCAAGAAGGGCGAGACATTCAGGCTGCCAAGGTGTTTGAAAGTATGGGCGGTTACGCTCCAACCATTGGCATTATCGGTGCCGTTATGGGGCTGATTCATGTGATGGGCAATCTGGCTGATCCGAGCATGCTCGGCAGCGGGATTGCCGTCGCATTCGTGGCCACCATCTATGGCGTAGGTTTCGCTAACCTGCTGTTGTTACCTATTGGTAGCAAACTCAAGGCCATAGCCCAGCGTCAGTCGCGTTATCGTGAGATGTTGCTCGAAGGCATCCTGTCGATTGCCGAGGGTGAAAACCCGCGCTCCATCGAATTAAAGCTGCAAGGCTTTATGGATTGATGGGGACACGTTATGGCCCGCAGGCGTCACCAAGAAGAGCATGAAAACCACGAGCGTTGGCTGGTCTCTTATGCAGATTTCATCACCCTGCTGTTTGCGTTTTTTGTGGTGATGTATTCGATCTCGTCGATCAATGAAGGCAAGTACAAAATCCTTTCAGACAGCCTGACTGGCGTGTTCAACCAACCTGACCGTGCGATCAAACCAATACCTGTGGGCGATGAGCGCCCGCGTACCACCGAGCCGGACCGTTCGCTGGTGGATGAGGAAAGCACCCTGTCGGCTGCCGACTCACTGGAAAGTATCGCCAACAGCGTGCGTGAGGCTTTTAGCGATTTAATTCAGTCCAATCAGCTCAAGGTGAGTGGCAATGAGTTATGGATTGAGATTGAGCTCAGCTCCAGTTTGCTGTTCACCAGCGGCGATGCAGTCCCTAATAACGCTGCGTTCGATATTATCGAGAAGGTCGCCAAAATTCTGGCACCTTATGAGAACCCGGTCCATGTTGAGGGCTTTACCGATAATCTGCCGATTCAGACCGCGCAATTCCCCACTAACTGGGAGCTTTCTACCGCGAGGGCTGCGAGTATCGTGCGAATGTTGGCCATGGATGGCGTTAAGCCAAGTCGTCTGGCTGCTGTGGGTTATGGCGAGTTTCAACCCGTCGCTGATAACGCCACATTGGAAGGACGTGGGCGTAACCGTCGAGTGGTGTTGGTGATCTCGCGTAATCTAGATGTGCGCCGCAGTGTGAGTGGTGTGGGCAGTGCCAATGCCAAACCCGATGCAGCCTTGCAGCGGGCTGGCACGCAACCTGCAAAAGCTCCGCCAGCGCCGGCCCCGCAAACGGGTGCCGTCAAACCCCCGTCGCCGGCCCCATAAGGTGGCCCCGTTCTCGGTCAGGTGTATAGCTGACTCGAGAGGATGATAACGATGAGAGTCTGGGCAGTAGCCAATCAAAAAGGTGGAGTCGGTAAGACCACCACATCAATCGCCTTGGCAGGCCTGCTGGCCGATGCTGGCAAGCGCGTAGTGGTGGTTGACCTCGATCCTCACGGCTCAATGACCAGTTATTTCGGGCACGACCCGGATAGCTTGGAACACAGCAGCTTTGACCTTTTCCAACATAAAGGCAGCGTGCCGCAAGGCTTGCCCCAGCAATTGCTCTTGCCAACCAGCCATGAGCGTATTTCATTGCTGCCTTCCAGTACTGCACTGGCCACCCTTGAGCGCCAATCACCTGGGCAGAGTGGCCTGGGTTTAGTGATTGCCAAGAGCCTGGCGCAGCTCTGGCAAGAGTTTGATTACGCGTTGATCGACAGTCCGCCCTTGCTCGGCGTGTTGATGGTTAATGCGCTAGCAGCCAGTCAGCAGTTGGTGATACCGGTGCAAACCGAGTTTCTCGCTGTCAAAGGGCTTGAGCGCATGGTTAATACCTTGGCAATGATCAACCGTTCGCGGCAACAAGCGTTGCCCTATACCATCGTGCCGACTCTGTTTGACCGCCGCACGCAGGCCTCAATGAGCACCTTGCGGCAACTGCGTAACAGTTACCTTGAGCATCTATGGCCGGCTTACATTCCGGTTGATACGCGCTTGCGCGATGCCAGTCGGGCGGGGCTTGCGCCGTCGCAATTTGACAACAACAGCCGCGGCGTAATGGCCTACCGGGCGTTGCTCAAACACTTGCTGTCACAGCAGCTTGCCGCCCAGGTCGCCTGAAATGAACGACTATGCTGAAGAGATAGGCTCAAGTCTGCCGCCAGCGCGGCCGATAGCCTGTACAGATCGTTACTACAGGTTTTATTCATGAGTCGTCCGCTTCTCACTGCCACACATCCGCAACTGGCTTTGCAGTCCTATCTGGACGGCTTACTGCAGGAGGCTGCGCTCGAATTTGCTGACAGCCTCTCGTTGGATGAGTTTGAGGCGGCGGTGCTTGAGGAGCAGGTGCGTGACGCTCGGGCTATGCCTGAAGCGCAAGCGGCCGCCACAAAGCCTTTTGCTGAACTGAGTGCGCGGCCCCTTGTATTGCCCGCGATCGAGTTGGTAACGCCCGCAATCGAATTGCGTGTCGAAGCGCCGCAGCAGGTAGTTGAGAGCGCAGTTGTGATTGAGACTGCGCCAGCTCCTGCCCAAATGCTGTTGGTGCCTGAGCCGATGCTGCATGGGCGGCCAGAGTGGGCGCAAGGACCTTTCGAGTGCCTATTATTCGACGTGGCGGGGTTGACTCTGGCGGTTCCGTTGGTGTGCTTGGGCTCGATTTACCCCTTGGAAGGCCAAGAGCTCACGCCATTATTTGGCCAGCCAGACTGGTTTCTCGGCATACTGCCCTGCCAGGCGGGCAACCTGAAGGTGCTGGATACTGCACGCTGGGTGATGCCTGATCGTTACCGCGATGATTTTCGCCAAGGCTTACAGTTTGTGATTTCTATTCAGGGCTACGAGTGGGGTTTGGCGGTGCATCATGTTAGCCGCTCGATTCGCCTAGACCCCAGCGAAGTGAAATGGCGCAGCCAGCGCACGCAGCGGCCGTGGTTGGCGGGCACGGTGATCGAACACATGTGCGCGCTGTTGGATATCGCATCCCTGGCTGAATTGATTGCGAGTGGTGCAGCCAAGCGTATGGTGGCTAAACAGCCGCATTGAATAACCGCGGGCTGTGCGAGGTGCGCAGCTTTGCAACTATAGTAACGACAGCGGGGCACACACCCGCGATTGCCGCCGCGAGCGGTTTATGACGAGGCTAGGGACATGAAGAAAAGTTCGGCACAAGGTTCAGACGATCCGATCCTGCAATGGGTGACCTTCCGTTTAGACAACGAAACCTATGGCATCAATGTTATGCAGGTGCAGGAAGTCTTGCGCTATACCGAGATTGCCCCTGTGCCGGGTGCCCCGAGCTATGTGCTGGGCATCATTAACCTGCGCGGCAATGTGGTCACCGTGATCGACACGCGTCAGCGCTTCGGTCTGGATTCCACTGAGGTTACCGATAACACCCGTATTGTGATTATCGAGGCGGACAAGCAAGTGGTCGGCATTCTGGTCGACAGCGTGGCTGAGGTGGTTTATCTGCGCCAATCCGAAGTGGAAACCGCACCGAACGTCGGCAACGACGAATCCGCTAAGTTTATCCAAGGCGTGTGCAACAAGAACGGCGAGTTGCTGATTCTGGTTGAGCTAGACAAGATGATGAGCGAAGAAGAGTGGTCCGATCTGGAGAGCTTCTAAGTTATGCCCGACGCGCTGCTGATCACGCTAGCCCTGGTTTGTCTGGGGTTAGTAGGCGCGTGCGTATGGCTTTCCCGGCAGCTGCGCGACGCGGTTAAGCTGCAGGGCGAGCGTGACGCGGTGCGTGATCGGCGGCTCAAGGAGCTCAGCCGGCGGCTGGATGCCTATCTGACTGGCAGCGTGCAGATGGGCGAAGAGTTGCATGAGTTGCGGCGTGTGGTTGCACCATTGCCAGACAAGCTCAGTCAGATTGAGCAGCGTGACCCCAGCAGTCTGTCGTTCACTCAAGCCGCGCGTCTGGCTGGTATGGGTGCCAGTGTCGATGATCTGACCCAGTCCTGCGGCCTGAGCAAAGCGGAGGCTGAATTGGTCAGTAAAATGCAGCAGGCTAAGCTGCAGCGCTCGTGATTCGGCCCCACCCTAATGCGTCGGGCCTTCAAGTAGGCGCAGCGGCGGCGTGATATCTGTGTCGCGCTGACTGCCGGCCGGCGCTTTATCCTTCAGGTACCAAGCAAACGCGATGATTTCTGCGATGCAGCGATACAGCTGTTCCGGTATCGCATCTCCTAGCTCCAAGCGTGCCAGCAAGCTGACCAGTTCGGCGTTCTCATAGATCGGCACTTCATACTCGCGGGCAATGGCCAGAATGGCTTCGGCTAACTCAGCATCGCCTTTGGCGCTGAGTGTTGGCGCGCTCTTGCCGTCGTAGGTCAAGGCGATAGCTTGACGTGGCGCGGTTTTTTTCATGCGGTTTCATCCACCCAGCGTTGTTCCAAGGTTGTGCGCGGGCCACGCGGTGGCATGCCCTGGCTGCATGCCAACTCGCCGACCTGAACGCCAGCAGCGTTTAAGCGCTGGCGCAAATTATCCAGTTCTGCATCAATCAGGTTGACTGTGCTGCTCTGCTCGGCCCAGAGCTGGCTGGACAGGCGACCCTGAGCCAGTTGCGCCAGTACCTGCAGGGGTCCGAGAGGGTCAAGGTCGAATGCCAGCTCGATCTTCCACAGCGTTTCTTTTTTCTCTGCCTTGTTTTGCGGGTTGTTTTCGTCGCGTTGGATTTTCACTTGCAGAGGCACCAACTCTTGCTGGTTGCGCATGGGCAGCTCAAGTTGCCAGGTGGTGAGCAGGTTACCCTCCGGGCCGACCTGGCTCTGCGCCAAGCTGGAGAGTTGATGGGTTTGCAGGCGTGAGAGGGCGGCCGCGGCAAGTTTCAGCAGGGTTTCCAGGTCAGCCTCACCTTCCATGTCCTGAAGTAGGCGTGAAGGCAGGGGGAAGTTCAGTGCTTGCTGGCGCAGGCTGGCTTTACCCAAACTACCGAGCAGATCGCGGGCCAAGGCTGGCATAGCTTGGGCCATAGCCGAGCTTGCATTGGCGCCAGCCAGTGGCGCGCCGAGTGCCAGATTGGGCAACAATTGGGTAATCAAGCGCAGCAGGTTAGCCTTAAGATCAGTCGGCAGTGCTTGGCCCTGGCCTCCCAGAAGTTTGCTTTCGAGCAAGATACCGCTGTTCTCCAGCGCCATGGCCAGACCTTTAGACGTGCTCAGTTGAGCCGCGTCGGGCAGGGAGCCGAACAGTTTGTCGATGCTAGTGCGCAGCCCTTCACTCATGTCTGCGTTGCCGCGCAAGCCCTGCAACGCACTGAACAATCCTTCCAGTGAGCCTTGGCGATTACTTTGAGTACCGAGCTGCTGGTTCAGCGCCAGTTGATCCAGACGGCCGCTTAACGGTAGAAAGTTTAGGGCCTGACTACCTTGCACCTGAGCGCTAAGCAAGCTGCCCAGAGGCAGCTGCAGTGGGCTTTCTAGGGATAGCGTGCTGCCCGCCAGCGGCGTGTTGAGCAGGGTGACCAGTATTTTGTAAAAGACCTGTTGCGAGCGGCCTTGCAGCAGCGATTCACGGCTGATCACCTTGCCTTGCAGCAGGGTGCCAACGGGCAGTTGTTTGAGGTCCAAGCTGGTCAGTGCCTTGTCACCGCCTGCCAGTACGGCGAGGGCTAGGCGGGTTTCTGACAGGGCTGTTACGGTAAGCGCTGTACCTTGGGCTAAGGGCCTTGAACTACTGGCTTCAAGGGTTGTTTGGCGGCCATTAGCCAGCGTCAGTTTGAGCAGCAGTTGGAAGCTCTGCGCGACTTCTTTGAGCGCAATGACCTCAGCCTTAGCCGTTTCACCGCTGGCTAGCAGGCCCTGCATGGGCTGCAACAGTTTCACTGCCAAGTCAGCAGCTACGGCGCTGGGACGGCTGCTGGGGGGCGAAGGGGGGAGGGGGCGTGAGCTGCTGATTTCGCTCATTAATGGGTTACACCCTGTCGAAAATGCCCACTGCGGAAGGCGGGGCCTGGCATGTATAATCGCGCCCCGTCTGGGCCGGCTGCGCATCTTACTTGCGACAGTATAGCGGCCAAGACTCTGCCGACTTGAGCCGCTTTTGCTATCCATTTTAGGTAACGATGCCTTGACCAGTCCTCTTCTCGAAGCCGTGGAGCTCGCCTGTGAGCGGGATTGGCGCATGCTTTTCGAGCGGCTGCAGCTGCGTCTAGTTCCCGGCGAAATGTTGCAAGTGGCCGGGCCCAATGGCAGCGGTAAGACCAGCCTACTGCGTTTGCTTTCGGGATTGATGCAGCCGACTGCGGGTGAAGTTCGCCTGAATGGTGTGGTGTTGACGGCGCAGCGTGCCGAACTGGCGCGCAATGTACTGTGGATTGGCCATGCAGCCGGGATCAAGGGTTTGCTCAGTGCTGAGGAGAACCTTGGCTGGCTCTGCGCTCTGCATGAGCCAGCCGGGCACGAAGCTATCTGGCAGGCGCTGGCGGCGGTGGGCTTGCGCGGCTTTGAAGATGTACCGTGCCACACCCTGTCTGCGGGGCAGCAGCGTCGCGTGGCTTTAGCGCGTCTTTATTTGCCGGGACCCAAGCTGTGGATTCTGGATGAGCCCTTCACCGCGCTGGACAAGGCCGCCGTGGCGCAGCTGGAGCATCATTTAGCTGCCCATTGTGAGCAAGGTGGCCTTGTGGTGCTGACCACGCACCATGAGCTCAACGTTAAGCCGACCGGCTACCGGGAGCTCGACTTAGGAACGCGTACACCATGAGCAACGTCTTCACTCTGCTACTGGCCCGCGAAGCGCGCTTGTTATTTCGGCGTCCAGCCGAGCTGGCTAACCCACTGGTGTTCTTCGCCATTGTGATTGCCCTGTTTCCTCTGGCGGTGGGTCCGCAAACACAGTTGTTACAAAGCCTTTCCCCAGGCTTGATATGGGTAGCGGCTCTATTGGCCGTGCTGCTCTCGCTGGACGGGCTGTTTCGCAGTGATTTCGAAGACGGCTCACTTGAGCAGTGGGTCCTTTCGCCGCACCCCTTGGCTCTTCTGGTTCTGGCCAAGGTGCTGGCACACTGGCTGTTCTCCGGTTTGGCGCTGGTGCTGTTGGCGCCGATCCTTGCGTTGATGCTTGGGTTGCCGGAGCGTTGTTTGCCGGTGCTGCTGGTTTCCCTGCTGCTGGGTACACCGGTGCTGAGCTTGCTGGGTGCCGTCGGCGCAGCGCTGACCGTTGGCCTTAAGCGCGGTGGTTTGTTGCTCGCGCTACTGATTTTGCCGTTATACATCCCGGTGCTGATTCTTGGCAGCGGTGCGTTACAAGCCAGCCTGCAAGGATTGCCGGCGGTCGGCCACTTGTTATGGTTGGCCAGCCTCACCGCGTTAGCCGTGACCTTGACACCTTTTGCCATCGCCGCTGGTCTGACGATTAGCGTTGCTGAGTAGATGATAAGCCTGAATAGCTGCTTGATTTTAGCGCTCACATGCGCCGCGATCAGCCCTAGCACTGATGAGTAACCTGATGAACTGGACGTGGTTTCACAAGCTCGGCTCGCCCAAATTGTTTTATGAAATCAGCCGTCGCTGGCTTCCTTGGTTAGCCGTGGCTGCGCTGCTGTTACTGACGATCGGGACTGTTTGGGGCCTGGCTTTCGCGCCGCCGGATTACCAGCAGGGCAATAGCTTTCGCATTATCTACATGCATGTGCCCGCCGCGTTTCTGGCCCAGTCGATCTACATAATGCTGGCGATAGCCGGTACCGTCAGCCTGGTATGGAAGATGAAACTGGCTGATGTGGCGCTGCAACAAGCGGCGCCCATTGGTGCTTGGATGACGGTGATTGCGCTGGTCACCGGTGCGGTATGGGGCAAGCCAACCTGGGGCACGTACTGGGTATGGGACGCGCGCCTGACGTCCATGCTGATTTTGCTGTTCCTGTATTTCGGCGTCATTGCCCTGGGTAATGCCATTACCAACCGTGACAGTGCGGCCAAAGCTTGCGCCGTACTGGCGATCGTCGGGGTGGTGAATATTCCGATCATTCAATATTCGGTGGAGTGGTGGAACACCCTGCACCAGCCTGCAACGTTCAGCATTGTGGCCAAACCTGCCATGCCGTTTGAAATGTGGATGCCGTTGCTGCTCATGGTGCTCGGGTTTTACTGTCTTTTTGCTGTGCTGCTGCTGCTGCGTATGCGCCTGGAAGTGCTCAAGCGCGAGGCCCGCAGTAGTTGGGCCAAGGCTGAAATTAAATTGCTGGTGGAGAAAGGCCGATGAGTTTTGTCAGCTTTAGCGAGTTTCTCGCCATGGGCACCCACGGACCTTATGTGTGGTCCAGTTATGCCATCAGCCTGGTGGTTCTGGGGCTGAATGTGGCGCTGCCAATCCTGGCACGTCGCCGATATCTTCATGACGAAGCGCGCCGTTTGCGCCGGGAGGAATTGAAGTGAATCCGCAGCGCAAGAAACGTCTGTTTATTGTCTTGGCGATCATTGCCGGTGTGGGCATCGCCGTGTCCCTTGCCCTGAGTGCGTTGCAGCAAAACATCAACCTGTTCTATACGCCGACGCAAATCGCTAATGGCGATGCGCCTGAAGACACCCGCATCCGTGCAGGTGGCTTGGTCGAGGTAGGTTCGGTGAAACGCTCCAGTGAAACGCTGGACACCGACTTTGTCGTCACCGATGGCGTGAAAAGCGTGACCATTCGCTACCACGGCATCCTCCCGGACCTGTTCCGCGAAGGCCAGGGCATCGTTGCCATGGGCAAACTGAATGCCAGTGGCGTGCTGATTGCCGATGAAGTGTTGGCCAAACACGACGAAAACTACATGCCCCCAGAAGTGATGCAGGCGCTGGAACAGAGTGGAATGCTGCAACAGCACGAAGCGGCTAATGCTGAGAAGAAAACCTATCAAACGGAGCGTGCGCAATGATCCCCGAGCTCGGCCATCTGGCGATGATTCTCGCCCTGTGTATGGCGCTGGTGCAGTCAACATTGCCAATGATTGGCGCCTGGCGCGGTGATCGCCAGTGGATGAGTTTGGCGGCGCCAGCCGCCTGGGGGCAGTTTACTTTTCTGTTGATCGCCTTTATCTGCCTGACTTACGCTTTTATGGTCGACGACTTCAGCGTTGCCTACGTCGCCAATAATTCCAACAGTGCGCTGCCTTGGTACTACAAGTTCAGCGCAGTGTGGGGCGCTCACGAAGGCTCATTGCTGCTGTGGGGGCTGCTGCTCGCCGGCTGGACCTTTGCTGTGTCGATCTTCTCGCGGCAGTTGCCCGAGGAAATGCTCGCCCGCGTGCTCGGTGTGATGGGCATCATCAGTGTCGGTTTCTTGCTGCTACTGATCATCACTTCCAACCCCTTTGAACGGCTGTTGTTTGATACGCCGGCTGACGGGCGAGACCTCAACCCGTTATTGCAGGACTTCGGTCTGATCGTTCATCCGCCGATGCTTTACATGGGCTATGTCGGTTTTTCCGTAGCTTTTGCCTTCGCCATTGCCGCCTTACTGGGCGGTAAATTGGATGCAGCCTGGGCGCGCTGGTCGCGGCCATGGACCCTCGTCGCGTGGGCCTTCCTCGGCATTGGTATCGCCCTCGGTTCATGGTGGGCTTACTACGAGCTTGGCTGGGGCGGCTGGTGGTTCTGGGACCCGGTGGAAAATGCCTCGTTTATGCCCTGGTTGGTGGGTACAGCGCTTATTCACTCCTTGGCCGTGACGGAAAAACGCGGTGTATTCAAGAGCTGGACTGTGCTCTTGGCAATTGCTGCGTTCTCCCTGAGCCTGCTGGGTGCCTTCCTAGTACGTTCTGGGGTACTGACCTCGGTGCATGCGTTCGCCAGTGACCCTGAGCGCGGCGTATTTATCCTGGCCTTCCTGCTGCTTGTAGTGGGCAGCTCGCTCGCGTTGTTCGCTATCCGTGCTCCAGTGGTCAAGAGTCATGTTGGTTTTACCCTGTGGTCGCGGGAAACCTTGCTGCTGGTGAATAACCTGATTCTGGTGGTCAGCGCCGCGATGATTCTGCTCGGTACCCTTTACCCGCTGGTGCTTGATGCCATCACCGGCACCAAACTGTCGGTAGGGCCGCCGTATTTCGATGCGTTGTTTATGCCCCTCATGGGCTTGTTGATGGCCATGATGGCGGTCGGTGTGCTGGTGCGTTGGAAAAACACACCGGTGAAATGGCTATTGAGCATGCTGCTTCCCGTGCTGATTGGTAGTGTAGTGCTGGCAGTGATCGCGACATTCCTGATTGGTGACTTCAACTGGGCGGTACTCGGGGTCTGCTTGTTGGCTGTCTGGGTGGTGTTGGCCGGGGTCCGCGACATTATTGAGAAAACCCGGCACAAGGGCCTAATCAAGGGGTTGCCGACCTTGACCCGCAGTTACTGGGGCATGCAAACCGCGCACCTAGGTATGGCGGTATGCGCCTTGGGCGTGGTGTTGGCCAGCGTTGGCAGCTATGAACGCGACATGCGCATGGTCCCCGGCGAGTCGGTGGATATTGGTGGTTACCAGTTCATCTTCGATGGCGCGGAGCATTTTGAAGGGCCGAATTTCACCTCGGATAAAGGCACCGTGCGCGTCATCCAAGACGGTAAGCAAATATCCGTGCTGCATCCGGAGAAGCGTTTGTACACCGTGCAGCAGTCCGTGATGACCGAAGCCGGGATCGACGCCGGGATCACCCGCGACCTTTTCGTCGCCTTGGGTGAGCCGTTGGGTGAGGGCGCTTGGGCGGTGCGTGTGCACATCAAACCCTTTGTTCGCTGGATCTGGTTTGGCGCACTGTTAATGGGCTTGGGTGGCTTTCTAGCGGCAGCCGATAAACGTTATCGGATGAAAGTGCGCACCCGCGTGCGTGATGCTCTGGATATGGCAGGGGCGAAGGCATGAAGCGACTGCTGTTGCTGTTGCCCTTGGCGATGTTTCTGGCCTTGGCGGTGATTCTTTACCGTGGGTTGTTTATTGATCCCTCCGAGCTGCCCTCGGCATTGATCGGCAAGCCATTTCCGGCCTTCAGCCTACCGTCGGTGCAGAGCGGCCAAACCCTGACTGAGGCTGACCTCAAGGGTAAGCCTGCGCTGGTCAATGTATGGGCGACGTGGTGTGTGGCCTGCCGTGTTGAGCACCCGATGCTAAATAAACTGCTTAAGCAGGGTGTGACCATCCATGGGGTCAATTACAAGGATGACAACGCCGCCGCGCAGAAGTGGTTAGTGGAGTTTCATGACCCCTACCAGCTCAATATCAATGACGCCCGCGGTACCTTGGGTTTAGATTTAGGCGTGTATGGCGCACCTGAAACCTTCCTCATCGACAAGCAGGGCATCATTCGGCACAAATTTGTCGGTGTGATTGATGAACGCGTGTGGCGCGAGCAGCTCGCGCCGCTGTATCAGGAATTGGTCGACGAGGTTCAGCCATGAAGCGTTTGTTCACGGCTGCCGTCTTGGGGCTGGTCTTAATCGGCACGGCTCAGGCAGCTATTGATACCTATGAGTTTGCCAACGAGACCGAGCGGGAACGTTATCGCACCTTGGTTGAAGAGCTGCGCTGCCCTAAGTGTCAGAACCAGAACATTGCCGATTCGGATGCGCCGATAGCCATGGACCTGCGTGGGCAAATCTACCGCATGCTCAGTGAAGGCCAAACTGACCCGCAAATCATTGATTTTCTGGTCAGTCGCTATGGCGATTTTGTGCTCTACAAGCCGCCGGTCACTGCGCGCACGCTGCTGCTTTGGTACGGCCCGGCTGGTTTGCTGGCCGGTGGCTTTGTCTTGGTTGGGGTCATTTTGGTACGCCGTCGACGTAAGCCCGGCACCGCCGCCAACGGCCTGTCTGCCGATGAACAGCAGCGTTTGGCCGCTCTACTGAGCCAGCCGTCCACCTTTCAACCGCCTGTGGATAAGAGAGACTGATGATTGAATTCTGGTTGTGCGCAGGCCTGCTGTTACTCACAGCCCTGGCCTTTTTGCTGATTCCGGTAGTCCGTGGGCGCAAGCTCCAGACTGAAGAGGACCGTACCGCTCTTAACGTCACGCTGTATCAGGAACACTTGCAAGATTTGCAAGCGCAGCACGCCTCTGGCGCACTGAATACTGAGCAGCTTGCCGGTGGTCGCGACGAAGCGGCTCGTGAGCTCTTGGCTGACACCGAAGGAGCCCAGGCATTGCCGAAACGGCGCTCGCTGGGCGGCAAAATCCCGCTGATCGCAGCCCTGCTCATGCCGTTGCTGGGCACTGGTTTGTATATGCATTGGGGCGCTATTGACGACATGGAGCGGGCGCGTATTTTTGCCGAGCAGCCGAAGACCCTCGAGGAAATGACCGCACGTTTAGAAGCGGCGGTTGAAAACGATCCGAAATCGGCTGAAAGCTGGTACTTCCTGGGCCGCACTTATATGTCTCAAGAGCGCGCCGGCGATGCCGCTACGGCCTTTGAGCGCGCTATTGATAACGCTGGGCGCGAGCCTGAGTTGCTCGGGCAGTGGGCACAAGCGCTGTATTTTGCCGGTGATAAACAGTGGACGTCGCAGCTGCAGGCACTCACGGATGAGGCTCTCAAGGCTAACCCGGCAGAAGTCACCAGCCTTGGCTTATTAGGTATCGCCGCTTATGAGAGTGGGGCGTTCCAGCAAGCGATCGGTCACTGGCAGAAGCTGGTGGCGGTATTGCCGGCTGATGATCCCTCCAGCCAGGCCATTCAGGGTGGTATTGAGCGTGCCCGTGAGCAACTTGGTCTCCCCGCTGCAGATGCTGCTGGTTCAACCAATGCGGCTGATGCAGCTAGCGCTTCCAGCCCTGGCATAACGGTGCGCGTTGCACTGGCCGCTGAGTTGCAAGCCAAGGTGCAGCCGGGCGACTCGGTATTTATCTTCGCCCGGGCTGTTTCCGGCCCGCCGATGCCACTCGCGGTCAAGCGTCTCACCGTGGCTGACCTCCCGGCTGAAGTCAGCCTGTCGGACAGCGATGCGATGATGCCGCAGTTGAAGATCTCAGGTTTCGAGCAAGTACAACTGGTTGCCCGCATCTCACGCGGTGGCAACGCTACGGCCGGTGAGTGGATAGGTAATGGTCAGCCGATTGCCAGCAAGACCACTGAGTTGCAGCAATTACTGATCGACAGCGCAGACAGTAAAAAACCATGAGTAAGTGTGTGCGCGGCGTCTTACTCCTTAGCCTATTGGGGCTTGGCGCATGCGTGCAAACACCGCTCACTTCGACGCCGGTGATAACGCCGAGCCCCAGCAGCAACCATCCACGGTTTGCCCCACCACCTGGTGTAGCCAGCCAGTGGGATGCTCGGTTGGGTGTTTATGTGGTGGGCGGCACGTCTGATCTGTACTACCGCGAACGCACGTACTACCGCTGGGATGCTGGCTGGAGTTGGGCCAGTAATCCGCAAGGACCATGGTTGGCCACCGACAGCAGCGGCGTGCCGCCAGGCTTGTATCGTCGTTACGTCCAGTAGCCTATCGGTCAAAACGCTTGGTCTGCGCATAGCACCGGGTTAAACAGTAAAAAGCCGCCGCAGGTAGCTCTGCCGGCGGCTTTTTTTCGTCAGCGGGCGGTGCTTACTCGGCGATCTGCAGCTTGCGCGCCTCGTGGTAGAAGAAACGAATTTTCTCGTACTCGAACGGAGAGTTGAGCTGGCCGTAGCGGAAGTTCACCGTGGAGCGTTGATCGACCACCTCTAACAGGGTGATTTCAGGGTGACTGGTGCTGACTTCGGCGACATTTAACCAGTTGACTTGGCCCTTCGCAGTGAAGTCGGCTACCAGGCCGCCAGTGTCGCGCAGGTTAGAGGGCCCCAGCAGTGGCAGAATCAGGTAAGGCCCGGCTGGAGTGCCGTAGTAGCCGAGGGTTTGGCCAAAATCTTCGTGCTGCTTAGGCAGGCCCATGCGTGTGGCGGGGTCCCAAAGGCCAGCCACCCCAAGGGTGGTGTTGAGCAGCAGGCGAGCAGTGGTCTGCATGGCGCGCTTGCCTTTGAATTGCAGGGCGCTATTGAGCAGATTAGGCACATCCCCCAAGTTACTGAAAAAATTGCTCACACCGCTCTGCACTAAGGTCGGGGTGATATAGCGGTAGCCATCGACAATCGGTAGAAAAACCCATTCATCAAAACGGTAATTGAAGTGATAAACGCGGCGGTTCCAGGACTCTATTGGGTCATAGACATTCAACGCATTGAAGGTGGAGCGCTCGAACTCACGCTCATCCAGCCCCGGGTTGAATTGCAGGTGTTGCATTGGCCGCTTAAAGCCGTCGGCATCAGCCGGATGCTGAGCATGGGTCAGGCCACTGCCCAGCAGTAGGGCAAAGAACACAGCAAAAGAAATGGGCTTAGCCACGGAAGAACTCCAGCATGGCGTCGCTGTTGACGCGGTAGTTGAGGTTGCCGCAATGGCCACCCAGCGGATAAACAGTTAGGCGCTCGCCGAGGGTGCGGCGCAAAAAGCCCAAATCACCCGGGCCGAGAATGATGTCGTCGGCATTGTGCATGACGGCGATCTTGTTGCTGTTTTTCAGGTAATCGGCCACTGCATACAGGCTGACTTGATCAATCAGCTGCGCCAAGCTGCCGCCATCTGTGCGTGCGCGCCACATCGGGATTACTTGCTCGGTGAGGTAGCAGTCGAAGTCGCATTGCAGGGCGCGTTCGAAGAACCGAGTGAGGCTGGTGGTTTCGGTAATGGGGTAGTCGATCGGGGTGATCAAGCCACGGCGGTTGATCAGGTCCGAAGTAAAGGCAATATCAGCCGAAGAGAAGCGAAAGGCCGCGCCAATCAGCATGGCCATCTGCTCGTCGCTGAGTTTCTCCTTGGAATTTTGGAAGTCATAAAGCAGGGCGTCGTTGATGTCGACATAGCCTTTATCTTGGAAATAGTGAGTCAGCTTGCCCAGTACCAGTTCATAGAAGGTGGTGCTGTCGTTGATACCCTCGACCTGGGTCTGCACCATACGGTCGAGGTTGGTCACCGAGGTGTACAGATTGACCGGTGGGTTGAGCAGCAGCACGCGTTTAAAGTTAAAACTGCGACGGGTTTCATCCAGTTCGCTGACAAAAGCAGCCTGCAACGCGCCGAGGCTGTAGCCGGTCAGGTGAAACGCGCTGACTTTCAGGCGCGGGTGCTGGGCGCGCACAGCCTGCATGGCGCGGTAGAGGTCATCGGCGTCATCGCGGGTAATGCCGGGCGTGGCCAGGCGCGAGGCTGAGGTCATAAAGTCATAGCTGCTGGGTGATGATAATTGCACCACGTGGTAACCCGCGCCATAAAAGAGCTTTTTCAGGTATTCCGGGGTGCTGCTGGCGTAATGCGCACCGGTGCCGGCGATGATAAAGATCAGCGGCGCTTCACCTGGCTGCTTGGCCAGGCGGTAGCGCATTTTGGTGACCGGCCAGAAATTATCTGGCAACTCAAACTCACGCTCTGGGCGTAGTTTGATCTGGTAATCGCGCTGGTTAATGTCAGCATCGGCGGGTAATTGCGGCCGCAGTTCTGGCGGAGTGGTGGCCAGAGTGGCTTCGAATGGGTTGCTGATCGGGTAGCCATAACTGCTGGCGTCAATATCGGCAGCGCTGACGGTGCTGATCAGTGCCAGGCAGCTGACAAGGGCGAGCAGGCGAAGGAAATGCGGCATGGCTGAATCTCTTGAGAGCCTAAGGTCGGGTGCGACGGCTCGATTTGACCACACAAGCCAGGCTAAGTGCCTTTTTGTTGCGGACGGCCAGTTGTGGACGACCAGTTGCGGACGGCCAGTAGTGGACGGCCAGTCGTAGGCGGCTGTTTACAGATGGTGGGTGCAGGCGCCTGGTTAAAGCGGGGCGTTACAGGTCAGTAAATACCGGCCAGCGCCCCTGTGCTAAGCGTTGCCAGCGCAACGCCGCCTATCAAGGCAACAGAACCAGCTCCTCGACCCAGATCAGTTCGCACGCACCGTCGCCGGTGTCTTCACGGCTCAGCGAGCTGACCCAGCGATAACCGTCATCGCCGTCAACACTCACCAATTGCCCGCTGAGGCGAATCTGCTGGCCCTCTTTGATCTGCGCCAGGGTGCTGGCCACCTGAGGGTTGGCAGGTATGAAATGCATATTGGCGCTGTGCAGTTCAATCTGTTGGCGTTCAATGGGTAGCTGTTCGGCACGCCAGAAGTACCAGCGATTACGCTGACTGATGCTGATATGGCGCAGCACCTCGGGGTCAGCCATCGGTCCCCAGCCGAGCGCTAGATCGGTCGGTGACAGCTTGGCACCGCGGTCAAAGTAATAGTCTTCGCGAGCGAGGATGCGGGCTTCCAGCTGAAAAGGTTGCAATGCGCTGACAATATTGTCCGCCACACGCCAACTGCCGCTGGTCAGCGGGGCACTCGGCGACAGGTTATTGGACGTAGGCAGCACGATGACCCAGACCATCCAGAGGCCGAGTAGGCTGGCAGCGATGAGTATTAAGCGACGTATAAGCATGATCGGGTTCTAGTCACAGCGGCTGTGAGTGGGTAGCTTGAGGATGTTATCTGCGCCGGCGCAGCATATTCTACGCAGCCCGTTTATTTACTTGAGTTATCTATGCCTCGTTACCTGCCTTGGGTTGCCTTGTTTATCGCCGCAGTTGTGTGTTTAGCGCTGAGTTTTGTACTGCGCTACCAGTTGATGGAGAACGACCGCTGGGTAGGCCTGTGTGTGGCAGCGCCTGAGCGGTTAGGCTGTGAATTGCGCGCCTTGCTTGGCTGGCTTATCCACTTACGCATACTGGCCTGGGCTGCACTGATTCTTGCCGTGCTTGGGTTTGTGCTGCCGGGCGTTTGGGGTACGCGCTTAGCCGCACCGGCACTGCTGTTGAGTCTGCCGGCGCTGGTGTTATACAGCGCCAGCCTCGCCGTATTTGCTGTAGTGCTGGCTCTTTTACGCTTAGTGCGGGCGCCACGCACCGCTTGATTAGGCGGTGCGTGGCTTCAGCCGCAGGCTGCGCCACAGCGCGGCGACCAATAATGCGCTGGTCATCGCCCAGCCTAAGGCTTGTAAGTTGCTCAGGGTTTCTTGATACAGCTGCAGAGCAATGCCCGCGCCGATTAGCAGGGCCAGTAATGCGATTTCGCGCCGGTAGCCGCCTACCGGTCGGCATAGATAAACCACTGCAGGCAGAATTAGCGCAGCGCTGGGAAAGCTGCGGTAACGTGCATCTACCACCAGCGCGAGCATCATCACTGCCCCGGCAAAGCCGCTCAGCCCCAGCCACAACGCACCTCTAGTATGCAGCCAGCGCAGCGGGCGCACGCGCCAACCACGTTGCTGGCTGAGCAAAAGCGCCGCATGTGCCAGCACCAGTAGGTTCAGGGCTATTAGTGAGCTGGCCCAGAGCCATTCCCCAACGTAGCGACTGGTGACCAGCATCAGCTCTGCAAACAGGCCAATACAGGCGGCGCCCAATGCCGCCAGCAGTGGCAAGAGTAGCGCGGCGCGAGGTGAACGCGGGCGGCCGGCAAGCAGCAACGTGGTGGCAAACAAGCCCAGGCTTAAGGCGAGCCAAGCAGGCCAGTGCGGCAGGTTAGACACGGGGCCCGCGAGGATCGACTTATCCTCGCGGCTGGCGTCATACAAGCCCCAATAACCGCCCACAGCGCCTTCACTGGCGCGCTTCCAAGGTTGGTCAAACGCTTCAATGAGGTTATAGCGCCAGCCATTTTGCTCAGCCATGGCGACAAAGCCGCGGATAAATTTTGCCTGGTTGACTAAGCTCGGCACGGCCGTTTCACGCTGTCGCCCTTCGCTGGGCCAACCGGTCTCACCGATCAGAATATCTTTCGGTGCATAGGCACTGCCAAAGGTGCGGCGCACTTCAGCCACTTCATGCAATGCAGTTTCAATCCCGGCTGGGTTGTCTTCCCAGTAAGGCAGCAAGTGAATGGTGATGAAGTCCACGGCCGGGGCAATTTGCGGATGCTTGAGCCAGAACTCCCAGACATCGGCATAGGTTACGGGCTGCTTGATCTGCGCTTTGACCTGCTCGATCAGCGTCACCAGTTGCTGGGGGGTGACTTCTTTGCGCAACAATGCCTCGTTACCGACGATTACCGCTTGGATAACATCCGGGTGCGCATTAGCGACCTTCACCAGGCCAGCAATCTCAATGGCCGTATCGGCGGAGTTGCGACTGACCCAGGCGCCGACGATTAATTTCAAGCCATGTTTGCGCGCCATATTCGGCAGGTCTTCCAGCCCCGTCACCGAATAGGTGCGCAGGCACTCGAAGCGTTTGGCCAGTATCGCCAAGTCTGCATCCATGCGCTCTGGGCGTAATTTGATCGGTTGATCGAAGGGCGACTGATCCTTATCGAACGGCGTGTACGACGCGCACTGCAGTTTGTGCGTTGGTGTGGCGGCATCGGCCAGTTCAACCGGTTTACCGATGCCAAACCATAAGCCAAAAAGCGCCATGAGGCCGAGCAGGCAAGCAAACAAATAAGGCGCTACAGGAAAGCGAGAAGTGGCTGGCATGATCGGGCGCGTATGGTGGCTAAGCCGCGCATAGTAGCGGATTGCTCCAGCACTGCGCTGGCTGTTTTACCCGCTGTTTAGCGGGTCAGCAGGTGCATACGCCTTATGCCTGATGGTGTAACCAAGCATGTGTGGGCCGTACCTCGGCCGGTGCTGAGCGACCCTCGATGCGTTTCCAGATTTTTTCGTGGTAGTAAAAACCCACCGAATTGCACAGCGGCTCAATAGCGGCCACCAGACCGCTTGCGGCGATGCTGCCAGTCAACGCGTAGGTGACGCCGAAGGCGATACAAAAGTGCATCAGGGTAAACGTCACTGTCTTAAGCATGATGCACCTCGATTAAGAATGATTCTTTATTGAAGGACTAGCTTAAGTGCTGAAGAGTTATTGTTAAAATATTTCATATCGATGGCTTCAATAGTTTTTAACAATTTATCGGTGGGCCACTCATTCAGCTGCTCACGGATAAACAGCCAATAAAAAACCCGCTCAAGGCGGGTTTTTGGTTTTCAAGCGAGCTTGAAAGTGTGGGCGGTATTGCTTTAAGCGTGGGAGCAATCGATAAAATCAATCGCTGAACTAGCTTAACTGACGACCCAAAAATGGTCGGGGTAGGGGGATTCGAACTCCCGACATCCTGCTCCCAAAGCAGGCGCGCTACCGGGCTGCGCTATACCCCGATGAACTACTGACTGTGCGACATGCGTTCCAGTGTTCAAGGAATGACTAGCAGTCATTTGCTTCAGTGGCCGACATGTCGCGTTACAACGATGCGTATCCTACTGATTGAAAAGAGGAAGTCAATACTTGACTGACTTCCTCTGTGCTCAGAGAACGGCTGCAATCGCCTGCGTTACGGCGGGCAGGTTACGCTGATTGAGTGCGGCGACGCAGATGCGCCCAGTGCCGACGGCGTAAATAGCGAACTCGTTGCGCAACCGTTCAACCTGTTCGGTGGTCAGGCCTGAGTAAGAGAACATGCCGCGTTGTTCAGCCACAAAGCTGAAATCACGTTTAGCGCCCAAGGCCGCCAGTTGCTCAACCATGCTCATGCGCATACCGCGAATGCGCTCGCGCATCTCGCCCAGCTCGACTTCCCACATGGCGCGTAGTTCTGGGCTGTTGAGCACGGTAGCCACCACGCTGGCACCGTGGGTCGGCGGGTTGGAGTAGTTGGTGCGGATAACGCGCTTGACCTGCGACAGCACGCGTCCGGCTTCTTCTTGCGAGCCGGTGACGATGGACAGGGCGCCCACCCGTTCGCCGTAAAGCGAGAACGACTTGGAGAACGAACTGGAAACAAAGAAGGTCAGGTCGGACTGAGCAAACAGGCGCACCGCCTCAGCATCTTCTTCGATGCCATCACCAAAGCCCTGGTAGGCGATGTCGAGGAAAGGTACATGCTCGCGCTCGCGAAGAATCTCCAGCACGGCTTTCCAGTCGTCCAGCGTCAGGTCAACACCGGTTGGATTATGGCAGCAGGCGTGCAAAACCACGATGGAGCGCGCGGGCAGGTTTTTCAGATCTTCGAGCAGGCCACCGCGGTTCACGCCATTGCTGAAGGCATCGTAATAACGGTAATTACGCACTGGGAAGCCGGCCGCTTCAAAGAGTGCGCGATGGTTTTCCCAGCTTGGGTCACTGATGGCCACCGCGGCGTCAGGGAGCAAGCGCTTGAGGAAGTCTGCGCCGATTTTTAACGCCCCCGTACCGCCCAAGGCCTGAGTGGTGATCACACGGCCTTGTTGAATCAACGCTGAGTCCTGACCAAACAGCATGGCTTGCACGGCTTGGTCATAGGCAGCGATGCCCTCAATAGGCAGATAACCGCGTGGCGCAGAGGCTGCTGTCAATATGGTTTCCGCTTCGGCCACGGCGCGCAGCAGCGGGATACGACCCTCTTCGGTGGTGTATACGCCAACACCCAGATTGACCTTGGTGGCACGTGGGTCGGCGTTGAATGCTTCGTTGAGGCCCAAAATTGGGTCGCGCGGCGCCATTTCGACAGCAGAGAACAGGCTCATGGGATGCGGCAACTCGAGAGGAGGGTGAGAGTCATGCAACGCCCGGCTACGACTGGTGCTAGGGGTTGCGGAAGTCGGCCGGTAGTATACCGGCCCAACACGTGTGCCGCGACAACGTCACACACGCATTTCAGCTGTTATGACGTAGGCTTTGCAGTCAGGTCACGCGCGTTTTATTGAGGTCATTTATGTCCGAGTTTCAATTAGTCACTCGCTTTCAACCCGCGGGCGATCAGCCGGAGGCCATTCGTCTGATGGTCGAAGGCCTAGAAGCAGGCCTGTCACACCAGACTCTGCTTGGGGTGACGGGCTCGGGCAAGACGTTTTCCATCGCCAATGTGATTGCGCAAATCCAACGACCAACGCTGGTGCTAGCGCCTAATAAAACCCTGGCTGCGCAGCTGTATGGCGAGTTTAAAAGCTTCTTCCCGAACAACGCGGTGGAGTACTTCGTTTCCTATTACGACTATTACCAGCCGGAAGCCTATGTGCCGTCGTCAGATACCTTTATCGAGAAGGACGCCTCGATCAACGACCATATCGAGCAGATGCGCTTGTCGGCGACCAAGGCGTTGTTAGAGCGGCCAGATGCGATCATCGTCACCACCGTGTCGTGCATCTACGGCTTGGGCAGCCCCGAGTCGTACTTGAAGATGGTGTTGCACGTCGACCGAGGCGACAAAATGGACCAGCGCGCCTTGCTGCGTCGCCTGGCTGATTTGCAATACACCCGCAATGACATGGATTTTGCCCGCTCGACCTTTCGCGTACGCGGCGATGTAATCGATGTTTTCCCGGCTGAATCCGACCTAGAAGCCATTCGCATTGAGCTGTTTGACGATGAAGTTGAAAGTATTTCGGCTTTTGACCCGTTGACCGGTGAAGTGATTCGCAAACTGCCGCGCTTCACCTTTTACCCCAAAAGCCATTACGTCACCCCGCGCGAGGTGCTGCTGGAGGCGGTGGAGAAGATCAAGGTCGAGTTGGTCGAGCGCCTGGAGTACCTACGCAGCAACAATAAGCTGGTGGAAGCGCAGCGCTTGGAGCAACGCACCCGCTTTGATTTAGAGATGATCATCGAGCTGGGTTATTGCAACGGCATCGAAAACTACTCGCGCTACCTCTCTGGACGTGACTCTGGCCAGCCGCCACCCACCTTGTACGACTACCTGCCGGATCAAGCGCTGCTCATCATCGATGAATCTCACGTGTCGGTGCCGCAGGTCGGTGCGATGTACAAAGGTGACCGCTCACGTAAGGAAACCTTGGTCGAGTATGGTTTCCGCCTGCCTTCGGCACTGGATAACCGGCCGATGAAGTTTGAGGAGTGGGAGGCTGCCAGCCCGCAGACCATTTTCGTCTCCGCCACACCGGGCAACTATGAAGCCGAACATGCTGGGCGGGTGATTGAGCAATTGGTGCGCCCAACCGGGCTGGTCGATCCGCAGATTGAAGTGCGCCCGGCGTTGACTCAGGTTGACGACCTGCTCTCAGAAATCCACAAACGCGTGGCCATCGAAGAGCGTGTGTTGGTCACCACCCTGACCAAGCGCATGGCCGAGGATTTGACCGATTACTTGGCGGATCATGGTGTTCGGGTACGTTACCTGCACTCTGACATCGACACCGTGGAGCGCGTTGAAATCATCCGCGACCTGCGCATCGGTGCATTCGATGTGCTGGTGGGGATCAACCTGCTGCGCGAAGGCTTGGACATGCCGGAAGTGTCGCTGGTGGCGATTCTTGATGCGGATAAGGAAGGCTTTTTGCGTTCTGAGCGCTCGCTGATCCAGACCATCGGTCGCGCCGCGCGTAACCTCAACGGCCGGGCGATTCTGTATGCCGACCGCATGACTGGCTCCATGGAGCGTGCCATTAGCGAAACCGAGCGCCGTCGTAACACGCAGATCGCTTACAACCTAACCCACGGCATCACCCCCAAGGGTGTATTCAAAGACGTCAAAGACATTCTTGAAGGTGCTGTGGTGCCCGGTTCGCGCAGTAAAAAGCGTAAGGGCATGGCCCAGGCGGCAGAAGAAAGCGCGCGTTATGAGAACGAATTGCGCTCACCGAGCGAGATCACCAAGCGCATTCGCCAGCTTGAAGAGAAGATGTACAGCTTGGCGCGTGATCTGGAGTTTGAAGCCGCAGGGCAGTTGCGCGATGAAATCCAAAAGCTGCGTGACCGCTTATTGCAGGTCTAACTACAGGCGAGCTTAGCAACCTTCGCGGCTGCGTAAGGCAGGGCTGGATAGGGCTGCCTGAAACGCCCACTCGCCAGCAGATGGCGCGTGGGCGGCTTAGTGCGCCGCATTGCCCGTAGCGTTCGCAGGCAGTTTTCTAGTCAGCAGCACGGCAATCATACTGACGCCAAGGGCGATGCCGATGCAGTGGAAGGCATCGTTGTAGGCCATGATCGCGGCTTGTTGATGGGTGATTTCGCTGAGTTTGGCTAGAGCCGCTTGCTCATTGCCCAGCTTCTCAGTGAGTAATGCCAAGCGCTCGGCAACTTGCGGGTTACTGGGTACCAGCGACTCGCGCAAATAGTCGAAATACACCTTGGCCCTACTGTCGAGCAGGGTCGCCAGTAGCGCGATGCCGATGGCGCCGCCGAGGTTGCGCAGGATGTTAAATAGGCTGGAGGCTGAGCCAGCATCCTGGGGCATTACATAAGCGGTGGCGATCAGAGAAATCGTCACCATCACCAGCGGCTGGCCAAGGGCGCGAATAATCTGAATATGGTTGAACTGCTCGCCGGCAAAGTCTGGGTTAAGCACCCCGGAGGCAAAGCTGGCCGCACCAAACAGACCGAAGCCCAAAGCGCACAGCCATTTAGGCGATATCTTCTTCATCAGCAAGGGCACAAACGGAATGATGAACAGCTGTGGCACCCCCATCCACATAATCACCTCGCCGATCTGCATGGAGTTGTAACCCTGTATCTGTGCCAGGTACAGCGGCAGTACGTAGATCGAGCCATACAGGCCCATGCCCAGGCCAACACTGGAAATACTCGAAAGGCCAAAGTTACGCTCACGGAGTACGCCGAGATTGATCAGCGGGTTGGGTCGCGATACCTGCAAGATGACAAATAGCACCAAGCTAATCGCCGCGATGCTGCCAAGGCCGCTGATCAAGCTGGACTCTAGCCAATCCTTGCGATGACCCTCTTCAAGAAACACCTGCAGGCAGCCCAAGCCCATGCCAAGGGTGAGAATGCCCGCATAGTCAGTGCTCTTGAGCAGCTCCCATTGCGCGGCTTTTTTCTCCAGACCGTACAGAATCCCAGCGATCATCAGCAGGCCCGGCGGCACGTTGATATAGAAAATGTATTCCCAGCCGAAATTTTCCGTGAGCCAGCCACCCAGAGTTGGGCCGATTGAGGGGGCGAAGGTGGCAGTCAGGGCAAACAGTGCCATGCCCTTGGCGCGATGGTGCTCGGGGAGTTTGATCAAGGTCATGGTGAACGCCAGCGGGATCAGCGCGCCGCCGGTAAAGCCTTGCATGGCGCGGAACACGATCATGCTCTCTAGGCTCCACGCCATCGAACAGAGCAGTGAAGAGGCCAAAAAACCCAGTGACACCCACACCGCCAGGCGCCGTGCTGAAAGCACCTGTACCAACCAAGCGGTGAGCGGGATCATGATGATCTCGGCCACCAAGTAGGACGTGGATATCCACGAGCCTTCCTCCAGTGTGGCTGAGAGTGCGCCTTGGATATCTTTCAGTGAGGAGTTGGTGATCTGGATATCCAGCACCGCCATAAAGGCGCCAAGCATCACGCTCATCACCGCGATCCAATCGCGCCGGCTCGGTTCGCCGATCGGACGAGTCAGTGCATCAGCCGCCATGGCGGGTGTCAGTGTTGATGTCGATCTTGACCTCGACAGACATGCCCGGACGAATCAGGCCCTTAAGCGGGTTATCGGCGGCAAAGGTCAGTTTGACCGGAATGCGCTGCACCACTTTAGTGAAATTGCCGGTGGCGTTGTCCGGCGGCAGCAGGCTGAACTGAGCGCCCGAGGCGGCGAATAGGCTTTCGACCTGCGCCTCGATCGGCGTGTCGGGGAAGCTGTCGAAAATCAGCTCGGCGCTTTGCCCGGGGTGCATGTGGCCGATTTGGGTTTCCTTGAAGTTGGCTTGAACCCAGATGTCCTGATCCGGTACCAGTGACAGCAGGTAGGCACCGGTTTGCACGTACTGGCCATGGCGGGCGGCGCGCTGGCCGACAAAGCCGCTGATGGGCGCGCGGATTTCAGTACGAGCGATATTCAGCTCGGCTTGTGCCAAGTCGGTGCGGGCGCTGCTGATTTGCGCTTCGAGGCGTTTGCTCTCGGCTTGTAGGGTCTGGATCTGCTGGCGCTGCGCTTGCAAATCAGCCTGCGCCTTACTCACCTGCGAGCGCGCGATGCGGCTGTCAGCGGCCAAGGTGGTAACGCGTTCCTCAGAGATGAAACCAGGTTTGCGCAACGTCTGTGCGCGTGACAAGTCGATTTTTGTGCGGTCTAGGATGGCTTCGCTGGCCGATACATCGGCGCGGCTGGCAGCAATCAGGCTGTCCTGTTGGCTTAGGGTGCTACGCGCCTGGCTCAGCTCGGCTTCACGAGTGGCCAAGGTGGCCTGTGCGCGCTGCTTGGCCAGTTCGAAATCAGTGCTTTCCAGTAGCAACAGCAACTCGCCCTGTTCGACATACTGGTTGTCCTGCACCAATACCTTGTCGATACGCGCACCCAACTGGCTGGACACGCGGGTGATTTCTCCCTGAACGTAGGCGTTGTCAGTGCTTTCGAAGTGGCGCCCGATCAGCAGCCAATGGCTGAATAGGGCAGCGCCAATCAGGCCCAAAATAGTCAGGAAGATAAACAGACGGTGTTTCAGTTGGGCGGGCATGACGATGCTCGAAGCTTAGGCAAAAGTGTAAGCAAATTTAACAGCATTCCCTTCGCGCCTGTAATCGCCAGCCTCGGAAACGCTGCTGCTTATAGGCAGCAATAATGAGGCTGGATGATGCGTTGCTGTTTCCCCGTGTGGTCGAGCGTCGCATTTTTACGTTGGCTGCGCAGAGGTTGGTTATGCAGAAGTCGACAATTCAGTTGGTGCTTTGCCTAGCTTGAGCAGTGCTTGGTATGTATTGACTCAATCGAGTCTGATCAAGCGCTGCGCTGCGGGTGTAGCGACTGGCCGAGACATCCACTTGTTGGTGAGCGTAGGACGGTGCAGGGCGGATCACGGTTTTAGGCAATCTAGGTGAAGGCTTTTGGGGAGTTCAGCTGTGCAGTCGGTTGTCACGGATGGGCCATTTGCTGGAGCCGCTTAGGGCTGGCCTGTTAACATCGACGTCTTAATCCGTGCTCACTGCAATTCTTCGAGACTCCCAATGACCACCGTCCGTACCCGTATCGCACCGTCGCCCACTGGTGATCCGCACGTAGGCACTGCCTATATCGCCTTGTTTAACCTGTGCTTTGCCCGTCAGCACGGTGGCGAATTTATCCTGCGTATCGAAGATACCGACCAAGTGCGCTCGACCCGCGAGTCGGAACAGCAGATCTACGATGCCCTGCGCTGGCTGGGCATCGAATGGAGCGAAGGCCCGGATGTCGGCGGTCCGCACGGCCCTTATCGGCAGAGCGAGCGTGGCCATATTTACCAGAAATACAGCGCTGAGCTGGTCGAGAAGGGCCATGCTTTTCATTGCTTCTGCAGTGCTGAGCGCTTGGATCAAGTGCGTGCTGAGCAGATGGAGGCTAAGCAAACGCCGCGTTATGACGGCCATTGCATGCACCTGCCTGCCGCCGACGTGCAGCAACGTTTAGCCGCCGGTGAGCCGAATGTGGTACGTATGAAAGTGCCGACTGAAGGGGTGTGCGTGGTGCCGGATATGCTGCGTGGTGAGGTCGAGATCCCGTGGGACCGTATGGACATGCAAGTGCTCATGAAGACCGATGGCCTGCCGACCTACTTTTTGGCCAACGTGGTCGACGACCACTTGATGGGCATCACCCACGTGCTGCGTGGCGAAGAATGGCTGCCGTCGGCACCTAAATTGATTCTGTTGTACGAGTACTTCGGCTGGGACAAGCCGCAGCTTTGCTACATGCCGCTGCTGCGTAACCCGGACAAGAGCAAGCTGTCCAAGCGCAAGAACCCCACCTCGATCACCTTCTACGAGCGCATGGGCTTCTTGCCGCAAGCGATGCTCAACTACCTCGGCCGTATGGGCTGGTCGATGCCGGATGAACGCGAAAAATTCAGCCTTGATGAGATGGTTGAGCACTTCGACATCAACCGGGTGTCCTTGGGTGGGCCGATCTTCGATCTGGAAAAACTGTCTTGGCTCAACGGTCAGTGGATGCGCGAACTGAGCGTCGAAGAGTTCGCCGCCGGCGCGCAGAAATGGGCGTTCAACAGCAATTATTTAATGCAGATTGCCCCGCATGTGCAGGGTAGGGTTGAGACGTTCAGTCAGATTGCGCCGCTGGCCAGCTTCTTTTTCGCCGGTGGCGTGACGCCGGATGCTGCGCTATTCGCCCATAAAAAACTTTCGTCCGACCAAGTGCGCCAGGTTATGCAGTTGATTCTGTGGAAGCTCGAAGCGCTGCGCCAGTGGGAAAAAGAGCCGATTACCGGCTGCATCCAAGCGGTGGTCGATCACTTAGAGTTCAAGCTGCGTGACGCCATGCCGCTGATGTTTGCGGCGATCACTGGGCATGCCAGTTCGGTGTCAGTGCTGGATGCCATGGAAATTATCGGCCCAGACCTGACCCGCTTCCGTCTGCGTCAGGCCATCGAGCTGCTCGGTGGCGTGTCGAAGAAAGAAAACAAAGAGTGGGAAAAGCTACTGACCCACATCGCTTGAGCAATGTCCGTCCGCCGGTCGGGGTTTTCAGTGGTTATCCGAGTTGGGTAAGTGGTTGTTCTGACAGCATAAAGAATAGGTGTGTGGATTAAAATAATGTTGACAGCGTTGGGGCGCACTCTTAACATGCGCCCCGTCCTTGTGATGGGGGTATAGCTCAGCTGGGAGAGCGCTTGCATGGCATGCAAGAGGTCAACGGTTCGATCCCGTTTATCTCCACCATCTTTAAAGTCGAAAGGCTTGCCACAGTCAGCTCTTGCAGCTGATTGCGTTGTAGAAGGGTTACGTCCCCTTCGTCTAGTGGCCTAGGACACCGCCCTTTCACGGCGGTAACAGGGGTTCGAGTCCCCTAGGGGACGCCAGTTTCAAAAAGCAGTGCCGGGTGGGGCTGTGAGCCGAGAGGCGATAAATCTGGGGGTATAGCTCAGCTGGGAGAGCGCTTGCATGGCATGCAAGAGGTCAACGGTTCGATCCCGTTTATCTCCACCAATTTTGCAGTTGTAACAACTGCCACGGGCCAGCCGACAAGCTGGCCTAGTTTTTCGAAGGTTTCGTCCCCTTCGTCTAGTGGCCTAGGACACCGCCCTTTCACGGCGGTAACAGGGGTTCGAGTCCCCTAGGGGACGCCATTTTTGCCCGCTCTGCGGGACTTTGAAGGGTCATTCTTAACTGAATGGCCCTTTTGTTTTTTCAGACCGCTGAAATTCATCACGCCGCTGCTTGCTGATTGGCACGCTGCGCGCTCAGCTCGGGTTCTTCAAACCACTGATTCAGCTGTTGCCTGAGACGAAGGCTTGATAGTCAATCACTTGGTTACGGCCAGCCGCTTTGGCTCGGTACAGCGCCTGGTCGGCATGGCGTAGCAGCTGTTCACGGCTGGTGTCGGCATCTGGCACCAGCGCATACACACCAATACTGAGGCTTAGGTTGATGCTCAACCCTTGGTGTTCGCAGGGATGCGTGGCGATGTCATTGCGCAATTTCTCGGCCAAGTACATCGCCCCCGGCAGGTCGGTGTCGCAAAGTACGACCACAAACTCTTCGCCGCCGAACCTCACCAGTAGGTCGTTGACTCGCATACGCTGCGACATGCGCTGCGCGGCGTGCTGCAGGCAGGCATCACCAATCAGGTGCCCATGCTGATCGTTGACCTGTTTGAAGTGGTCCAAGTCCATCATCAACATGGCAATCGGCTGTCGGCTGCGTTTAGCCTGGGCTAGCAGGCGTTCCAGTTCTTGATTAAGGACCTGGCGATTGAACAGCCCAGTCAGGTTGTCGTGACGGCTGAGTTCGGCCAGTTGTTGATTAGCGGTTGAGAGCTCCCTCATGGCCTGCTCCAGCGAGGCTGTGCGCTCTTGCACACTGGCTTCGAGCCCATCATTTATCTGGCGCTGCAAGTCCAGGCTCTTAGCCTGCTCCAGGCGGACTTGATGCTCTTTGGCAAAGAGCTGCACCTGAGCCAATTGATAGTCGCTTTGCGCATGGCGGATGCGGACGCCGAGGGCGATTGAGAAGATCACCAATTCTATTAACATGCCGATCTGCTGGGCATGCAGGGTGAGTAAAGAATTAGCGATTAAACCAACGCCGCTGAGCACGCTGAATAAACTGGCAACGATTAAGGCTGACCAGCCGAGGGCGAACAACCGGGCTGACTGAAAACCGTCGCGCCAGCGCAGTGAGGTGGCGATAACACCAAAAATTGCGCAAGCACCCAACAAAATAAAGCTGCCAATCAGCGCCATGGTGTAGGGCGCACTAAGCGCCATGCCCATTACCAGCAGGCTACTGGCGATCAGGCTGCGGCTGATCCAGGTATAGATAGGGTGTTGGTGCTTAAAATCCAGAATGCTGTAGGTGAAAAGAATGCCGAACAGGGTTGCCAACGCTGAACTGAAGGGGAAGCTCATTTGATGCCACGCCAGCAAGTTCGGCCATAACCACTGCAGGGCAAAGCCTAACTGAATGAATTGGTAGAAGCTGAAGCTGGCGACAAACAGGCTGTACCACAGGTAATTGCGGTCACGGGTGATGATGAAAATCGACAGGTTATAAATCATCATCGCCAGCAGAGCGCCGAAGAACAGCCCTTGCAGCAGCAACATAAATTGTTCGTGATGGTTAAACGCTTCTGCGCTCATCAGGCTGGCGCTGAGGTTAGCCGAGCCGTCAGTTTGCATGCGCACGATCAGCTCGCGCTCTTCGCCGGCAGCCAGGCTAAAAGGCAGCACCAGTTGGCGGTGATCAACCCAGCGTTGCTCAAATGGGCGTTGATCGCCGGCTTGGTAAACACGGTCACCGTCTAGGCCATAGGCATCCAATTTATCCAGCAGCGGATTGCCGATCAGCAACACCCAGTTGATCGGCTCGTCAGCAGGGTTGTGCACGGTAACGCGCAGCCAATAAGCCTGTTTGCTATAGCCGAAGCTGGCGTCGCGGCGTGCCACTGGCTGCCAGGCTGAGTCTGCGAGCTGGCGAACGCTGTGAATATCCGCTAGGCCATCGGGGTCCGGCCAATAGTGCATGGCTGGGCCGGGCAGCAAGCGCGTGTCGCTGGCCAGCAGAGACAGGCTGGTTGCTTGTGCCATTACTGGCAATAACAGCAGTAACAAGATGCGTAGCAGTGCAGTCAAAACGAGTTTCTCATGACGAGGGTGTTGGCCTGTGCGGCAAGGGTGCATCATTGCGCAGCCCTGTGACATACAAAAGCTAAGGCGGGTGGCTTATGAGCGAAACTTTATTGCACTGCTATAACCAGCGTGAATCTTGTTTACAGACGTTGGCCGCTGATCTTGTGGCACAACTGCAAGGCACTTTGGCACAGCAGCCCCGCGCCAGTCTGGTGCTGCCTGGTGGCAACAGCCCGCAGGCGTTGCTGCCCTTACTGGCGCAGCAACTGGATACGCGACGTATCGACCTAAGCCCCAGCGATGAGCGTTGGGTGCCGACGCAGGCTGCTGAGAGCAATTGGTGGTTGCTCAGCCAAGGCTTGCCGCACGCCAACTGCCCAGACCCACGCCAAGGCACAAGCCGTGAGCAAGCCGCGGTGGCTTGGGCTGAGCGATTAAAGCGATGGCCAGCTTTTAGCGCGGTGTTGTTAGGGATGGGGGAAGACGGTCATATCGCCTCGCTGTTCCCTGGTATGCCGGGCCTTGCCGTGGCGCTCAACCCCGGCGCTGAGCCTGCGACTTTATCCGCGCAAGCCCCGCACGCGCCTTATGAGCGGCTGTCGCTGAACCTGAGCATGTTGCAACGCGGGCAGTGGTTAGGCTTGCTGGCATTCGGTGAACGCAAGCGTGAGTTGATTGATGCGGTGCTGGCTGATGAGCCTTCGGCGCGTGAGTTGCCTGTGTATGCATGGCTGCGGCGCAGCCCGTTGCCGGTTCATATTTATTGGG
The DNA here is from genome assembly GCF_037943105.1 of Pseudomonas sp. TMP9. Classification (NCBI taxonomy): domain Bacteria; kingdom Pseudomonadati; phylum Pseudomonadota; class Gammaproteobacteria; order Pseudomonadales; family Pseudomonadaceae; genus Pseudomonas; species Pseudomonas vesperimontis. The sequence goes on from NZ_CP149803.1 coordinate 1,261,960, forward strand.
CTCCCTGAGCGCGGTTTGGTGCCATTGCTTGTTGGCACTGCGGCGGTACGGCCAGTGTTAAGCCGTTACACTGCACACCTTAACTCGCCGATCAAAGGGAGCTGTCATGTTGCATCCGGTTGTTGAGCAGGTCACCGCCGCCCTTGAACAACGCTCGGCCAGGCGCCGCGAGCGTTACGTGCAGCGCCTAGCCATTGCGGCAGAACGCGATCCGCATAAGGCCATGGGTTGTTCTAATCTGGCCCATGCCATGGCTGCGCAGCCTGAAGATGCCACATTAATCATGAAGCAAGGCGGCTCGCCGCACGTTGCGATCATTTCCAGCTATAACGACCTGCTCTCGGCCCATGCGCCGCTGCGTGATTACCCTGAACGGCTTAAAGCGGCGCTGGCTAAAGCCGGTGCAACCTCGCAGTTTGCCGCCGGAGTACCGGCCATGTGCGATGGCATCACCCAAGGTGAAGGCGGTATGCAGTTGTCGTTGTTTTCGCGCGACTTGATTGCTCAAGCCACCGCTATCGGCCTGACCCATGGCATCTTCGACGGCGCGCTGTACCTGGGAGTGTGCGACAAAATCGTCCCGGGCCTGTTGATCGGCGCTCTGCATTTCGGCCATTTACCGGCGGTGTTCGTCCCCGCCGGGCCCATGCAGTCCGGCTTGCCAAACAAGGAAAAAGCTGTCATTCGCCAGCGCTTTGCCCGCGGCGAGGCCAGCCGTGACGAGCTGCTGGCGGCAGAGCAGGCGGCATACCACCAGGCGGGCACCTGTACTTTTTATGGCACGGCCAATACCAATCAGCTGCTGATGGAAGTGATGGGCCTGCATGTGCCTGGCAGTGCCTTTATCAACCCGTATACGCCGCTGCGTGATGCGTTGACGGACGAAGCTGCGCGCTTAGTGGCCCACAACAGCCGCCAAGGTGAGCGCTACTTGCCGGTCGGCCAGCAGATTAATGCGCGGGCGCTGGTTAACGCCGTGGTGGCGTTGCTCGCCAGCGGCGGCTCGACCAATCACACCCTGCACCTGCCGGCGATCGCGCGGGCAGCGGGTTATGAGCTGAGTTGGGATGACTTTGCTGCGCTGTCTAAGGTTGTGCCTCTGCTGGCGCGGGTGTATCCCAATGGTGCGGCAGACGTGAATCAGTTTCAGGCCGCCGGCGGGCCAGCTTGGTTGTTGCGTGAACTGCTCGGCGCCGGCTTGCTGCATAACGATGTGGCCACCGCCGCCGGCCATGGGTTGCGTGCCTATACCCGCGAACCTTGGTTGCAGCACGAGCGCTTAGCTTGGCGTGACTTGCCCGCGCTGAGCCCAGCCTTAGATATTGTCCGGCCCGCCGCCGAGCCGTTTGCCGAAGAGGGCGGGCTGGTGCTGCTCAGCGGCAACGTAGGCCGCGCCATCCTAAAAACTTCAGCGGTGGACCCAGCGTTTTGGCAGATCCGTGCTCAGGCGCGCGTGTTCGATTCAGAAGCAGCGGTGCAGGCGGCTTACCGTGCAGGCGAGCTGCAAGGTGACTTGGTGCTGGTGGTGCGCTTCCAAGGCCCACAAGCCAATGGCATGCCGGAGCTGCACAAGCTGATGCCTTTGTTGGCCAATTTGCAGCAAGCCGGCCAACGTGTTGCGCTGGTGACCGACGGGCGCATGTCCGGGGCCTCTGGGCAGGTTTCCACGGCCTTGCATGTGACCCCGGAAGCTGCCGCGGGCGGTGCTTTAGCACGGCTCCAGGATGGCGACTGGCTGCTGCTGGATGCGCAGCATGGTCTGTTGCAGGTGGAACTGACTGAGCAACAACTCGCCGCGCGGCCATTAGCCTCTGCCAGTGCCGAGCTGGAATTGGGTTATGGTCTAGAAATGTTCGCCGCCCAGCGCCGTCTCGTGAGCTCGGCCGAGCAGGGCGCCAGCAGTTTGTTTGAAGATTGAACGTGAATTTTGACAGCGGGGAGCAAAGCATGAGCCTGACCATGGACGCGGTGCTGCAACAGGCCCGCCCGGTATTGCCGGTGCTGGTGATCGAAGACGTCAGCTTGGCGGTGGACCTAGCCCGTGCGTTGCACGCCGGTGGCATTCGTGTGCTGGAAGTGACTCTGCGCACCCCAGGTGCCTTGGATGCACTGGCCGCGATGCGCAAAGCGTTGCCGGACTTGTTGATCGGCGCAGGCACCGTGATCCATGCCGAGCAGTTTAAAGAAGCCCGCGAGGCTGGCGCGCAGTTCGCGGTCAGCCCCGGCTGCACTGCGCGCCTAGCGGCAGCGGCTGACGATTGCGGTCTGCCTTATTTGCCTGGCGTGATGACGCCGTCCGAAGTGCTGCTGGCATTGGAATATGGTTACCGCTCGTTAAAGTTATTCCCAGCCGATGGCGCGACCAGCATCAAGATGCTGAAAAGCTTTAAGGGACCGTTCACCGGGATTCGTTTTTGCCCTACGGGCGGCGTCACCCCGGATAATTTGCTGGGCTTTCTGCGTTTACCCAATGTCGCCTGTGTCGGCGGCACTTGGATCGCCCCGAGCAACTTGGTGCGCGCGCGCGCATGGGACCAAATCACCCAATTAGCCGCCGAAGCTCGGGCACTGGCGGGCAGCGTGGAGCAAAACGTATGACGTGGGATCGCAGCAACCCTTTCGTCATCGATATTGAGGTAACGGCCGATGATATCGACGGCCTCGGCCATGCCAATAACGCGGTGTATGTGAGCTGGCTGGAGCGTTGCGCTTGGCGGCATTCGCAGTTTCTTGGTCTGGATTTGTCTGAATACCGGCGTCTGGACCGGGCCATGGCCGTGCTGCGTCACGAAATTGATTACCTGGCCAGCGCCTATGAAGACCAGCAGTTGCAGATGGCTACCTGGATTGTTGAATCCGATCAGCGCTTAAAGATGGACCGCTGTTTCCAGCTGATTCGCCCCGAAGATGGCATCACCTTGCTGCGGGCGAAAACCACATTTGTTTGCATCGAGCTGTCCAGCGGCAAACCCAAGCGCATGCCCGTCGAATTTGTTGAAGGGTATGGTGCTGCCTTGCAGCCGGCTTTTCCCATGGAGCTTTGACGCGCCATTGAGTTTAAAGCTGAATAAAGCCTGAGTGCTGATGCGCCGCGCAGCGTAAGCTGCGCGGCGTTTTTTATGCCCACTACCGATGGTTACTTATCCTTCGGCACCGTTTTTGAGCTTTTTAAAACAGTGCCTGCGAGATTTTTTGAGAGCTGAGCTTATGCAAATCGCCCTGGCCCCGATGGAGGGGTTGGTCGACGAAATCCTTCGCGATGTGCTGACGCAAGTCGGCGGCATCGACTGGTGCGTGACCGAATTTATTCGGGTCACCGAACGGGTATTGCCAGCCAGCACCTATGAAAAGCTCGCACCCGAGCTGTTCAGTGGCGCGCAAACGGCTGCGGGTACGCCGCTGCGCGTGCAGTTTCTGGGTTCAGATCCAAGTTGTTTGGCGGACAACGCCGCCTTTGCTTGCACCCTCGGAGCGCCGGTGATTGACCTCAATTTTGGCTGCCCGGCTAAAACGGTAAATAAATCCCGTGGCGGTGCAGTGCTGCTTAAAGAGCCTGAGCTGCTGCATGCCATTGTGCGCGAAGTGCGGCGTGCGGTGCCGGCGGCCATTGCGGTAACCGCGAAGATGCGCTTGGGTTTTGACCACAAAGACGCGGCCATGGAGTGCGCTCAAGCGTTGGCTGATGGCGGCGCCGCCCAGATCGTGGTGCACGCGCGGACCAAGGTTGAAGGCTATAAACCGCCGGCGCACTGGGAATGGGTGGCGCGGGTGCAGGAAGCCGTCAAGGTGCCGGTGTTCGCCAATGGCGAGGTTTGGAACTTGGATGACTGGCAGCGCTGCCGCGAGGTCAGCGGCGTTGAGAACATCATGCTCGGCCGCGGTTTGGTGGCGCGGCCAGACTTGGCTCGGCAGATCGCTGCCGCACGAGCAGGGCAGGCGGTGGTCGCCATGGACTGGGCCGAACTGCAGCCGCTGTTGGCGGATTTTTGGTTGCAAGCGCGGCGCAAAATTTCCCCGCGTTACGCCCCCGGACGCCTCAAGCAATGGCTGGCCATGTTGACCCTAAGTTACCCCGAGGCCACCGAGCTGTTCAACCTGTTGCGCCGTGAGAGCGACTGCCTGCGTATTGATGCCCTACTCGGTGTCGAGTTGCCGCAGACAGCCCGCCACCAGCCTGCACTTGGCTAAGCAGCCTTGTTATTTCAATCACAGTGGCTGGCTGAGTGACACAAGGCACCTAATCAGGTGCCTTTAGCCCTAAGGGTGAGCGGGCAGACGGTTGTCGTGCAGCAACTGGCAGAACTGCTCCAATGGCACTGCTTTGCTGAATAACCAGCCCTGATAGTGATGGCAGCCCTGTTGTTGCAGAAAGTCCAGCTGGTCAATCTGTTCAACCCCTTCAGCGATGATGCCCAAGCCTAAGCTGCGAGCCATGGCAACGATGGCGCGGATGATTTCCGCGTCGTTGGCATCTAAGGTGGCGTCACGCACGAAGGACTGGTCGATCTTCAGCACATCCACCGGTAAGCGCTTGAGGTAAGTCAGTGAGCTGTAACCGGTGCCGAAGTCGTCCATGGCGAAGGTGACACCGAGGCGCTTGAGACGATTCATCTTGGCGATGGTGTCGTCGATGTTCTGGATGACGATGCCTTCGGTGATTTCCAGTTTGAGCATTGTGGCCGGCAAACGGCTGTTGGCCAGACTGCTTTCGACTCGCTCGACAAAATCATTTTGGCGAAATTGCCGCGGGCTGATATTCACGCACAAGCTGAACTGCGCCGCATCAACCATGCCCTTTTGCAGCAATTGCGCACAGGCGTGGCACGCTTCGGCGAGCACCCAGCCGCCCACTTCAAGAATCAGCCCGCTTTCTTCAAGAATTGGGATAAACAGCGCCGGCGATTGCGCGCCCAGCGTTGGGTGCATCCACCGCAGCAGGGCTTCTGCTCCGATAATTTGGTTAGTGCGCGCGTCCACTTGCGGCTGGAAGTGCAGCTCAAACTCGCCCCTCGCCAAGGCTAAACGCAATTCATTTTCCAGACGTAAGCGCTCGCTGGCGGCTTTCTGCATGGTGTTGCGAAACAGCTGGATGGTGTTACGCCCCGAATCCTTAGCCCGATAAAGGGCAATGTCGGCACGCTTGAGCAGGTCCGAGGGGGTGTCGCCATGGTCGGGAATCAGCGCGATGCCGATGCTCGGGGTTACTTGCAGTTGGTGGCCGTCGAGCAACATGGGTTCGGCCAGCAACTGGCGCAGCTTCTCTGCCACGCTGCGCACCTGATTGACTACCGCGGAAAGTTTGCCTTCAAGGCCTGAAATCAACACAACAAATTCATCGCCGCCCAAGCGCGCCACGGTGTCTTCCTCGCGTACGCTGGCTTGCAGGCGCGCGGTGATCAGTTTGAGCACGGCATCCCCCACCGGGTGGCCGAGCGAGTCGTTAATGTGTTTGAAGTGATCAAGGTCGATAAACAGCAGCGCGCCGCGTAGGTCGTGACGCTTGAGCAGCGCTATTTGCTGGGTCAAGCGGTCAAGCAGCAGCGCGCGGTTAGGCAAGTTGGTCAGTGAGTCGTGGTAGGCCAAGTGCTGCACCTGAGCTTGGGCTTCTCTAAGTTCACTCATGTCGCGGGCGGTCAGCAGCAGGCAGGGCACCGCGTTCAGTTCAATCGACTCAACCGATACTTCGACCAGCTTGGCTGAACCGTCCCGTTGCCTGCTGTGCATTTCCATGTGGTAAACGTGACCCTCGCGCTTGAGCGTTTCTATCAATAGCTCGCGTTCCGACAGGTCAGCCCATATATCGAGCTCAATAGAGGTCTTGCCAATCACCTCCTTAGGGTCATAGCCAGTCAGGCGGCCGAAACCCTCATTGACTTCAATAAAGCGACCGCTGTCGCGCTCGGTGATGGTGATCGCATCTGGGCTGGAGTGAAACGCTAGGGCAAATTTCTCCTGACTGGCCTGCAACTGTGCCTGAGCCCGCTGTCGCTCGCTGATATCGCGGAAGGTGGTGAGCATGCAGGCTTGGTTGTTCAGCAGCAGTGGCCGTGACGAGATCACACAGGTGACCGTGCGGCCATGCTTGTCGATGTAATCCGCTACCTCATTGTTAAGGCTCTGATTGCGCTCAAGCTTGCGGTAAAAAGCAGCGCGTGTGGCTAAATCAGCCCAGAAGTTCAGGTCGACCATCTTCCGCCCGATCACTTCGCCAGGCTGCCAGTCGAAGGTTTGGCTGAAGCTTGCGTTAACTTCTAGGATAACGCCGTCAGGCATGGTGGTGAGGGTGATTGGGTCGGGGCTGGCTTGGAACAAGCTGGCAAATTTTTCTTCCGAGGCGGCTAGATGCTGTTCTCGGCGAACTCGCTCGCTGATGTCGATCAAAATACCAGCCATGCGCTCGGGCTTGCCGTCGGCGCTGCGGTAAAGCTTGGCGGTGCTTTCTAAGTAGTGAACTTCCTTGTTGGCATAGACCGCGCGATAAGTAACCTGATAATCCTCGGTATCGCCTTTGGCCAGGCTATTGAATAGCTTGCGCATGGCATGGCGATCTTCTAGTGGGACAAAACTGAAGAACTTACGAAAATCGTCATGAAAAGGTTCGTCGGGCAAGCCGTGTAATTTCGACGCGCGGGCCGAGCCGAACAGCATATTGCTGGGGATATGCCAGTCCCAAGTGCCTAGGTCGGCTGAATCCAGGGCTAGATTGAGGTGTTCTTGACTGTCGAACAGTGCTTTTTCCTGCTGACGTTGCTGGGTGATATCGCGCAGCGACAAGACCAAGCAGGGAACACCTTGCAACAGTATTTCACCCCCGAACAAAAGGTTTATGCGCACGCTGCCATCGCGATGATGAAGAGTGGCTTCAAGGCCATTGAGGCGGTCATTGTTGATCGCGTCTATCATCCGCTGGCGATCTTCAGCGTGCGCCCAAACCCCCATTTCCACTGAGCTACGGCCGATAACCTGCTCGCTGGTCCAACCAAACTGACGTTCGAAGCCTGCGTTTACCTCGATAAAACGTCCGCTGGCTTTATCGGTGATAACTACGGCATCTGGGCTGTAGTTAAACGCTTTGGCAAATTTGTCTTGGTTGCTGCGCAATGCCTGTTCGTGAGCCTGTTGGTTGCTGATATCTCGGATGATACCAATCACCCGTTGTTTACCGTCGCCATCCAATTGCAGGCTGCCACTGATTTCTAGCCAGCACAGGCTGCCGTCAGGCCTGTGCACGCGATGGCGAACGGGCGTAGTGCTCAGCTTGCCCGCGAGCATTTGCTCAAATAACTGCAGGACTTCGGCGCGATCATCTTCTGGGATCAGTTCGATATAGTTGATCGGCTTGTGCAGCGGCTGCTTGGGGTCGAAGCCGAACAAGGCTTGCGCGCTGCGCGACCAGTTAATCTGCCCGCTTTCGATATCCCAGTACCAAGTGCCCAATTTGGCGCTGTCGAGGGCGCGCTGCAGGCGCGAGGCATCGTTCCACGCGCTGTCGAGCTCAGCAGGGTCGAGTACGGGGATAAACGGCAGGGGCGGGAAGCGATTGCTGGATTTGGCCACGGTCTACTGTTCCTCTATGTAACCCGGTTTTGCGGCTATTGGCTGAGCAACTGGGCTGAGTCATGCACAAACCTTTTTATCGTTATGTACCCACGTTAGCGTTAAGTTCTAAGCCGGTGCAAGGCCATCACGCTGGGCATCCAACAGCTCCATAAACGCCCGAGCTGCATTGGATAGTGTGCGCTCAGTGTGGCAGATGTAACCGAGCTGGCGGGTCAGTTGAATACCCGGTAAGGGTAGGCGCGCCACTTGCTCATCGAGCATGGTGCGCGGCAACACGCTCCATGCCAGGCCGATAGAGACCATCATTTTGATGGTTTCTAGGTAGTTGGTGCTCATGGCGATGTTCGGCGTCAGCCCTTGGGTTTCAAATAGGCGCCGCACAATGTGGTGGGTAAAGGTGTTGCCGCCGGGAAAGACCGCCGGATGCAGCGCCACATCGGCCAGGCTGATCGCGCCATTACGCGCCAGCGGATGCTCGGGCGCCGCAACGAAATCCAGTGGGTCGTCCCACACCGGGACTGCATGCACCGGCTCGCGGGTTTCTGGGGCGAGGGTGATTACGGCCAACTCAGCACGTCCGTGCAGCACTTCTTCGTAGGCCACCTCTGAGTCGAGAAATTGAATATCCAGCGCTACTTGCGGATGTGCGCTGGTAAAGGCTCGCAACAACGGCGGTAAACGGTGCAGGCCGATGTGGTGACTGGTGGCCAGGGTCAGGCGGCCGCTGATCTCACCATTTAGGTTAGTCAGCGCGCGGCGCGTGTCATCCAGCACATTGAGAATCTGATACGCACGCGGTAACAGGGCGCGACCAGCCTCGGTCAGGCTGACCTCGCGGCCCAAACGGTCGAATAAACGCACATTGAGCTGCAGCTCTAGGCTGGCAATACGTTTACTCACCGCCGGTTGGGTCAGGTGCAGTCGCTCTGCCGCTTCAGAAAAGCTACCCACCTCGGCAATCGCGATAAAGGCATTAAGGGTGGCGAGATCCATTGTTTAGCCCCTGTGGGTAGGCAGAGTGGAGGTGCGGACAGGCTTTTAATTTATCTGTATTCCAGACTGGAATCCATAAGATGAAAAATATGAATTTGAGTAATTTATCCTAAGTCCATAGGATTACCCCATAAGCCAAAGGGCTATTCGCCCAGGCATAGAAAGGGCATCTCTAAAAACGTAGGCGAGGCAGCCAGCGCAAGGCAAAAACAGGCGAAGAAGCGGAGTTTACGTGTTGTAAATGAGCATTCTGAGGCTGTTTTTAACGCCGCGATGGCAACGCAGGTAGTTTTTAGAGGTGCCCGAAAGACGCTGATGAGGGAACCGCTTATGGCCGGCAAAACGCTCTACGACAAGCTCTGGGAAATGCACGAGGTGAAGCGCCGTGACGATGGTTCGTCGCTGATCTATATCGATCGGCACATCCTTCATGAAGTGACCTCGCCACAGGCCTTCGAAGGGTTGCGTTTGGCCAGCCGTAAGCCATGGCGCATTGACGCCAACATTGCCACTCCAGACCATAACGTGCCGACCACCAAGGCTGAGCGTCAGGGCGGTTTGGAGTCGATTGCCGATGAAGTCTCGCGCATTCAGGTGCAAACCCTGGATGAGAACTGCGATGAATTCGGCATCCTCGAATTCAAGATGAATGATGTGCGTCAGGGCATCGTTCACGTGGTCGGCCCGGAGCAGGGTGCAACCTTGCCAGGGATGACCGTGGTCTGCGGCGATTCACACACCTCCACCCACGGCGCATTCGGCGCGTTGGCGCACGGTATCGGCACCTCGGAAGTCGAGCACGTGCTGGCGACTCAGTGCCTGGTGGCCAAAAAGATGAAGAACATGCAGGTGTTGGTCGAAGGCCAGTTGCCGTTCGGCGTCACGGCCAAGGACATCGTGCTGGCGGTGATTGGCAAAATTGGCACGGCCGGCGGCAATGGCCACGCCTTGGAATTTGCCGGTAGCGCCATCCGCGATCTGTCGCTGGAAGGGCGCATGACCATCTGCAATATGTCCATTGAGGCCGGTGCCCGCGTTGGTTTGGTGGCGGTGGATGAGAAAACCATCGCTTACGTTGAAGGCCGTCCATTTGCACCGAAGGGTGCCGATTGGGCCGCCGCCGTGACGCAGTGGCAGGATTTGGTGTCCGACGCCGATGCGCACTTCGACACCGTGGTTGAATTACGTGCCGAAAACATCAAGCCGCAGGTCAGCTGGGGTACTTCGCCGGAAATGGTCTTGGCCGTCGACCAGAAGGTGCCGGACCCGGCCGCTGAAAGCGATCCGGTGAAGAAAGATTCGATCATCCGCGCCTTGAAGTACATGGGTCTGCAGGCTAATCAGGCCATCACTGATATCCAGCTTGATCGCGTGTTTATCGGCTCCTGCACCAACTCGCGCATTGAAGACCTGCGCGCTGCCGCCGAGGTTGCTAAAGGCCGCAAGGTGGCCGCGACCATCAAGCAAGCGATGGTGGTGCCTGGTTCTGGCTTGGTCAAAGCTCAGGCCGAATCCGAAGGTCTGGATAAGATCTTTATCGAAGCTGGTTTTGAATGGCGCGAGCCGGGTTGCTCCATGTGCCTGGCCATGAACCCAGACAAACTCGGCAGTGGCGAGCATTGCGCGTCCACCTCCAACCGTAACTTCGAAGGCCGGCAGGGCGCCGGTGGGCGTACGCATTTGGTCAGCCCCGCCATGGCCGCGGCGGCGGCGGTGACCGGTCGCTTTATCGATGTGCGTGAATTGATCCAGGCCTAAGGAGCTGACCATGAAAGCGTTTACCCAACACACCGGCTTGGTCGCTCCACTGGACCGCGCCAATGTTGACACCGATCAGATCATCCCCAAGCAGTTCTTGAAGTCGATCAAGCGCAGTGGCTTTGGCCCGAACTTGTTCGATGAGTGGCGTTATCACGATATCGGCCAGCCAAACCAAGACAACTCCCAGCGGCCGGTTAATCAGGACTTTGTACTGAACTTCGCCCGTTATCAGGGCGCCAGCGTGCTGCTGGCGCGGGAAAACTTCGGCTGCGGTTCCAGCCGTGAGCATGCGCCTTGGGCGCTGGAAGAATACGGTTTTCGCGCCATCATCGCGCCGAGCTTTGCTGACATCTTCTACAACAACAGCTTTAAGAACGGCTTGTTGCCGATCATCCTCAAGGAAGACGAAGTTGAGGCGTTGTTCCAGCAGGCTGAAGCGACTGTGGGTTGTCAACTGACGGTGGATTTAGCGGCGCAAACCGTGACCCGTATCGATGGTGTGCAGTACAGCTTTGAGGTAGATGCGTTCCGCAAACACTGCCTGCTCAATGGGTTGGATGATATCGGTCTGACCTTGCAGGACAGCGACGCGATCAAAACTTTTGAAAGCACCTATCAGCAGCGCAGCCCGTGGCTGTTCGGCGCCATCAAATAAATGAAAGGGTAGGGTGGATGGCGCTTCATCCATCTACCGTGCTGGGTTTCGGTGGATGAAAACAGCGTCAACTACGCGTCCCGATCCACCCTCCGAAAAATTGAGAGATGTAATGAGCAAGCAAATTCTGATTCTGCCAGGCGACGGTATCGGCCCAGAAATCATGGCCGAAGCGGTCAAGGTATTAAACCTGGCCAACGACAAGTACAGCCTGGGTTTTGAGCTGAGCTTTGATGACCTCGGTGGCGCGGCCATCGACCGTTATGGCGTGCCATTGGCTGACGAAACCTTGGCCAAAGCTCGTGCGGCTGATGCCATTTTGCTTGGCGCTGTCGGTGGTCCGAAGTGGGATGCTATTGACCCAAGCATCCGACCGGAGCGTGGCCTACTGAAAATCCGCTCGCAGCTGGGCCTGTTCGGCAATCTGCGCCCAGCCATTCTCTATCCGCAACTGGCGGATGCCTCCAGCCTCAAGCGTGAGATCGTTGCGGGTCTGGATATTCTGATCGTGCGTGAGCTGACCGGCGGCATCTATTTCGGCAGCCCACGTGAGAGCAAGGTGCTGGAAAATGGCGAGCGCATGGCTTACGACACCTTGCCATATAGCGAGAGTGAAATTCGCCGGATTGCTCGTGTTGGTTTTGACATGGCCCGTGTGCGCGGCAAGAAGCTGTGCTCCGTGGACAAGGCCAACGTATTGGCGTCCAGCCAACTGTGGCGCGCCGTGGTGATTGAAGTGTCTAAGGACTATCCCGACGTCGAACTCAGTCACATGTATGTCGATAACGCTGCCATGCAACTGGTGCGCGCGCCCAAGCAGTTCGATGTGATGGTCACCGACAACCTGTTCGGCGATATTTTATCGGATGAAGCGTCCATGCTTACCGGCTCCATCGGCATGCTGCCGTCGGCCTCCTTGGATGCCAATAACAAGGGTATGTATGAGCCGTGCCACGGCAGCGCGCCAGATATCGCCAGGCAGGGCATTGCCAACCCGTTGGCGACCATCCTTTCGGTGTCAATGATGCTGCGTTACAGCTTTAATCAAACGGCCGCCGCCGATGCCATCGAGCTGGCGGTGAGCAATGTGCTGGATCAGGGCTTGCGCACCGGTGACATCTTCAGCGCCGGTACGACCAAGGTCGGCACCGCAGCAATGGGTGATGCGGTAGTCGAAGCGTTGCGCAGTCTGTAATCTTCCTGGCCCGTCGGACGGTTCCGGCGGTCAGCTTATATAGGTGTAGTGGTTATGAAGCGTGTAGGTCTAGTCGGTTGGCGTGGCATGGTCGGTTCCGTGCTGATGCAACGTATGCTGGAAGAGCAGGATTTCGATTTGATCGAGCCCGTGTTCTTCACCACCTCCAATGTCGGCGGCCAAGGCCCGGCGATTGGCAAGGAAACGGCAGCCTTGAAGGATGCCTACAGTATTGACGAGCTGAAAAGCCTAGACGTGATCCTGACCTGCCAAGGCGGCGACTACACCCATGAGGTCTTCCCCAAGCTGCGCGAGGCCGGCTGGCAGGGTTATTGGATTGATGCGGCATCCAGCCTGCGCATGGCCGATGATTCGGTGATCGTGCTCGATCCGGTCAACCGCAAGGTGATTGATCAACAACTGGATGCCGGCACCAAGAACTATATCGGTGGTAACTGCACCGTCAGCTTGATGCTAATGGCCTTGGGCGGTCTGTATGAAGCCGGGTTGGTCGAGTGGATGAGCGCCATGACCTATCAGGCCGCAAGCGGCGCTGGCGCGCAGAACATGCGGGAGCTGATCAAGCAAATGGGCGCGATTCACGGTTCAGTTGCCAATGAGCTGGCAGACCCGGCCAGCGCCATTCTCGATATCGACCGTAAAGTTGCTGAGGCCATGCGCGGTGAGTCCTTTCCAGTGGATAACTTTGGTGTGCCGCTGGCCGGTAGCCTGATTCCTTACATCGATAAGGAACTGCCGAACGGGCAGAGCCGTGAAGAATGGAAAGGTCAGGCGGAAACCAACAAGATTCTCGGTCGTTTCAAGAGCCCAATCCCAATCGATGGGCTGTGTGTACGCATTGGTGCGATGCGCTGCCATAGCCAGGCGTTGACCATCAAGCTGAACAAAGATGTGCCGCTGGCGGACATCGAAGGCTTGATCAGCCAGCACAACCCATGGGTCAAACTGGTGCCGAACCAGCGCGAAGCGAGCATTCGTGATTTGGGGCCGACTGCCGTGACAGGCACCTTGAGCGTACCGATTGGTCGTCTGCGCAAACTTAATATGGGCTCGCAGTACTTGGGCGCATTTACCGTTGGCGACCAGTTGCTATGGGGTGCTGCTGAGCCGCTGCGGCGCATGCTGCGCATCTTGTTGGAGCGCTAATAGCGTCGTTCTGGCAGGTTAGAGGTTGATCCATAGAGGGTGGGTTGTTACGCGTTCGAGCCAAGCCGAGCGGGTAACCGCCCACTTCTTTGTATGTGGCGGACCAGCCCTACAATTGCGGCCTTACGGTTGCTTTAATTGGACGATTATCCAGCGACGCCTTTCGATGTTGTAGGTCAAAATGTAATCAATGTGGATCGGCTAGGTGTAGACATGGCTGATTCGACTGAGCTCAATTTGTCGATTGCGTCTGATAACGCGAGAAAAAGCGCGGCGCTGAACGCTGTGCAATTAGCCGAGTTGTTGATAAAACACTATCTGTAAAAGATACTTACCAAGAAATTTGAAGAATCTTTCGAGCTTAGCAATACTGGCTGAGTTGATTGCTGATTGGGATCGCGCCTGAGGGCGTGGTAGGCGGCAATTTTCAAGATCCTCTCGCTGGCCGAGAAAAAAAGATAAAACAAGGGATAACGCTATGGTTCGGGTTCGCAAACTGGTGCTGGCAATCGCAGCTGCTTCGTCGCTGTCATCCGGTATGGCGCACGCGCTGGGGTTGGGTGAAGTGACCCTGCAATCAGCGCTCAATCAGCCACTGATCGCTGAGATCGAGTTGCTGGAGGTGCGCGACCTAGCCTCTGGTGAGGTCTTACCGAGCCTGGCGTCTCCCGAAGCATTTAATAAGGCTGGAGTTGATCGTCAGTTCTTCCTGACGGACTTGAAATTCACCTCGGTGCTTAAACCCAATGGCAAAAGCGTCATTCGGGTCACCTCGAATAAGCCAATGCGTGAGCCCTACCTTAACTTTTTGGTAGAAGTGCTTTGGCCTAACGGCCGTTTGCTGCGTGAATACACGCTGCTGCTTGATCCGCCGCTCTACACCCCGCAAAGCGTAATCCCTGCTGCCGCGCAGTTACCAGTCGCCGCGCCAGCTCCAGCTCCAGCACCTCGCATCCAGCCCCCAGTTGCGCGCCAAGCCATTGCAGCTGTTCAACCGGCAGCTCCTTCGGCTCCAGCCGCCCCGGCCGCTATGCCGCTGAATGGCAATGAATACAAAACCACCGCCAATGACACGCTTTGGGAAATTGCCCAACGTGCACGCGCGGGCGGCAGTGTGCATCAAGCCATGCTGGCAATTCAGGACCTCAATCCGGACGCTTTTATCGGCGGTAATATCAACCGCCTTAAAAGTGGTCAAGTGCTGCGTCTACCTGATGAGCAGCAGGTCAAGAGCCGCGCCCAAGGCGAAGCCATCGCTCAGGTCGCCGAACAGAATACCGCTTGGCGCGAAGGCCGCAATGTCGCTGCCAGTGCTCGCCAGCTGGATGCAACCAAACGCACCAGCGCTGCAGCGGCGCCAGCCAAGGTTGACACCGGCGACAGCCTGAAATTAGTCGCAGCTGACAGCGGCAAAGCGACTGCCGGCAGCGATAAGGGTGCTGCCGACAGCAAGGCATTGACTGACAAGCTGGCCGTGACCCAAGAAAGCTTGGATTCCAGCCGTCGCGAAAACGACGAGCTTAAAGGCCGCATGACTGACTTGCAGAGCCAGCTGGATAAGTTGCAGCGCCTGATCCAGCTAAAAGACGATCAAATGGCAAAACTGCAGGCTGACCTTGCCGCTCAAAATCAGCCGCCTGCTGCTGCACCCGTTGCCGCAGAAGCTGCTGTCGTTGCTGAAGCAGCACCTGCCGCAGTTGAGCCGGCCGCAGAAGCTGTTCCACAAGATCCCGTAGCGGCCCCAGTCGTGCCTGCTACCTCTGCTGAAACAGATTTTAATTACAGCGAAGAGCCTGTCGCACAGCCTGAGGCTGCTGCTCCACCAGCGGTTCCAGAGCCCGCGCCGGTTGTGGCGCCTGAGCCGGCGCCGGTGGTTGCTGTTGCGCCGGTTGTTGAGGCGCCCGCTGTGGCTGAGTCGCCAGCTGAAAGTAACCCCTTGGACAGCCTGCTAGCCAACCCGTTGTTGTTGGGCGCTGCCGGTGGCGGTGCACTGCTGCTACTGCTGGTTGCGTTGATGATGCTGTCACGCCGCAATGCACTGAAAGAAGCGGAATTGCAGGACCGACTGGCGGCTGAGGATGGCTCATCTGAGTTGGGCGAAGGTCTGGATCTGGCAGACGACAGTTTTGCCGGCGTGACTGACGACTTTGATTCCCCGCAAAGCGATCTGGCAAAAGAGGAGCGTGTCACCGCGCAAACCGGGGATGCCTTGGGTGAGGCTGATATATATATAGCTTATGGCCGTTTCCCTCAGGCTGCTGAGCTGCTGCAAAGCGCTGTTAATGACGAGCCGCAACGCAGTGATCTTCGCCTGAAGTTAATGGAGGTCTATGCAGAAATGGGTGACCGCAACGGTTTTGCCCGTCAGGACAATGAATTACGTGAAATTGGCGGCAGCGCCGCCGAGCTTGATCAGATTAAAGCGCGTTACCCTGCCATGGCTGTTGCAGCTGGCGTAGGGTTGGCTGCCGCTACTGGCGCTGAACAGGGTCTTGATACGTTTAGTTTGGACGACCTGACCTTTGATGAGCCGAGCCCGAAAGCGACCGCTGGCGATCAGGATGATGCCTTTGATCTGAGCTTGGACGACCTTGAGTCCGAGCTGGATCGTGATCTGCAAGCCTCTGGCAATAATGCTGCGCTAGACGATCTGGACAGCTTGTCGCTCGACAGCGACCTAGATTTTAGTTCGCCGGTTGAGCAAGCCGACAGCAAAAACGATGAGCTGGATTTTGACCTGAGCCTGACTGATAGCAACGGCAGCGGTTTGGACTTAAGCGACGACATGGCTGACTTCAGTTTGGATTTGGACACCCCTGCAAAATCGGCGACGACTGCCGAGGATGACTTCCTGCTTAGCTTGGATGATGAGCCAACTGCGGCAAAAACTGCTGCCGAGCCCAGCTTTGAGCTGCCTGCAGAAGAAACTGATGGGGCATTTGATCTGCCTGCTGATTTTGACTTATCGCTGAGCGATGAAGCACCGGCGCAACCTTCGAGCGACAGCTTTGCCGCTCATCTGGATGAAGTCAGCGCTGAATTGGATTTGCTCTCTGATGATCTCGATCAGCCTGCTGATGCGGTTACGCCAGTAAGTGCAACTGCTACCGAAATGGACAATGACGATGACTTCGACTTCCTCTCGGGTACCGATGAAACGGCCACTAAGCTAGATCTGGCCCGCGCTTACATCGATATGGGTGATACAGAAGGTGCTCGCGATATTCTCGACGAAGTCGTCACCGAAGGTAATGAAGGTCAGCAACTGGAAGCCCGTGAGCTGATCGCTAAATTGGTTTGATACATGTCTGATGGTCTTACTACAACGGCAGCCGATTGGGCTGCCGTTGGCGTTTTCAAGATAGCCCTGGGTGTCGAGTACAAAGGTTCGCGCTATCGCGGTTTTCAGCGCCAGCGCGCCGGTGTGCCTTCCATTCAGGCATCGCTGGAAAAAGCCTTGGCTAAAGTTGCCGGTGGCGTCCCCGTTACCCTGAGTTGCGCAGGGCGAACCGATGCACTTGTGCACGCCAGTGCACAGGTGGTGCATTTTAATACGCCGGTTGACCGTTCCATGCATGCCTGGGTCATGGGCGCGAACATGAACTTGCCCGGTGATATCAGCGTGACGTGGGCAAAGTCCATGCCCGCGCACTTTGATGCGCGTTTCTGCGCTCAGGCGCGGCGCTACCGGTATGTGATTTATAACGATCCAATCCGCCCCGCACACATGGCTGAAGAAGTGACCTGGAATCACCGGCCGCTGGATATTGAGCGCATGCGTCAGGCTGCTCAGGCATTCCTGGGCACTCATGACTTCAGTGCCTTTCGTGCGCGCCAGTGTCAGGCCAAATCACCGATCAAAACCGTGCATCACCTTGAGTTGCTCCAACATGGCCGGTTTATTGTGCTGGACATCCGCGCCAACGCTTTTTTGCATCATATGGTGCGCAATATCGCTGGAGTGCTGATGACGATCGGTACCGGCGAGCGGCCTGTTGAGTGGGCGCAAGAAGTGCTGGAAAACCGTGTGCGTCGTACCGGTGGAGTGACTGCGCACCCTTATGGGCTTTATTTGGTGCAAGTCGACTACCCACAAGAGTTCGACCTGCCCAAGCGTTATCTTGGTCCGCACTTTCTCTCCGGCTTGGCGGATGTTGCGGCTGACGCCTGAAAAGCTATTTGCTAGGATCGGCCATCCACTGAATAAATCGAGGTCATCGCGTTGTCAGTCGTTCGCAGCAAAATTTGCGGCATTACCCGCATAGAAGATGCACTGGCGGCTGTTGAGGCAGGTGTAGACGCAATTGGCCTGGTTTTTTACGCACCAAGCCCACGCTGCGTCACGCTGCAGCAGGCGCGTTTGATTATCGCGGCCTTGCCGCCCTTTGTGACCACGGTTGGTTTATTTGTCGATGCCAGTCGCTGCGAGTTGGGTGAGATTCTTGATGCTGTGCCGCTGGATTTGTTGCAGTTTCATGGTGATGAAACTCCGGATGATTGTGATGGCTACCATCGGCCTTACATCAAAGCGCTGCGGGTCAGGCCCGACGACGACATCGCCGCGCAGGTTGCCTTGTATAAAAATGCCAGCGGCTTGCTTTTGGATACCTATGTGCCAGGGATTCCGGGAGGCACGGGTGAAGCCTTTGACTGGTCGCTGGTGCCTGACAACGTGGACAAGCCGGTTATTCTCGCGGGTGGTTTGACGGCTGAAAACGTTGCCCAAGCTATCGCCCAAGTGCGTCCTTATGCCGTAGACGTGAGTGGCGGTGTAGAGCTGGCCAAAGGCATTAAGGCTGCCACGAAGATTCGCGCTTTTATGCAAGCAGTAAGGGCTGCTTGAGCTGTGCTGGCTTGATGTGACGGCATTGCGGGCTTGGCCGTCCATAACCCTGTGTTGCAGGTGATATAAACGCTGCAGCGGTTGTTCGAGGGTGGCGGGTGTGCACGTGCTGCTGTAACGGCGATGCACCGGTCCCTGATTAAACTGCACTGATGAATTTTCCCGGACAGGCTTGGTCGCATACAGCGCGGTCTGCCCGGTTAACAGCTTTGGAGAGTCAAGAGCATGAGCAACTGGTTGGTAGACAAACTGATCCCATCGATCATGCGTTCCGAGATCAAGAAGAGTTCGGTGCCTGAAGGCTTGTGGCACAAGTGCCCATCCTGCGACTCAGTGCTGTACAAACCTGAGCTGGAAAAAACCTTGGATGTTTGCCCCAAGTGCAATCATCACATGCGTATTGATGCGCGCATGCGCTTGAATATCTTCCTCGATGCTGAAGGGCGCGAGGAGCTGGGCGCTGAGTTGGAGCCGGTTGACCGGCTAAAATTTCGCGACAGTAAAAAGTACAAAGATCGCCTCGTTGGTGCGCAGAAACAGACGGGTGAAAAAGATGCTTTGGTCGCCATTCGCGGCACACTGGAAGGCATGCCGATTGTCACCTGCGCCTTCGAGTTCTCATTTATGGGCGGCTCTATGGGCGCGGTTGTGGGTGAGCGCTTTGTTCGTGCAGCCAATGCCGCTTTGGAACAACGTTGCCCGTTAGTGTGTTTTTCCGCATCGGGCGGTGCGCGCATGCAAGAAGCGCTGATCTCACTGATGCAGATGGCCAAAACCTCTGCCGTGTTAGCGCGGCTGCGCGAAGAGGGCATTCCATTTATTTCGGTGTTAACTGATCCGGTGTACGGCGGCGTATCTGCGAGCCTAGCCATGCTTGGCGATGTGATCGTGGCTGAGCCCCGTGCGCTGATCGGTTTTGCTGGGCCACGCGTGATTGAGCAGACCGTGCGCGAGAAACTGCCGGAAGGCTTTCAGCGCAGTGAGTTCTTGCTGGAGCACGGTGCTATCGACATGATCATTCACCGTGCTGAACTGCGTCCGCGCTTGGCCCGTTTGTTGGCGCAATTTATGGGGCTACCTTCTCCTGTCTCGTTGCCGGCGACGGCATGACCGAGCGTTCTCTTGCCGACTGGCTGAGTTATTTGGAGCAACTGCATCCCATCGCCATTGATATGGGCTTGGAGCGTTCTCGCCTAGTGCTCCAGCGTCTTGGCTTAGCTAAGTTGGCCCCACGAGTGATTACCGTCACTGGGACCAATGGCAAGGGTTCAACCTGTGCATTTATTGCCGCGCTGCTGCAAGGGCAGGGGCTCAAGGTCGGTGTTTACAGCTCACCCCACCTGCTGCGTTACAACGAGCGGGTGCGCATTGGCGGAATCGAAGCCAGTGATGCCATGCTCTGTGAAGCCTTCGCTGCTGTTGAGGCGGCGCGTGGCGAGGTTTCACTGACCTATTTCGAGATGGGCACGCTGGCAGCATTTTGGCTGTTTCAGCAGGCCAGCCTGGATGCGCTGGTGCTGGAAGTCGGCCTCGGTGGTCGATTGGACACGGTCAATCTACTGGATGCTGATATCGCCGTGGTTACCAGCATCGGTATCGATCATATCGAGTGGTTGGGTAATAGCCGCGAGTCAGTGGCGTTTGAGAAAGCTGGAATCTTCCGTGCGGGTAAGCCTGCCATTTGTGGCGATCTTGAGCCGCCGCAACCTTTACTTGAGCGTGTGGCCATGCTCGATGCGCCGTTCTTCCTGCGTGGTCGCGACTACGACCTCGCGGTTAATGCGCAAGACTGGTCGTGGTACGGGCTCAATGCTCAAGGGGAAGTGCTGAGTCTGGCGCATTTACCGCTGCTTGATTTGCCCATGGAAAATGCAGCGTTGGCGCTACAAGCATACGCGGCGCTGGGGTTGCCCTGGCAGCCTGAGGTGATTAGCCTGGCCTTACAGCAAACGCGGATGATTGGCCGGCTTGATCATCGCAAACTTAATTGGCAGGGCAAGTCAGTCACGCTGCTGCTCGATGTTGGGCATAATCCGCATGCCGCCGAATACCTCGCGCAGCGACTGGCCAATCGAGTGATCCCAGGTAAGCGCTTGGCTGTGTTCGGTTTACTGGCTGACAAAGATTTACCGGGTGTAGTGGCGCCATTGTTAAGTGAGGTGGACAGTTGGGCGGTAACGGCTTTGCCGAATAGCCGCACGCGGACTGCCGCTGAACTCAACGCGCATTTACATCACAATGGGGCGCGTGTGAGCGCTTATTCAAGCGTGCAGGCTGCGCTCGAAGCTCAGTTTGAGCAGGCTTCGGAGGATGATGAAGTGCTGCTTTTTGGATCTTTCTACTGCGTGGCCGAGGCCCTAGATTGGCTGGCCCAACAAGCCAATGGGGGCGTGCAGGATGGCTTTGCTGGATAAAGGTTTGAAGCAGCGCATGGTCGGAGCGCTGGTATTGCTGGCGTTGGCGGTGATTTTCCTGCCAATGTTGCTATCGCGTGAAGATGAGTCGCAGCAGGTTCAGGTTGATGCGCCGCCCATGCCAACGACGCCCGACGTGGCGGATGTCGAGTTGCAGGAGGTGGTCGTTCCTGAGCCGCAGCTACTGCCCGACGAGCCTATCGGCGCTGAAGCGGCGCAGAGCTTGGAATCTGCTGAGCCGCCGGCCATCGCAGCGGCTGGTTCCACGCCACCCGTAAAAGTTGAACCTGTAGCAACGCCGCCGCAGGCTACGCCAAGTAAATTGGATGCCAATAGCCTGCCGATCAGTTGGTCGGTGCAGCTGGCAAGCCTGTCCAGTGGTGAGGGTGCGCAAAAGCTGCAGAAAACCTTACGCAGCCAAGGTTATAACGCCTATATCCGCACCTTTGATGGCATGAATCGGGTGTTTGTTGGGCCGTTGATCGAGCGCGCCGAGGCGGACCGCCTGCGTGATCAGCTCAATCGTCAGCACAAGCTCAATGGTTTTGTCGTGCGCTTTCAGCCCGAAGCCGGCTGATTCAGCGGCCTAGGCTCTTCGCTTAGCCGATTGGGTGCGCCCCGGCGCGCTGGTTTTCAGTGCGTAGCCAATCCTTTGTTTACTCCCCGCACAGGTGCTCTGCTAAAATACAGCGCCTTTATTGTCGGTAACCTGCATCGTGGCATTCACCTGGGTCGATTGGGCCATTATCGCCATTGTCGCCATCTCAAGTCTGATCAGCCTGAGCCGCGGCTTCGTCAAAGAAGCCCTGTCATTGCTGAGCTGGATAATTGCTGGCGTCGTCGCTTGGATGTTTGGTGGCGCGTTGTCGCAGCACTTGGTCGGTTATATCGACACGCCTTCAGCGCGGGTAATAGCGGGGTGCGCACTCCTATTTGTAGTCACCTTGTTAGTCGGTGCATTAGTCAATTACCTGATTGGTGAGTTGATCCGGGTCACTGGGTTGTCCGGTACTGACCGTTTCCTCGGCATGGTCTTTGGCGCGGCGCGCGGTGGCTTATTGGTGGTGGTGCTGGTGGGTTTGATCAGTTTGGCTCCGGTTCAGCAAGACCTGTGGTGGCAGCAATCGACACTTGTGCCGCATTTTCTGATGGTGGCTGACTGGTCGAAGAATCTAATTCTTGGTCTCTCCAGTCAGTGGCTCGCCAGCGGTATTAGCGCGCCGGTGGAATTCCCTTTCAAAGAAGCCTTGCTGCAGCCCAAACTGCCGTAAGTGCATCCAGACTTATCGTGTTTTATTGAGTAGAGGTTGCATCGCATGTGCGGCATTGTCGGTATCGTCGGTAAATCGAACGTCAATCAGGCGCTGTATGACGCCCTCACCGTCCTCCAGCACCGCGGCCAGGATGCTGCCGGTATTGTTACCAGTCATGATGGCCGCCTGTTCTTGCGCAAAGACAACGGGCTGGTGCGTGACGTCTTTCAGCAGCGGCATATGCAACGGCTGGTTGGTCACATGGGTATCGGCCATGTGCGCTACCCAACCGCAGGCAGCTCCAGTTCAGCTGAGGCGCAGCCTTTCTACGTCAACTCGCCTTATGGCATCACCTTGGCGCACAACGGCAACCTGACGAATGTCGAGCAGCTGGCCAAGGAGATTTACGAGTCTGACCTGCGCCACGTGAACACTAACTCTGACTCCGAAGTGCTGCTCAACGTCTTCGCCCATGAGCTGGCTCAGCGCGGCAAGTTGCAGCCTACCGAGGAAGATGTTTTCGCCGCCGTGACGGATGTTCACGAGCGCTGCGTGGGGGGTTACGCGGTGGTGGCGATGATCACCGGTTACGGTATTGTCGGTTTCCGCGATCCTAACGGCATCCGGCCGATTGTCTTTGGTCAACGCCACACCGATGAAGGTGTGGAGTACATGATTGCCTCCGAAAGCGTGTCACTGGATGTGCTGGGCTTCACCCTGATTCGTGATGTTGCGCCGGGTGAAGCGGTGTACATCACTGAAGACGGCATGCTGCACACCCGCCAGTGCGCGACCAATCCAAAATACGCGCCCTGCATATTCGAACACGTTTACTTGGCTCGCCCTGACTCGATCATGGATGGCGTCTCGGTTTACAAGGCGCGCCTGCGCATGGGTGAGAAACTGGCCGATAAGATTCTGCGCGAACGCCCTGAGCACGACATTGATGTGGTTATCCCGATCCCAGATACCAGCCGCACGTCGGCCTTGGAGCTGGCCAATCACTTGGGCGTGAAGTTCCGTGAAGGCTTTGTGAAGAACCGCTACATTGGCCGTACCTTCATCATGCCGGGGCAGGCGGCGCGGAAGAAATCCGTGCGCCAGAAGCTCAACGCCATTGAGCTGGAGTTCCGTGGCAAGAACGTGATGCTGGTGGACGACTCCATCGTGCGCGGCACCACCTGTAAGCAGATCATCCAGATGGCGCGTGAAGCGGGTGCGAAAAACGTCTACTTCTGCTCGGCGGCACCTGCGGTGCGTTACCCCAATGTGTATGGCATTGACATGCCCAGCGCTCACGAACTGATTGCCCACAACCGCAGCACCGAAGAGGTGGCCGAGCTAATCGGTGCTGATTGGCTGATCTACCAAGACCTGCCAGACCTAATTGAAGCGGTGGGTGGCGGTAAGGTTAAGATCGAGCACTTCGATTGCGCGGTGTTTGATGGCAAGTATGTGACGGGTGATGTTGACGAGGCTTACCTGAACAAGATTGAACAGGCCCGCAACGATCTGTCGAAGGTCAAATCCCAAGCGGTCAGCGCGATTATTGATCTTTATAACAACTGAGTGTGTAGCCCGGCTCTGAGGTAGCAACATGAAGCAAGAATGGCAAGCCGGGCGGTTGGACAGCGACCTCGAAGGCGTCGGCTTTGACACCTTAGCCGTGCGGGCTGGGCAACATCGCTCGCCAGAAGGCGAGCACAGTGAGGCGATTTACCCCACGTCCAGCTACGTGTTTCGCAGCGCCGCCGATGCCGCTGCGCGCTTTGCCGGTGAAGTACCCGGTAACGTCTACTCGCGCTATACCAACCCGACGGTGCGCGCTTTTGAGGAGCGCATCGCCGCGTTGGAAGGCGCCGAGCAAGCGGTTGCGACTTCATCGGGCATGTCGGCCATTCTCGCGATGGTCATGAGTATGTGCAGCGCAGGTGACCATGTGTTGGTCTCTCGCAGCGTATTTGGTTCGACCATCAGCCTGTTCGAAAAATACCTTAAACGCTTCGGTGTGCAGGTCGATTATGTGCCGCTGGCCAACCTCGACGGCTGGGCGGCTGCCTGCAAAGCTAACACCAAGCTGTTGTTTGTTGAGTCGCCTTCCAACCCGTTGGCTGAGTTGGTGGACATCGCCGCTTTGGCCGACATCGCTCACAGCAAAGGCGCATTGCTGGCGGTAGACAATTGCTTCTGTACCCCGGCCTTGCAGCAGCCACTGAAGCTGGGCGCCGACATCATCATGCACTCGGCGACCAAGTACATTGACGGGCAGGGCCGCAGCATGGGCGGCGTGTTGGCCGGCAGTGCCAAACTGATGGCCGATGTGGTGGGCTTTTTACGCACCGCCGGGCCGACACTTAGCCCGTTTAATGCCTGGATTTTCCTCAAGGGCTTGGAAACGCTGCGTATCCGCATGCAGGCGCATTGCGCCAGCGCCCTGCATCTGGCGCAGTGGTTGCAACAGCAGCCGGGCATCGAGCAGGTGTATTACGCCGGTTTGCCCAGTCACCCCCAGCATGAGTTAGCCAAACGCCAGCAGAGTGCTTTTGGTGCGGTGGTCAGCTTTGAGGTGAAGGGCGGTAAAGAGGCGGCGTGGCGGTTTATTGATGCCACACGGGTGATTTCCATTACCACCAACTTAGGCGATACCAAGACCACCATCGCCCACCCGGCGACCACGTCCCATGGTCGCCTGACACCTACTGAACGCGCCAATGCCGGTATTCGTGACAACCTGATTCGCGTTGCCGTTGGCCTCGAAGACGTGGTCGATTTGCAGGCTGATCTGGCCCGAGGGCTGGCGGCGCTCTGACGCGTTAACGCGGTGGTTAAGGTAGATAAAAATGCCCTGCTTTTAATTGAGCAGGGCATTTTTTGCTGTTCTATTCGCGCAGATCGACGGCTCCAGCTTCAGCTTTGTCGAACAGCTGCAGCGGATCGCGCGGCAGGATGCCGGGTCGATAATCCTCGCGCACATCACCGAGCACCCTAATATCGCTGTATTTCTTGCCGGACAACGCGGCCATGCCGGCGGCATCGCGGATCACCGTCGGGCGCAGAAAAACCATTAAGTTGCGTTTGATCCGGGTTTCCTTGGTCGAGCGGAACAGTCTGCCGAGCAGCGGAATATCACCGAGCAGCGGCACCTTCGAATCAGCCTGGGTGACGTCATCCTGGATCAAGCCGCCAAGCACTATCACCTGGCCGTTTTCAGCGAGGATGGTGCTTTTGATCGAGCGTTTGTTGGTGATCAGGTCGACCGCATTCACCCCTTGGCTGGTGGGCGCGATGGAGGATATTTCCTGCTCGATTTCCAGACGTAGGCTAGCGCCATCGTTGATATGCGGGGTGACTTTTAGGGTCACGCCGATGTCCTGACGTTCGATGGTGGTAAAGGGGTTATCGGCGCCAGAACCACTGGTGGTAAAGGAGCCAGTCTGGAAGGGTACGTTTTGCCCGACCAAGATTTCCGCTTTCTGGTGGTCCAAGGTCAGCAGGCTGGGCGTGGACAGCAAGTTACTCTTGCTGTTGGCTGACAGTGCGGTGACCAGCACGCCGAAACTGTCGGTACCTAGGCCAATGATTGCGCCGTCAGGCAGGTTGCTCAGGGTGTTGTTGTCGACATCGTTTTTATTGTCTTGGATGGCTTGTAAGACCCGACCCACCGATAACCCGGTACCGCTGAAATTAGTACCGCCCAAGCCGCCACTACCGCCACGGGCATCCATGGCCCATTGCACACCGAGGGCGTCGCTGATATCGCCGGAGACCTCGACAATTGCCGCTTCAACCATCACTTGGGCGCGCGGCACATCGAGTTGACGGACGATATCTTCCAGCGTGGCAACCACATCCGGCTCAGCCAATAACACCAGCGCGTTCAGGCTTTCATCTGCGCGAATCAATACGGTTTGGGGTTTGCCGGTGGCTTCCCCGGTTGCTTCAGGTTTGAGTTTTTCAGAAATCTCGCCGAGGGTCTCCGCCATACTTTTGGCATCGCCGTGACGCAGACGAATCACCCGGGTATTGGCCGAGCGACTGGCGGGGGTGTCCAGTGTTTGCGCCAACGCCAGCAACTTGGCCCGTGCTGCCGGTGGGCCGAGCACAATCAAGCGATTGGTGCGCCCGTCGGCAATCACTTGCGTGCCGGACGCGCCCTTGGCCTGGCCGCGATCCACGGCGTTGCGCAGCACTTCAGCGGTGTCCATGACCCAGGCATGCTGCAGGTCGAGCACGCTGTAGTCGTTCTGGCCCTTCTGGTCGAGTTGGCGCAATAAATCTTCAATGCGTTCGATATTGGCGCTGCGGTCGCTGATGATGATCGCGTTAGCGCTGCTGATTGCCGCTAAGTGGCCATATTGCGGCACCAGGGGGCGGATCAGTGGGATCAATTCAGCGGCCGAACCATGCTGCACTTGGATCAAGCGAGTTTCCAAACGGTCCGGTGCCGGACGGCCAGCGTCAGCGTCGGCCTTGGCCTCAGCGTTGGGCACGATGCGCGCTTGGTCACCCTGAGTGATCACGCTAAAACCGTGGGTGGCCATCACCGAGAGAAACAGTTGATAGACCTCACTTAACGTCAGTGGGCTATTGGATACCACGCTGACCTGGCCCTTGACCCGTGGATCGACGACAAAGGTTTGCCCGCTGATGTGCGCCACCTGGTCGATAAACTCGCGGATATCGGCGCCCTTAAGGTTGATAGTCCAGCTTTCTTCCTGCTGGCTGGCGCTCGGCGCCACGGCTGTCACAGCGGCGCTCGCCGGCAACGCGCTGCAGGCGAGACCCGCAGCCAATAGGGCAAAGGTAAGGCGCGAGAGAGTCGGGGTCATCGTGTCAGTTGTTTTCCGTGGTCTGTTTGGTGGAGGTTGCAGCGTCAGGCAAGAGGGTTGAGTCCTGCATTTGCTGGCGCAGCGCGTCCATGCGCTCGCGCAGTTGACTGAGGTCATCCGATTGCATCTCGCTCAGCTGTTCAACAGGGTCAACGGCTGCTTGCGGCGCGCTGTTTTTGAGGGTGCCCGCAGGCGAGCTGTTAAGCGCAAAAGCCAGGCTCTCGCGACGGCCATTGCGGATCAATTCAACACGATCAGCCGCCACTGAATGCAAGCGCACGCCATTACTGATTTCGCCATCGACGCTGTAGAGTTGTGCAGTGCTGCCTTCGCTGCGGATGATGGCGCTGGAGCGTTTGGGGTCGGCGTGCACAAAACTGCCCAACAGCGTCAGGCGCAGGGTAGTGCTGGGGGCGAGGTCATTGTTGGTAACGTTGTTGCCGAACAATTGGCTAATCTCAGCGCTTTGCGCCGGTACTGCAGATGGGTTCGCACTGTTGTTGCTGACAGTCACCGGCGCACGCAACAACCGCAGCCAATCGGCGCTCTGCCAGGCCAGGCTTACGCTCATAGCGGTTACCAGCGCAAGGCCCACCAGTGTGATGGCATAACGCTGCAGCCAATGCTGGGAAGCCAAAAGAGGCAAGTGGCGTCACTCCAGAACTTTTTATTATGTGGCGCTTAGCGCACTGATAATAAACAGTTACCGGGCATTTGACAGCCCCCGCCTGGGGTAGTGTTTCGCTTCGCTCAATGTGCTAAAGATAGTGTTGTTTTTCGCTTCAGCACGAGCCGCTTATAACAATTAATCCGCAGAACCCCTGACGTTGAGCATTCGCCCTGTGGCGCGTGCGTGCCGCCGAGTTACTGTGTCTAAGGCCTGTTACGAATGAATGCGTTGCTTATAGACGTACCCGCAAGGCGTTTGCCTTTTAGCTTTGCCAAGCGTCATGGCGTGGTGCTGCTCACGGCCGATGGCCTGCCAGCGCTAGCCTACCGTGTGGGTGCTGATTTAGTTGCGCTGGCTGAAGCGCAGCGTTTTGCCGGGGTGCAGTTACCGCTGCGATCATTGTCGCCTGATGCCTTCGAGCAAGCCCTGGCCAAGGCTTATCAGCACGATTCAGCATCCATGCAGTTGGCCGAAGACATTGGCGGTAGCCTCGATCTTGCCGCCTTGGCTGAGCAGATTCCAGAAACCGAAGACCTACTGGAACAGGAAGACAACGCGCCGATTATTCGCTTGATCAATGCCATTCTCGGTGAGGCGATCAAGGAAAATGCCTCAGATATTCACCTCGAAACCTTCGAGAAACGTCTCGTCGTGCGTTTTCGCGTGGACGGTATTCTGCGTGAAGTGCTGGAGCCTAAGCGCGAGTTGGCAGCGCTGCTGGTCTCAAGAATAAAGGTGATGGCGCGCCTGGATATTGCTGAAAAGCGCGTTCCGCAGGACGGGCGGATTTCCCTGAAAGTTGGCGGCCGTGAGGTGGATGTGCGGGTCTCGACCTTGCCTTCGGCCAACGGTGAGCGGGTGGTGTTGCGTTTGCTCGACAAGCAGGCCGGCCGTCTGAATTTGCAACACTTGGGCATGAGCGCCCGCGACCGCGACCTGATGGAAGCCACTGTGCGCAAGCCTCATGGCATCTTGCTGGTCACCGGGCCTACCGGTTCAGGCAAAACCACCACGCTGTACGCCAGCTTGGTCAGCTTGAATGACCGCACGCGCAATATTCTTACCGTCGAAGATCCGATTGAGTATCACCTTGAAGGCATCGGCCAGACTCAAGTCAATGCCAAAGTTGAGATGACGTTCGCCCGCGGTCTGCGCGCCATTTTGCGTCAAGACCCCGACGTGGTGATGGTCGGCGAGATTCGTGATAAAGAAACCGCCGAGATCGCTGTGCAGGCCTCATTGACCGGCCACTTAGTGCTCTCGACCTTGCACACCAATAGCGCGATTGGCGCAATCACCCGCCTGGTGGATATGGGCATTGAGCCGTTTTTGTTGTCGTCATCTTTGCTCGGCGTACTCGCCCAGCGCTTGGTGCGCGTGCTGTGTCCGCACTGTAAGCAGGCCTATCAGGCGGATAGCGCTGAATGCACGTTACTAGGACTAGATGCTGCAACACCGCCGACCCTGTATCACGCCCGCGGCTGTGTTGAGTGTCATCAACAGGGTTATCGCGGCCGTACCGGTATTTACGAGCTGGTGGTGTTCGATGAGCATCTGCGCACGCTGATTCACAACGCCGCTTCCGAGCAGGACATGACCCGTCACGCCCGCACGCTTGGCCCGAGCATTCGTGAGGATGGCCGGCGCAAAGTGCTGGAAGGCGCGACCACGGTCGAAGAAGTGCTGCGCGTGACACGCGAAGAATGAGCAGGAAAGCATAATGGCCGCCTTCGAATACCTGGCCTTGGACGGTAACGGCCGCCAGCAGAAAGGCGTACTGGAAGCCGACAGCGCCCGTCAGGTGCGGCAAATGCTGCGTGAGCGGCAACTGGCGCCCTTGGATGTGAAAGCCACTCGCACCCGAGAACATGCCGGCGCAGGTTCGCACTTCAGTTTTGCCCGGGGTATTTCTGCCAGTGATCTGGCGTTGATTACTCGCCAGTTGGCGACGCTGGTGCAGGCCGCGTTGCCGATTGAAGAATCTTTACGTGCGGCAGCCGCTCAGGCCAGTTCGCCGCGTATTCAAAGTATGTTGCTGGCGGTGCGGGCGCGTGTGCTGGAAGGCCATGATTTAGCCAGTAGCCTGAAAGAGTTCCCTTCAGCGTTCCCCGAGCTATACCGCGCCACTGTGGCTGCGGGTGAGCATGCGGGTCATCTCGGCCCGGTGCTGGAACAACTGGCTGATTACACAGAGCAGCGCCAGCAGTCGCGGCAGAAAATCCAGCTGGCGCTGCTTTATCCGTTGATTTTGATGTGCGCTTCCTTGCTGATCGTCGGTTTTCTACTCGGCTACGTTGTGCCGGATGTGGTGCGGGTGTTTATCGACTCAGGCCAGCAGTTGCCGGCGCTGACCCGTGGCCTGATTGCCTTGAGTGATTGGGTCAAGAGCTGGGGCTGGCTGGCAGTTATTTTAGCGACAGTGGCGGTATTTGCCTTGCGCTGGGCGCTGCGCGATGACGCCGTTAAGGCGCGCTGGCATGGTTTTCTTTTGCGTGTTCCGTTGGTGCGGCGGCTGATTCGCGCCACTGACTGCGCACGTTTCGCCTCGACTTTGGCGATTCTGACCCGCAGCAGTGTGCCGTTGGTGGAGGCGCTGGGGATTGGTGCGCAGGTGATCGCCAATCGGGTGATCCGTGCTGACGTGGTGATTGCTGCGCAAAAGGTCCGCGAGGGCGGCAGCCTGACCCGCTCGTTGGAAGCCAGTGGGCAGTTCCCGCCGATGATGTTGCACATGATTGCCAGCGGCGAACGCTCCGGTGAGCTGGACCAAATGCTGGCACGCACTGCACGCAATCAGGAAAACGACCTGAGTGCTCAGGTGGCCCTGCTGGTCGGGCTGTTTGAGCCGTTTATGTTGGTGTTTATGGGCGCGGTGGTGCTGGTGATCGTACTGGCCATTCTGCTGCCGATTCTTTCGTTGAACCAATTGGTGGGGTAAGCAGTGAACACGACGCAGAAGGGTTTTACGCTGATTGAAATCATGGTGGTGGTGGTGATTCTCGGCATTCTCGCCGCGCTGGTGGTGCCGCAGGTGATGAGTCGCCCTGATCAGGCCAAGATCACCGTGGCCAAGGGTGATATCAAAGCGGTCGCCGCTGCGCTGGATATGTACAAATTGGACAACTACGCCTACCCCAGCACCCAGCAAGGGTTAGAGGCGCTGGTGAAAAAACCATCGGGCAATCCGCAGCCAAAAAACTGGAACCGCGACGGTTACCTCAAGCGTCTGCCGATTGACCCCTGGGGCAATGTTTATCAATACCTCGCTCCCGGCACCAAGGGCGCGTTCGACCTGTATTCGCTGGGCGCAGATGGCAAAGATGGCGGCAGCGACAATGATGCTGATATCGGTAATTGGGACCTCTGATTCCCGTGCGCCAGCGACCGAATCAGGCCAAGGGTTTTACCCTGATTGAGCTGCTGGTGGTGCTGGTGATTCTTGGCAGCTTGATCGGCATTGCCGTGCTCAGCGTCGGCATCGCCGGTCCCAGTCGCGAGCTGCACAACGAAGCCGAGCGGCTGGCGGGGCTGATAGGCGTGCTGGCTGAGGAAGCAGTGCTGGATAATCAAGAATATGGGCTGCTGCTCAGTCGCGAGGCCTATCAAGTGCTGCGTTATGACTCGCTAAAGCAGAGCTGGCAGGCGCTGAGTAGCAAGCCGCATCAATTGCCTGGATGGGCGCAGTTGAGCGTTGATCTGGAAGGTACTGCGTTGCAGCTGCCGCAGCTCGAGGGTGGAACGCCCAGCCAGAGCACATTGACGCCGCAGTTACTGCTGCTGTCCAGCGGCGAGATCAGCCCGTTCCGTTTACGTCTGGCTGAGCGCCGCACCGATGGCGTGCGCCTGCAAATAGTCAGTGATGGTTTTCAGTTACCCCGCGTTGAGATTGAACAGCCTGCCGGAAGTAGCCGATGAAGCGCAGTGGCGGTTTTACCTTGCTTGAGGTGCTGGTTGCCTTGGCTATTTTCGCCTTGGTTGCCGCCAGTGTGCTGACCGCCACCGCGCGCAGTGTGCAAACTGCTGCACGCCTCGAGGAAAAAACCTTGGCGATGTGGATTGCCGATAATCGCTTAACAGAACTGCAACTGGCGCCTAACCCAGTGGCCGAGGGCATGGATACAGGCGCTGTGCAATTTGCTGGCAGGCAGTGGCAGTGGCAAAGCGAGGTGCTGGCCACCCGCGAGGCGGATATGCGCCGCGTGACCCTGTGGGTCGCACCGTTGGCGCTTGGGCCTGTGGCTGGGGATGTGCGCGAGCGTGCGGTGGTGAGCCTGAATGGTTTTCTCGGGGTGATGCCATGAGGGTGACGCGCGGCTTTACCTTGCTCGAATTGCTGATTGCTATCGCCATTTTTGCCCTGTTGGGGCTGGGCACCTACCGCATGCTCGACAGCGTGCTGCAAACCGATAAAGTTACCCGCGCCCATGAGCTGCAATTGCGCGAGTTGGTTCGCGCGCTGGCGGCATTCGAGCGTGACGTGCTGCAGGCTCAGGCCAGGCCTGCACGCGACCCCTTTGGTGACCCGCGCGCCGCCCTGCTCGGTGAGGACCAGGATAACCCCGCGTTAGAACTGACGCGCAGTGGTTGGCGCAATCCCCTCAATCAGCCGCGCTCCAGCTTGCAGCGGGTGCGCTGGCAGCTCAGTGGTGAGCAGTGGCAGCGCCAATACTGGACCGTTTTGGATCAGGCGCAGGACAGTCAGCCGCAAATTCAACAAGCGCTGGATGGGGTAATGCGCCTGCAATTGCGTTATTTGGATCAGCAGGGTGCTTGGCAATCCAGTTGGCCGCCGCTGGGCAATAACCCGGATGTTTCACTCAAGCTGTTGCCGCAGGCCATTGAACTGGTGCTGGAGCATCGCCGCTATGGTGAACTGCGCCGCTTGCTGCGTTTACCTGAAGGCTTACCAGCGCGCTTGGCGCTGGAGCCGGGACAAAATCCTGATGAATCGGCCGAGCTTTCCGATGAAGCGGCCGTGGAGCCGCCGTCATGAACCGTCAGCGCGGCATGGCGCTGATCACCGTCTTGCTGGTGGTGGCGGTGGTCACGGTGGTCAGCGCCGGGATCATCGCCCGGCAACAGCTGTCGATCCGCAGCAGCGCCAATCAACTGCATGTGCGCCAAGCCTGGCATTACGCACTGGGTGGCGAGACGTTAGCCAAGGCCATTCTGCAACGTGATCTACGCCAGGGTGACCCGCGCGCGCCAATCGATCATTTGGGCGAAGTGTGGGCGGCGACCCGCGCGCCCTTTGCTTTGGATGAGGGCGGCGCTTTGCGCGTGCAGATCAGCGACCCGAGCGGGCGCTTCAACCTCAACAGCCTGTTGCGTCAGGGCCAGCCCAATGAAGCTGCGTTGGCGCAGCTACGCCGCCTGCTGCTGGGTCTGCAGATCAACGCGCCCTATGCCGAACGCTTGCAGGACTGGTTGGATGCTGATGATCAACCCAGCGGCGGTTATGGCGCCGAAGACAATCAGTACCTGCTCGCGAAACCGGCTTATCGCGCGGCCAACCGCGAATTAACAGATATTTCCGAACTGCGCCTGTTGCTGGAGATGACTGCGGCGGATTACCAGCGCTTGTCGCCGTATGTCAGCGCCTTGCCAGCGGATGCCACGCTTAACGTCAATACCGCCAGTGCGCGGGTGTTGGCCAGTTTGGCAGACGGGCTGTCGCTAAGCATGGCGCAAGGGCTGGTTGCAGCGCGTGGTGCTGAGAGTTACCGCGACGTGGCGAGTTTTTTAGCTCAGCTCAGTGGGCCTCAGGTGCAGAGCCAGGGTTTGGCGGTGGGCAGTCAGTATTTTCAGGTGCTAAGCGACGTGACTGTGGGTGAGCGCCGTCAGGTTTTGCGCAGCACCTTGCAACGCGCCAGTGATGGTCAGGTGTATGTGTTAGCGCGTGATTTAGGGCAGAGCGGGATGCTGCTGGTGCCCGTTGAGGAAGTCGAACCATGAGTCAAACCTTTGTATTTTTGCCGCCCGCTGCCTGTGCGGGTGCGCAGGCAGCGCTAACTGTGCAGCGGGTTGCCGATGGCATAAGCGAATCTCTTACATTCAGCCAAGTGCTGGTGCAGCTTGCCGGTAATTGGACCTTGGTTATGCCCGTCGAAGCGGTGACCGCCTGTGCAGTCAACTTGCCGACCCGTAAAGCGCGCTGGTTGCGTCAGGCGTTGCCGTTTGCGGTGGAAGAGTTATTCGCCGAGGATGTTGAGTTAATGCATCTGGCTTTAGGTGAGCAGCTGGCTGATGGTCGTCACCGGGTGTTTGCCGTGCGCCGCAGCTGGTTAGCGGCCTGGCTGGCGTTATGCCCCACGGCGCCTCAGGCGATAGCTGTGGATGCGGACCTATTGCCTGGGCCTGGGACTGCACTTTTGCCGCTCTATGGCCGCTGGTTAATAGGCGGCGAGAATGTCACGCGCATGGCCGTCCACGCGCAGGATTGGCCGCAACTGAGTTCTTTGTGCGCGCACCCGCAGATCGCGTGGTGTGTTCCGCAGCATTTGGTGCCGCAGCCGGTGGATGAGTGCTTGCCTGTAACCGAGCCTTTCGTGTGGCTGGCGCAGCAGTCGCTGCACAATAACCTCGCACAGGGCGAGTTCGCCGGGCACAGCAGTAAAGGTCATTGGCAACGCTGGCAGCCTTTACTCGGGCTGGTTGGTCTGTGGCTGGTGCTGCAGTGGGGCTTCAATCTGGCTCAAGGTTGGCATTTGCAACACCAAGCTAATGAGTACGCCGCCGCCAGCGCCGCGCTGTACCAAAAGCTGTTCCCACAGGACAGCAAGCTGGTCAATCTGCGTGCACAATTTGATCAGCACCTGCAGACCAGCAGTGGCAGCGGGCAAAGCCGTTTGCTTGGCTTGCTGGCTCAGGTCAGCGGGGCAGTAGCAGCCGAGGGTGGATACGTGCAGATCAGCCAAGTGGATTTCAGCGAGGCGCGTGGTGATCTGGCCCTGCAGGTGCAGGCCGCCGGGTTTGCCGAGTTGGAGCGTCTGCGTGAGCGCTTGCAGGAAAGCGGTTTGGCTGTGCAGCTGGGTTCGGCCAGCCGAGAAGGTGCACGCGTCAGCGCGCGCGTGGTGATCGGGGGATGAATATGCTTTCGCAAAATAAAGGGTTTACCGCGCAGCTGGAGAGTTCGTTGCTGGCGCAGCGTTGGCGAGCCTTGGCGCCACGTGAGCGGCTATCGTTGGCCAGCTTGGCTGGGTTTTTAGTGTTGGTGCTGCTGTATGTGATGCTTTGGCAGCCAACGCAACAGCGCTTGTTGGCGGCGCGTGCTTCGTTCGAGGCGCAACGTGAACTGAATGCCTACCTGCACAGCCAAGCCCCCGCCGCGCGCACTCTTGCCAGCGCGCCGCAGGCCAGTGTTGATCCGGCCCGGCTGCAAGGGCTGGTAACGGCTACCGCCGCGGCGCAGGGCTTGAGTATCGAACGGCTGGATAATGCCGGTGACGGTGCCTTGCAGCTCAACCTGCAACCGGCGCCCTTTGCTCAGCTGCTGCGCTGGTTCACCATGCTGCAAGCGCAGGGCGTGCAAATCGCTGAAGCAGGGCTGGATCGCGCGGCAGATAACCAGGTGGCCGCACGGTTGAGCCTGAAGGTGGCGCAGTAGCGAGTCGGGCGGGTGGCGTATCTGCGCCTCAGGGTGCTGGCGATTTATCTGCTTTTTTAGAAAAACTTGAAGCAGGGTATTGACTTAGATGCGGCCCTTGCGTAGATTTCGCGCCTCGCAAGCAGCGGGTGATTAGCTCAGCTGGGAGAGCAGCTGCCTTACAAGCAGCGGGTCGGCGGTTCGATCCCGTCATCACCCACCACTCTTGTGAATCGGACGAAAGTCCACCGACGCGCAGCGGTAGTTCAGTCGGTTAGAATACCGGCCTGTCACGCCGGGGGTCGCGGGTTCGAGTCCCGTCCGCTGCGCCATATTTCCATGTTGAGTTCACTCGACATGAGGCAGAAAAGCTAAGGCTTATCTGTCAGATGAAGCAAGAGCTACATGGACGCAAGTCCACCGACACGCAGCGGTAGTTCAGTCGGTTAGAATACCGGCCTGTCACGCCGGGGGTCGCGGGTTCGAGTCCCGTCCGCTGCGCCAAATACGAAACCCTCAGGTAGTGATACCTGAGGGTTTTTTATTGCACGCGACAAACTGTCATCTTGCCTTCACACACATGCTCTAGCTTGATTAGCAAGCGCGCTGCTTCGATCACTGCGCGCCGCTCAACTGACTTGAGTAAGGAGAAGGCAATGGATGATTATCAAGAAGAGCTGCTCGATGCGCGTTCTGTTGAGCTTGATGTGCCTGAGCTGGAAGAAGACGCCACCGAGCTTTAATTCACCCGCTTTTGCGCCCGTCGATATTCGCCGGGGGTTTGCTGATTCCAGCGTCTAAACGCGCGTTGAAAGGCTTCCGCTGAAGCAAAGCCCAGCAGGTACGCGATTTCGCCGAAGGCCAGTTCGGTGTCGCGGATATAGGCCATGGCCAGATCGCGGCGAGTGTCGTTGAGGATGCTACGAAACTGCGTGCCTTCCTCGGCTAACTTGCGCCGTAGGGTCCAGGTTGGCAGTTGCAAGCGCGCCGCGACTTCTGCCAAATCCGGCTCGCGGCCATGCAGCAGTGGCCCAAGCAGTTGGGTGATGCGCTCGCGCAAGCTGCGTGTGTGGGTTAGCTGCTGCAGTTCCTGTTCGCATATTTCCAGTAAATGCCGCCAAGTGCCGGGGCAGTGTTGCGGGTTGCGCAGGTTCAGGCTCGGTTGGTTCAAACGCAGCTGATTATGTTCACTGGCAAACTCCACCGGGCAGGCAAACAGCGCTGCGTATTGCCCTGCATAGTCAGGCGCTGAGAATTCGATCTGTACTTTCTCAACCGGCATTGCCTGCTGCGCCAGTGCGCTCAGTTGTTGCGCCCAACTGGCCAGCACTGAATCAACCACAAAACGGTTGTAAGCGTTGTAGGGGCTGATTGAGTAAAACCGCAGCCAAGCGCCCTGATGATCTTCATGCAGGCTCGACTGGCCTCGATAATTGCCGGCATACAACGGCTCGAAGCGGATCAGCGCGCGCGCCGCTTCCCGCACAGTTGGCGCTTGTGCGGCCGTTACGCCGACCAGGCCGACCTGGCTCAAACGGCTGACTTGCCCCATCAATAACCCAAGGCCTGGCTCGTCACATTGCTGAATGGCGGTGTGGCCTAGGCGCATATAGCGCGGGATGGACAAGCGTGCACGCGGCTCGGCAAGCCTCGCGGCGTCTAAGCCGAAGCGTTCCAGCAAGGGCAGCGGATCTTTGCCGCAGCTGCGCATGGCATCAGCCAGGCTTGCGACAAAACCAACCGACAGGTCGCCGAGTTTGACTCGCATGTTTTGCATTGTTCGTTCAGCGTCCGGTGCGTGCCTGCTTAAGGCGGTATGAGGGTGCTCAACACGCTGCAGGGTAGGTAAGCCTCGGGACGTTGCCAAGCGTTACTGTTGTTTATGGTCAGTAAGTTGTCACTTTAAGTCATTGAGAGGTTCGATCCGGCTGATTATCGTCTAAGCCATATCGACTGCCGCCCTTTAAGAGGTGGCAGCGCTTCCGTGAAATACAAACACCCGATGTGGAGAGTTCTATGACTGCTCATTACCCGCACCTGTTGGCCCCGCTCGATCTGGGCTTCACCACCCTGAAGAACCGCACCCTGATGGGCTCGATGCACACGGGGTTGGAAGAAAAGGCCAATGGCTTTGAGCGCATGGCCGCTTATTTCGCTGAACGCGCCCGTGGCGGCGTCGGCTTGATGGTCACGGGCGGCATTGGCCCGAATGATGAGGGCGGTGTGTATTCCGGTGCAGCCAAGCTGACCACCCCTGAAGAAGCGGAAAAACACAAAATTGTCACCCGTGCCGTGCACGAGGCAGACGGCAAAATCTGCATGCAGATTCTCCACGCTGGCCGTTATGCCTACAGCCCTAAATCGGTCGCACCAAGTGCGATTCAGGCACCGATCAACCCGTTCAAGCCACGCGAGCTGGACGAGGAAGGCATCGAGAAGCAGATTCTTGACTTTATCAACTGCTCCGTACTGGCCCAGCAGGCCGAATACGACGGCGTTGAGATCATGGGTTCGGAAGGGTATTTCATTAACCAGTTCCTCGCTGCCCACACTAACCACCGCACCGATCGCTGGGGCGGCAGCTACGAAAACCGCATGCGCCTACCGGTTGAAATCGTCCGCCGTGTGCGTGAAGCCGTCGGCCCGAACTTCATCATCATTTATCGCCTGTCGATGCTTGATCTGGTCGAAGGTGGCAGCACCTGGGATGAAATTGTTCTTCTGGCCAAAGCCATCGAGAAAGCCGGCGCCACGCTGATCAATACCGGTATCGGCTGGCACGAAGCGCGTATCCCGACCATTGCCACCAAGGTGCCGCGTGCCGCGTTTACCAAGGTCACGGCCAAACTGCGTGGCGAAGTCAGCATTCCGCTGATCACCACCAACCGTATCAACACCCCGGAAATCGCTGAGCAGGTATTGGCCGAAGGCGACGCTGACATGGTCTCAATGGCGCGGCCATTTCTGGCTGACCCGGAGTTCGTTAATAAGGCTGCCGAAGGCCGCAGTGATGAGATCAACACATGCATCGGTTGCAACCAGGCCTGCCTGGACCACACCTTCGGCGGCAAGTTAACTAGCTGCCTGGTTAACCCGCGCGCCTGTCACGAGACGGAACTCAATTACATCCCGACCACCGCCGTGAAGAAAATTGCAGTGGTCGGTGCGGGTCCTGCTGGTTTGTCCGCTGCTACTGTGGCGGCTGAGCGCGGCCACAGCGTGACTCTTTTTGATTCGGCGAGTGAAATTGGCGGGCAGTTCAACGTGGCCAAGCGTGTGCCAGGCAAAGAAGAGTTCTTTGAAACGCTGCGTTACTTTAAGCGCAAGATTGAAACCACCGGCGTTGATCTTCGTTTAAACACCCGTGTTTCAGCTGAAGATCTGGGCAAAGGTGGTTTTGATGAAATTATTCTGGCCACAGGCATCGTGCCGCGTACACCGCCTATCCCAGGTATCGAGCATGCCAAGGTTATTAGTTATCTAGATGCCATTTTGCTGCGTAAGCCGGTCGGCCAGAAGGTCGCGGTGATTGGTGCAGGTGGCATTGGTTTTGACGTTTCCGAGTTCATCACTCATCAGGGCGAGGCGACCAGCCTCAATCGTGAGGCGTTCTGGAAGGAGTGGGGCATCGATGGCTCGCTGGAAGCGCGCGGTGGTGTGGCGGGTATTCAAGCGCAGCCGCACCCCTCGCCGCGTGAAGTGTTCCTGCTGCAGCGCAAGAAAACCAAGGTCGGTGATGGCTTGGGTAAAACCACGGGCTGGATTCACCGCACCGGCCTGAAGAACAAGAACGTGCAAATGCTCAATTCGGTCGAATACCTGAAAATCGACGATGCAGGCCTGCATATCAGCATCGCCGGTGGCGAGCAGCAGCTGCTAGCGGTTGATACGGTCATCGTCTGCGCCGGCCAAGACCCGTTGCGCGAGCTGCAGGAAGGCCTTGAGCTTGCCGGACAGAATGTGCACCTGATCGGCGGTGCGGATGTGGCGGGTGAGTTGGACGCTAAACGGGCGATCAACCAAGGTTCACGCCTCGCCGCTGAACTCTGAGTACGCAACGCCCCGCCCAGTGCGGGGCGTTTTGTATGTGGCCCAGAATAACAAGGAGAACGCCGTGACCAGTGCTGCCCATCTTCAATCAGCCGCCGCTGCAACGCTTGCGCAGTGGCATGAACTGATGCAAAACAACAACCTCAGCAAGCTGCCAGAGCTTTTACACCCGCAGGCAGTGTTTCGCTCGCCCATGGCCTTTAATCCCTATGCCGGTGCGCCAGTGGTCTCGCTAATTCTAAATACCGTCAGCAAGGTGTTTATCGATTTTGCCTACCACCGCGAGCTGGCCAGCGCTGATGGCCTCAGTGTGGTGCTGGAGTTCAGCGCCAAGGTCGGTGAGCGTGAGCTCAAAGGGATCGACATGATCCGCTTCGATGAGGCCGGCAAAATCATCGAGTTCGAGGTGATGATTCGCCCCATGAGCGGCTTACAAGCCTTAGGTGAAGAAATGGGTCGGCGGCTTGCGCCTTTTCTCAAGGCCGCCAAAGGCTGAAACGTTGCACCAAACCCATCACAGTTTCGCCCAGCCGAACGTTTTTATCGGTTGGCTGGCTGGGTGACTGCCAACCCAGTCACAATGCGGGGCGTAGGTTTTCCCCTAGACTTGCTCGACAAGGTTTTCGTACCTGAATTTCAAGGTACGGTTGGCCTGTCAGGATATTGGCAGTCTTGCTATATGTGCCAATTTTTGCGCAGCATAGGCAGGATATGTCATCCGCTGAGCGGGGCACCCGTTTCGGCCAAGAGGAAAACCGATGAGCATGCAGAATAAGCCGCAGATGGTTGAGGCCGTAATGTTCTTCAGTGAGCGCGGCGGCATCTGCAAGCAAATGTTTTTCCCCGAGTTTGAAGCCCTGCTCGATGGCGTCGTCAATATGCCAGAGTTTGCCGACCAGCAAATGCGCGTGGCTTATGTGCTCATCAACCCGCGCCTGCTGATCAAAGCGTTGGTGTTTTTCTACCTGGATTTCGATGAGAAGGGCGCGCCAGATTCTGGCTGGAATATTCCGTTACAGGCGCTGGCCGAGCGCGCGGGCCGTGGTCCTGATTTAGGCGCTGGACCGATCCGCCTAGCCTGCCGCAGCCAATGCCCAGTGTCTTGGCACCAGATGCACCTCTGGGACCCCAGCCTGACTCCAGGCAATAACGATCTTGCGCTGCTGCGCGACGTGGCCAAACGCAACAGCTTGGGTTTGCTGGTTGAAGACGAAAATGCTCAAGCAGTTTCCTTAGAGCGCTTGCAAATGGCCGCTGAGGACAAATGGTACGCCCCCGATCCTGGCCAAGATGAAGCCGCCAAAGCCAATGAAAAGCTAGACCAGGAACAACGCGCAAAAGCGGCGCAGCTGATTAAGCAGCAGCGTTTACGCATCAGCAGCCTGACTCAACAATACGAAGATGAACTGGCTAAATTTAAGTTGGCCAGCGAGCAGCAGGGCAGCAGTTTGCAGGCGCAGAT
Organism: Pseudomonas sp. TMP9; assembly: GCF_037943105.1. Classification (NCBI taxonomy): domain Bacteria; kingdom Pseudomonadati; phylum Pseudomonadota; class Gammaproteobacteria; order Pseudomonadales; family Pseudomonadaceae; genus Pseudomonas; species Pseudomonas vesperimontis. Next base: position 1,302,397 of record NZ_CP149803.1, read on the forward strand.
CCACAGCCTGCAGCAAACGCTGCGCCAGCAGGAAGAACACAACGCCGCGCTTAAGGCGCAACTGGCGGCTCAGGCGGCGAACTTCCAGACCTCACGGGAGAAAATGACCGAACAATTGCGCGCCCTAGAGCGTGTTGGCCGCAGTGACAGTGACAGCCTGCGGGCGCAGTACGAAGGTGAAATGCAGGCCAAAATCGTCTCTGCGGTGGCCGAATACAAAGAGCAAATTGCCATTCGCGATGTCGAGTTAGCCTATCGCGGCGAACAAGACACCCAGGCGCTGCAAGAAATCACTCGCCTCAAGCGCGCCTATGCTGACTTAGCCAGCCAAGGCGGTGAGCAGATCCTTGAGCGGTTGGCCAAGCTTGGCGTGGTATTTGTGGTGTATCACCCAGGTGCCGGCCATCTGACCATTGCCTTGCAAGATATCGCCGCCTACCAAGACAACCCAATGGCCTACGCCGCCGGCAAATGTTTTGTCAGCGAAGAGCAATACCGTCACTGGCTGGCGCACTACCAGCAACCCAGTTGTGAGGCTCTGCTGCCGAGCGGCGAGCGCTGCGCCATCCCGATTGACCGTGTCGATTCGCCCAGTCGTTTCGCCTCAGGGCAATCTAATTGCTGCACGCGGCACAAAGCCAGCAGTCGCCTACGCACTGTCAGTTAACCTTGTCTGTTGTCCTGCCTGACTGGGCACCAAGCGCCCCTTTACAACCCTTGCAGCTGGATTGGTCAGCCGCCGCCGGGGTCGAGCTGGCGGTGTTGCGCTTGGATCTGCTTGATCCACTGATCAGTGGCAATAAATGGTTCAAGCTTTCCGAGCATTTGCGTGCAGCCGAAGCGAGCGGCGCTTTAGGCGTTATCAGCCTCGGTGGTGCCCATTCCAACCATTTGCACGCGCTAGCGGCTGCCGGTAAACGCTTCAATTTCCCGACTGTCGGACTTCTGCGTGGGCATGCGCAGCAGACTTCGACCGTGAATGACCTGCAGGCCTTTGGCATGCAGGTACATTGGCTGGGCTACGCCGGCTATCGAGCCCGGCATGCGCCGGGTTTCTGGTTACCTTGGCAGGCCGATTATCCCGGTTTCTATCCGCTACCTGAGGGCGGCGGTGGCCTGCCAGGTGCGCTGGGCTGCATGGACTTGGTAAGGCAGGTTCGCGAGCAACTGCCTGCTGTCGGCTGGACGGATTATGACGCCTGGTGGCTGGCTGCTGGCACGGGCACCACGTTAGCCGGCTTGCTTTTGGCTGAAGCGGCGGCGCACCCGGTGTATGCCGCATTAGCCGTGCCGGTTGACCATGGCGTCGAGCAAAACGTGCAGGCGATTGTGCACGCTGCCGAGCTGCCCGTAGGGCGTTATCAGTTGCAGGCGGCCAGCCGCGGTGGCTTTGCCAAGGTGGATGCTGATTTGCTCAATTTTATGCAGGCAGCTGAGGCGCAAAGTGGCGTCCTGCTGGAGCCGTTGTATACCGCCAAAGCGTTAATGGCGTTGCGCCAGCAGGTCGAGGCCGGTTACTTTGCTCGCGGCAGCCGCGTGGTATTTGTCCATACGGGCGGGCTGCAAGGCCGTGCTGCGGCATTGTCGCAGCCTGCACAGGCCGAACATGGCTAGACTGAACTTCACCAGCGGAGCCTGGATATTCCATGAGCGAACCCCTTAACCCCGAGCAGTTGCGCAGCCTGACGCCACTTAATGTGTTGTCGGAGCAGCAGTGGCGTGAGTTGCGTGGGCAATTAGTCCCGCAGCCGTTACTGGCAGGGCAATTATTGTTTCGTCTGGGGGATCAGGCGCGCCTGACCTACTACCTGCTGGCCGGCACATTACGCCTGCAATCGGTTGATGGTCAGGAGCAGCGTTTGCAAGCGGGCAGTGAGGCCAGCTGCCATCCGTTGTCGCCGAGTCTGCCGCGTTTGCATGAGGCTCGCGCCCTGACCGATGCAAGCGTGCTGGCACTGGATACCGCCACCCTCAACCGGTTGCTGACTTGGCGCTTGGCTTATCAGGACCTGTTGCTGGAGCTGGGGCAAAACCATGCCGAAGTCGAATGGCTGGAACGCCTGTTGGAAAACCCGCTTTTTGCCAAGGTGCCGCCGTCCAACGTACGCGCCATGCTCGAGCGTTTACAGCGTATCGAGTTAGTGGCGGGCAGTACGGTGTTGCAGGAAGGTGATATCGGCGACAGTTGCTACTTCCTTAAGCATGGTCGCGCCGAGGTGATTCGCGGCGCGGGCAGTGCTCAGCAGGTGTTGGCTGAGCTGGAGATTGGCGCCTGTTTTGGTGAAGAAGCCCTGCTGGCTGATAGCCCACGCAATGCCACCGTGACCATGTTGGAAGACGGAGCGGTAATGCGACTGGACCGCCAGGACTTCTTCGCCCTACTCAAAGCGCCGGTGGTCAACGAGGTGTCGTTGGGTGAAGCGTCGCGGCTACTGGCGGCGGGGGCGCAATGGCTAGATGTGTGCCTGCAGGAAGAGTACGAGCGAGCCCATGCGTTGCAGTCCCTGAACATGCCGCTGCAATTGCTGCGCTTAAAAGCCCGCTTACTGGATAAAACGCGCACCTACCTGTGTTACTGCGACAGTGGTAAGCGCAGTGCCAGTGCGGTGTTTCTGCTTTCGCAGTTGGGTTACAGCGCTTACGCACTTCGCGATGGCGTCGATGCGTTACCGGCCGTGCAGCGCGATGGGCTGATGTGTGAGAGTGGCTCGGGTTATCTGGCGCGTTCGGGCGGGCGCACCGAGCGCAGCCTGTGAACGTTTCGTGTTAATCGGTCGGCTGTGCCGGCCAGCGATCATTAACCAAAAATACCCGCTCAGCTTCCAGCCAACTGTGCTGCGGGCCTTCAACCATGCGCACGAGTAACTGTGCGTTAGCCTCGTTTGGCAATGCGGCGAGCCATTGGCTGAATTGCTCGCGCGTCCATAGATGCTCCTCTTCAATCCGCGCCGGTGCTAACCACGCTGACTTTGGCAGCGGCTGCCAGCGACCTTGATCTCGCCTTACAAACGAGGTCCAGTCTGCACGGTGTAACCAATACCCACGCAAATGTACCGGGTTACCCCCACGCGGCGCGGCAAAGGCTTGCTGCCAGGGATAAAACAGATAGCCCGCCAGCCAAAGCGCTGCCTGTGGTGGCTGAATATTTAATTCGCTCAGTCTGTGTTGAGCCTGTGCACTTGCAGACAGTGGAAGCTGGTGCTGACCCAAATGCGCCAGTTTGATATCCAGCCGATCATGGCTGCCCGGGCCGAGCCAGTGTGCTGGATCAACACCGCTGCACTGCGTCCGACCCAAGTACAACTTTATGGCCAGTTCTAGGTGGTGCGTGCCTTCGTCATCACACAGCAACAGGTCCAGTTCGCCCAAAGTATGGCCTTGTTGGCGAATAGGCACGTTGGCGGCCACCACCTCGATATCGGGAGCGGCATGCAAAGCAAATTGCCAAAGCCGTTCGTAATAAAGCCCTAGGCGACGTATCGAGCGTTGGCTCAGCCACTGTTGCAGGGCGTGACTGTCGGCATCCACTCCAATTAACCAGTCAGCCAATGCGTCGGGTTGCTGGCTCCAGCGACTGGCCTTGAGTGGGTGGCGTTGCGGCCAGGGTGATTGCGCCAGCAAGGGCGGCGAAAGCAGTACCCAGGCCAGATCACGCACGGCCGGTTGGCGCAGCTGCAAGGGCAGGTCAATGAGTGAGGGGAGGGGCGTCATGCGAAGAGCACAGCGCGTAGAGCCTATTTCGATCTGCTGCGTGTTGGTCCTGCTGCGTTAAAAGCCTTGGATGGGAGTCCAGACGGCTTGTTCGTTGGCTTCGCCAGCCGCAGGCTCTTGCTCACGCAGCGCCTTGCTTGGCTCAAGCGGGTGAAAGCGTAAACGCTTCTAGCCGGTCAGCGGTTTGCCGCTGCCATGGCCTTTCGCCCATAATCCAAATCACTGGATACAGAGCCTGGCGGGAGCACCATGGAGCAATTTCGTAATATCGGCATCATCGGTCGGATGGGCAGCACCCAGGCCCTCGACACTATTCGCCGGCTGAAGAAGTTTCTGCTCGCGCGGCACCTGCATGTGATTCTCGAAGACACCATTGCCGAAGTGCTGCCAGGTCATGGCCTGCAGACCTGTTCGCGGAAAATTCTCGGTGAAGTCTGCGACTTGGTGATTGTGGTTGGCGGCGACGGCAGCATGCTCGGCGCCGCCCGCGCGTTGGCACGGCACAAGGTGCCAGTACTGGGTATAAACCGTGGCAGCTTGGGCTTTCTCACCGACATTCGCCCTGACGAATTGGAAGTTAAAGTCGCGCAGGTGCTTGAAGGGCATTACCTGACAGAAAATCGTTTTCTGCTTGAGGCCGAAGTGCGCCGCAATGGTGACCCCATCGGCCAAGGCGATGCGCTTAACGACGTGGTGCTGCACCCTGGTAAGTCGACGCGGATGATTGAGTTCGAGTTGTATATCGACGGCCAATTTGTGCTCAGTCAGAAGGCTGACGGCTTAATCGTCGCCACGCCAACCGGCTCGACGGCTTATGCGCTGTCTGCGGGTGGGCCGATCATGCACCCCAAGTTGGATGCGATTGTTATTGTGCCGATGTACCCGCATACGTTGTCCAGTCGGCCCATTGTGGTGGATGGCAACAGCGAACTGAAAATCGTGGTGTCTAAAGATTTACAGATTTATCCGCTGATTTCCTGCGACGGGCAAAACCATTTCACCTGCGCCCCTGGGGACACCATTACCGTGGCTAAACGGCCGCAAAAGCTGCGTCTGATTCACCCTCTTGATCATAATTTCTATGAGGTCTGCCGCAACAAGCTGGGTTGGGGTAGCCGGCTCGGCGGGGGAGAATAATGCACCTTGACCCTGCGCGTGGTTACGATCTGATCGGCGATATTCATGGCTGCGCGAAAACCCTGGAACATCTGTTGACTCTTTTGGGCTATCGCCGACAAGCAGGTGTTTGGCGTCACCCTGAGCGGATGGCGATTTTCCTTGGGGATCTGGTCGACCGTGGGCCGCGTATTCGTGAGGCGCTGCATTTGGTGCGCGATATGGTCGCAGCTGGCCAGGCGCTGTGCATCATGGGCAACCACGAATTCAATGCGCTGGCCTGGAGTACCCCGGCAGCGCCCGGCAGTGGCGGGCAGTTTGTTCGTGAGCACACGCCACGACATGCCCGGTTGATCAAGGAAACGCTGCAGCAGTTCGAGGCTTATCCGAGCGAATGGCAGGCATTTCTTGATTGGTTTTATGAGTTGCCACTGTTTATCGATGCCGGGCATTTCCGCGTGGTACATGCCTGCTGGGATGACAGCTTGATCCATCCACTGCGTGCGCAGTTTGCCGATGGTTGTATTGATGAACATTTTATCCAAGCCGCTGCGGTGTATGGCAGTTTTGCCAAAACTGCGCTGGACCGTCTGTTACGCGGCACTGACATGCGCCTGCCGCACGGTATGACCCTGACCAGTGATGACGGTTTTACCCGTGCGCACTTTCGCACCAAGTTTTGGGAAGAAGACCCACAAACCTACGGCGATATCGTTTTTCAGCCCGATGCCCTGCCGGAACTTGCAGCGCAGATGCCGCTCAGTGAGTCGCAAAAAATCCAATTGCTCAAATACCCGGCCGATCAGCCTTTGCTGTTTGTCGGTCACTATTGGCGCAGCGGCGAACCCGCGCCGATTCGCAGCAACTTGGCTTGCTTGGATTACAGCGCCGTGCTCAACGGTAAGCTGGTCGCTTATCGCCTCGATCAAGAAACACGCCTAGAGCCCAATAAATTTATTTGGGTAAATGTCGACAGCTCAGAGGCGCGACCATGAGTGCAATAGCGGCCATGCGCCTGCCTGAACAGGTTGACCTAAGTGGTTTTATCGAACTGTTGCAGCGTTTGCAGGTGCCCCATCGCGTGGCGGAGGAGGCGGGTGAGCAGGTGCTCTGGGTGCCTGAAGAGTCGTTAGCTGAGCACGTGCGCGCGCTCTATGCGCGTTATCCGCACGGCGATGCGACTGTCGCGCAGTCATTGCCTCTGGCAGCCAACACCGCGCCAAGCGTTGCCCAGCAATTGCGCGCCAGCCGCATGACGGCTGCCGTGCTGCTGCTGACCTTTATCGCCGCAGCCATCACCGTGCTCGGCGATAACCTAACGACGGTCAGCGGGTTGAGCTTTGTTGATTACCGTCTGCAGGGCGATTACATCTACTTCAGTGACCTGAGCGACACCTTGGCCAGCGGTCAGTGGTGGCGGTTGCTTACACCCATGCTGATTCACTTTGGCATCTTGCATCTGGCGATGAATACCCTGTGGTTCTGGGAGCTGGGGCGCCGCATTGAAGCGCGGCAAGGGCCATGGACGCTGCTCGTGCTGACGCTGTTATTCAGCCTGGCGGCCAATTTTGCCCAATACCTGCATGCGGGTCCCTCGCTATTTGGCGGTTTGTCTGGGGTGCTTTACGGGCTGCTCGGGCATTGCTGGATCTTCCAGCGGCTGGCCCCAAATAACGCTTACAGACTGCCGCCCGGCGTGCTGGTGATGATGCTGGCTTGGCTGCTGATCTGCATGACCGGTATTTTTGAGTTACTGCAATTCGGCGCGATTGCCAATGCCGCGCACGTCGGTGGCCTGCTAGCAGGTTGTCTGACTGGGCTGGTGGGCGGTGTGCTGGCGCGTCAGCAGCGCAGTTAGTTAATCAACAGGCTGGTAAACTGCCATTTTTGCATTCGGAGGCGCTATGTCATCCTTTATCGAAGCGATTGAAAACATCACCCCAGAGATTTATCAGAGCCTCAAGCTGGCTGTGGAAATCGGCAAATGGCCGGATGGCCGCAAGCTGACGCGCGAGCAAAAAGAGCTGACCCTGCAAGCATTAATTGCTTGGGAAACGCAAAACCTGCCAGAGGAACAGCGCACCGGTTATATGGGCCCGCAGGAATGCAGCTCAAAGGCTGAGCCGATACCTAATTTGCTGTTTAAGTCCTCGGATACCCTGCACTGATGAGTGAGTTGGCGCGTGGCGCCCTAAGTAAAATGGCGGCGCAGTTAGATGCGCCGGTGCAATACAGCTTTCGCTTAGGTGACGAGCTGCTGCCGGTCAATCCGCTGATCGGTAAGACGCTGCGTTTGGAGTTTCTGGGTGCGATTCATTGCAGCCATTGCGGGCGCAAGACCAAGAGCAGCTACAGCCAAGGTTATTGCTACCCCTGCATGCAAAAACTGGCGCAATGCGACCTGTGCATCATGAGCCCTGAGCGCTGCCATTATGATGCGGGTACGTGCCGTGAGCCGAGCTGGGGTGAGCAGTTTTGCATGACTGATCATGTGGTCTATCTGGCCAATTCCAGCGGGGTGAAGGTCGGCATTACCCGCGCCACGCAAATCCCCACCCGCTGGATCGATCAAGGCGCGAGCCAAGCGCTGCCGATTTTGCGCGTCGCGACTCGCCAGCAGTCGGGCTTTGTCGAAGACCTGTTGCGCAGCCACGTGGCGGATAAAACCAACTGGCGCGCGTTGCTCAAAGGTGATGCGGCGCCGGTGGATCTGCTGGCCGTTCGCGAGCAGCTGTTTGACAGTTGCAGCGACGGACTGACTGAGCTTCAGCAGCGCTTTGGTATCCAAGCCATTCAGCCGCTGAGTGATCAACCTGTGGTGCAGATTACATTTCCGATTGAAGCCTACCCGGCCAAGATCAGCAGTTTCAATCTGGACAAAAATCCGCTGGCCGAGGGCACGTTGTTGGGCATTAAGGGCCAATACCTGATGTTCGACACCGGCGTGATTAATATCCGCAAATACACCGCTTATCAGCTGGCCATCCACGAAGTGGCCGGCTAAGTTTCCATTTGCTAATCCGGCGCCTTGCGCCGTCGATAAAGGGCCACACGCCATGCGCACCGAACAGCCGAAGATGATCTACCTCAAGGATTACCAGGCCCCGGATTATCTGATCGATGAAACGCACCTGACCTTCGAGTTGTTCGAGGATCAGACCTTGGTGCATGCGCAGTTAGTCATGCGCCGCAACCCAGCGGCTAGCAGCGGTTTATCTCCAGCCAGCCTGCCGCCGCTGATGCTGGATGGCCAAGAGCTGGAGCTGCTGTCGCTGGCGTTGGATGACCGCGAGCTGAGCACTGGCGAATATCAGCTGACGGACAGTCACCTGACGCTGCAGCCGTCCGCGGCTAACTTCGTGATCGACAGCAGCGTGCGTATTAATCCGCAGAGCAACACGGCTTTGGAGGGGTTGTACAAATCCAGCGGCATGTTCTGCACCCAATGCGAGGCTGAGGGGTTTCGCAAGATTACCTACTACCTCGATCGCCCGGATGTGATGAGCACGTTCACCACCACCCTCAGCGCGCCTCAGCATGACTACCCGATATTGCTGTCCAACGGCAACCCGATTGCCAGCGGTAGCGAAGACGACGGTCGGCATTGGGCGACTTGGGAAGACCCGTTTAAGAAGCCGGCGTATCTGTTTGCGCTGGTCGCCGGTGACCTTTGGTGTGTGGAAGACAGCTTTACCACCATGAATAACCGTGATGTGGCGCTGCGCATTTATGTCGAGCCGGAAAACATCGACAAATGCCAGCACGCCATGGATAGCCTGAAAAAATCCATGAAGTGGGATGAGGATGTCTACGGGCGTGAGTATGACCTCGACATCTTTATGATCGTCGCGGTTAACGACTTCAATATGGGCGCCATGGAAAATAAGGGCCTGAATATCTTTAATTCCAGCTGCGTGCTGGCAAAAGCCGAAACCGCTACCGATGCCGCGCACCAGCGCGTCGAAGCCGTGGTGGCCCACGAGTATTTCCATAATTGGTCGGGCAACCGCGTGACGTGCCGCGACTGGTTCCAGTTGTCGCTCAAGGAAGGCTTTACCGTATTTCGCGACGCCGAGTTCAGCGCCGACATGCACTCGCGCACGGTCAAGCGTATCGAGGATGTGGCCTACCTGCGCACCCACCAGTTCGCCGAAGACGCCGGCCCAATGGCCCATCCGGTACGACCAGATGCCTTTATGGAAATCTCCAATTTCTACACCCTCACGGTGTATGAAAAAGGCTCGGAAGTGGTGCGCATGATCCGCACCCTGGTCGGCGCAGAAGGCTTCCGCAAAGGCAGCGATCTGTACTTCGACCGCCATGACGGCCAAGCCGTAACCTGCGACGATTTTATCCGCGCGATGGAGGAGGCTAATGGCATTGACCTGACTCAATTCAAGCGTTGGTACAGTCAGGCGGGCACGCCGCGCTTGGATGTCAGCGAAAGTTACGATGCTGCTGCTAACAGCTATCGCCTGCAATTTCGCCAAAGTTGCCCGGCCACCCCTGGGCAGGCGCAGAAATTGCCGTTTGTTATCCCCGTGGAGCTGGCGCTGATGGACGGCCAAGGGCGTGAACTGCCTCTGCAGTTGGTGGGTGAGGACGCTGCGGTTGGGCTCTCGCGCGTGCTGCAGATAACTGAGGCTGAGCAGGCCTTCACCTTTGTCAATCTGACCGAACAGCCGCTGCCATCCTTGCTACGCGGTTTTTCGGCACCGATCAAACTGAGTTTCCCTTACAGCCGTGATCAACTGATGTTCCTCATGCAGTACGACAACGATGGCTTTAATCGTTGGGAGGCTGGCCAGCAACTGTCCGTGCAGATGCTGCAGGAATTGATTGGTCAGCATCAGCGCGGTGAGTCACTGGTGCTTGATCAGCGCCTAATTGAGGCTTTCCGCACCCTGTTGGCGGATGACGCATTGGACCAAGCCATGATCGCTGAGATGCTCTCGCTGCCAGGTGAGGCGTATCTGACTCAAATCAGTGAAGTGGCCGATGTCGTTGCCATCCACGCCGCGCGTGAATTTGCACGTCAGCAATTGGCAGACGCCCTATTTGATCTGCTGTGGCAGCGCTACCAGAACAATCGCAAGGATTCTCGCAACAGCGATTATGTGGCGCAGGCCGAGCATTTTGCTCGTCGCAGCCTGCAGAACATCGCATTGTCCTACCTCATGCTGAGCGAAAAGGCTGAAGTGCTAACGGCATGCTTAGAGCAGTTCGAGAATGCCGACAATATGACCGAGCGTTTGGCTGCCTTGGCTGTGCTGGTCAACTCGCCCTTCGAGGCTGAGAAAGCCGCTGCCTTGAGCAGCTTCGCTGAAAACTTCAAAGACAACCCGTTGGTGATGGATCAGTGGTTCAGCGTGCAGGCGGCCTGTTCTTTGCCCGGCGCGTTGCAGCGAGTCGAGCAACTGATGCAGCACCCTGCGTTTACCCTGAAGAACCCTAATAAGATCCGTGCCTTGATCGGCGCCTTTGCTGAGCAAAACCTGCAGGGCTTTCATCAAGCAGATGGCAGTGGCTACCGCTTCCTCGCGGATCAGGTGATTACCCTCAACGCGCTTAATCCGCAGATTGCTGCACGTCTGCTGGCGCCGCTGACCCGCTGGGCCAAATACGCCAGTGCCCGCCAGGCCCAGATGAAGGCTGAGCTGCAGCGCATTCTGGCCTCGGGCGAGTTGTCCAGCGATGTCTATGAAGTGGTCAGCAAGAGCCTGGTTGATTGATCGCTGTGGCGTAACAGTCAGTGCTAGCGCCTGCCAGTTCTTGGGTTGGCGGCGCTAACGCTAAAGGTTGATCTTATCGATCTGTGTGCAATGCATAGAGCGGCTACCTATCGATTCAGGCCTCAATAGCCGCACAAAAGTGTTACCTGTTAAAGACAGGTAACACTTTTGTGTTACCTGTCCCGCTACACGTCAACGTTACGAAATTTTTTATTGATCGCTTGGCTTGACCTTGCTTGAGTTGTTCGGGCGCTTGAGCGCTGCACTCAAGGCGCGGGTGGTAGATCGCGCCAGATGGTAGGACAAAAAAGGATAAATACGCCGTAGCAGTGGCTTATCTGGTTGCTGAATGACCAGTCACACTGCGGGCTGATAGTTCTTGGTTTTGCGGTCAGCTATTTTTATACGCTCGTTTGAATTGGCACCATGGTTGCAAGTGTCAAGTCGAACTGACCTCGAAATGGTGCATGCCAGGTGGTGAGGTGCGTGCAAGCGCGCTGAGAATTTAACGTCCCAGCCAACACTTAAGGCCGTCATCAGTACGGCTATTACGCCTCAATAGCTGAGGTACAAAAAAGATGATCTGTCCACGGAGTAATGTTTCGATGGAAATTAAGTCCCGCAAGCCCGTATTGCGTTTTGCACCTGCCAAAGCAGGCTTCGCCTTTGTCGGCCTCCTTCCGCTGATTGTGGCGATGCATGCGCAAGCGGTTGAATTCAGCTTCGCCGACAATGAAATCACCGGCTCCATCGACTCCACCGTGTCCTACGGCCAACTCTGGCGTGTGCAGGGTCAGGACAAGACTAACAACGACATCAACACCAATGACGGTAACCGTAACTTCGACACCGGCCTTGTTTCCGAAGTGTTCAAAATCACTACGGATATGGAAGCGCGCTATCAGAACTACGGCGTGTTTGTCCGTGGTACGGCCTTCTATGACACCCAGATCATGGATAAGCGCAACGACTATCTGAGCCAGAATAATCCCTCGCAGCCGAGCCAAAACACGCCGAACGATTCAAGTTTCACCTATGAGACTCGCCACAAGGCCGGCCGCGGTGCGCAAATTCTCGATGCCTATGTATATGGCAATTGGGATGTTGCTGATATGCCAGTTTCCGGGCGTTTCGGTAAGCAGGTGTTTAACTGGGGTGAAGGCTTGTTCTACCGTGGTGGTATCAATACCACCAACCCGGTAGATGCTGCCAAGTTCCGCCTGCCAGGTGCTGAGCTGAAAGAAGTGCTGGTACCGGTTGAGGCCCTAAGCTTCAACGTAGGCCTGACCGATAACCTTTCAATGGAAGCTTTCTACCAGTTCAACTGGAAAGAGTCGGCTATCGACCCGGTCGGCACTTACTTCTCGGAGACTGACTTGTTTGCTGACGGTGGTAACACTGCTTACTCAACCCAAACTGCTCTCCTACCAGTCGGTAATTTATATAAAGGCTTAAGTGCAGTTAACGTTGGTGGCTTGGTTGGTGGCCGTAGTGTAGATTCTAGCGGGAACATACAGGTTGCAAAAATCGGCTCTGATATCAACGCAAAGAATGATGGTCAGTATGGATTCAATTTTAAATATATTGCCGAAGAGCTTAATTCCACCGAATTCGGAGCTTATTTTGTTAATTATCACTCCAAAGAACCTACGATCGCTGCAGACCTAGGTAGCTATGCGGGGTTAAATCTTGCTGATATACAAGCAGGTGCGACTCCTGGAATTAAGCAGTCGGTCGCAGCTAGTCAGAATATTACTGTTGCACAGCTAGAAGGTGCTATCGCATTAGCTCCTACTGGTGCTCTTGCTACTGCCTACCGTAACGCTTTGAGCAGTGCGGTTGGTGGTGTTGCTACTATTGACGTTGCTAACCAAGTTAATGCACGTCGTGAATACGCTGAAGATATCCGTATGTACGGTTTAAGTTTCAACACAACCGTTGGTAACGCTTCGGTGTTTGGTGAGCTGGCTTACCGCCCAAATCTGCCAATAGGTGTTGCGACCACTAATGACCTATTAGGCGATTTGTTGGGGCAGGCGGCCCCGCTTGCCAGTGGCCGCGCCGTAAATATTGGAGGTCAACAAGTTAGTCTCGGGGATGTAATCCATAACGTTGAGCGTGTTGAGGCCTACAACACTACGTTAGGTACCATCTACAATTTTGGCCCAACCGCTGGTTTCGACTCACTGTTCGGTGTGTTTGAGCTTGGCTCCGAGCACCTTCGCGGTTCAGACCTGAAGTACACAACCAAGGACGGCGCTATCCGTTACTACTCCGGTCGCGGCAATAATTCTTATGTCAGTGGTGCCGACCGTAATGATCAGGTCAATAAGAATGCCTATGGTTACACCATGGTGTTATCCGGTACTTGGAATGATGTTTACGCCGGTGTGAACGTTTCTCCGTACGCCGTCTATAAGGATGACTTCGAAGGTAACTCCTACCAGACCGGTAACTTTATTGAAGGTCGCAAGGCTTATACCCTCGGTGTGAAAGCCAGCTACCTGAATAGCCTGGAAGCTGAATTGGCATACACCGAGTTCTTCGGGGGTGGTCAGAATAACGGCAGCCGCGACCGCGATAACGTTGGTGTCAACGTTAAGTATTCCTTCTAAATATAACTAGAAAATACCGAGTGCCTACGGGCGCTCGGTTGATGACTTATTTTCACGGAGAATCAAGATGCTGAAAAAGCACACGCTGATAGGTGCCGCCATTGCGCTGGTGCTGTCCGCTGGTAGCGCGTTCGCTGCAGTTTCACCTGCGGAGGCGGCTAAATTGGGTGCAAGCCTCACCCCATTTGGTGCCGAGAAAGCCGGCAACGCGGCGGGCACCATTCCTGAGTGGACCGGTGGTATTACTAGCGTTCCGGCGGGTTACACCACGCCAGGTCAGCACCATGTAGACCCTTTTGCCGGTGACAAGCCGTTGTTCACCATCACCAAGGCTAACTTGGAGCAGTACAAAAACAACCTGACTCCAGGTCAGATTGCGATGTTCAACACCTACCCGAACAGCTACCAGATGCCGGTCTACCAGACACGCCGCTCCGGTTCTGCGCCGCAGTGGGTGTATGACAACACCTTGAAGAACGCCACCACTGCCAAGCTGCTTGACGGCGGTAACGGCTTCTCCGATGCCTACGGCGGCATCCCGTTCCCAATTCCGCAAAATGGCGTTGAAGCGCTGTGGAACCACATCGCGCGCTATCGCGGTACCTACATCGTGCGTCGCGCGTCCGAAGTGGCCGTGCAGCGTAACGGCAGTTACTCCCTGGTGACCTCGCAGCAGGAAGCCATGTTCAAGTTCTACAACCCGAAAGGGACTGCAGCCGACTTGAACAACATCATGTTCTATTACCTGTCGTTCACCAAAAGCCCGGCGCGTCTGGCTGGCGGTGCGGTATTGGTACACGAAACGTTGGATCAGGTAAAAGAGCCGCGTCAGGCATGGGGCTATAACGCCGGTCAGCGTCGTGTGCGTCGCGCGCCGAACTTGGCCTATGACACCCCGATCGCCGCAGCTGACGGCCTGCGTACTGCAGACGACACCGACATGATCAACGGCTCGCCAGATCGTTATGACTGGAAACTGGTGGGTAAGAAGGAAATCTACATTCCTTACAACAGCTACAAAGTCACCAGTCCGCAGGTGAAGTACAAGGATTTGCTGCAAGTCGGTCACCTTAATCCAGCGTTTACGCGCAACGAACTGCATCGTGTTTGGGTGGTTGAAGGCACGCTCAAGTCAGGCTCGCGTCACATCTACTCCAAGCGCACCCTGTTTCTCGACGAAGACAGCTGGCAAGCTGCAGTGGTTGATCAGTACGACGGTCGCGGCGAGCTGTGGCGCGTCTCGATTGCCTACCTGAAGAACTACTACGACCTGCCGACCACGTGGTCTGCGCTGGACAGCTTCCATGATCTGCAGGCCCGTCGTTACCACGTACAGAACCTGGATAACGAAGAGCCAAGCACCATTGATTTCAGTCAAGCAGTGCCGGATGACGGCTACTTCAAACCTGCTGCGCTGCGTCGCCGCGGTACGCGTTAATCTGCGTGTGGTTTGAGTGAAAGGCCGCTACTGTTGTAGCGGCCTTTTGTTATTTGTCAGTCGAGTAGGGCATGGTAGGCGGCCGGGTTTAACAAAACATAACGTCGTGCTGATTGTCAGGCCTTTTGAAAGCTCAGTAGGATAGGCGCACTGCTAAAAGGGTAGTGCTACTTATAAGAATAAGGGGGAAGGTCTATGAGTGAGCCCGTTAAGCGGCGCACCCAAGCCGGTTGTGTTGTGGCTTCGTCCCGCACTTCGGCGTTCCGCCACTCGCCGATAGCCAAAGCGCTGTCGTTGTGCGGTGTGCTGTCCATGCTGATGCTTGCCAGTACTCCACTGCAAGCTGCCAGTGAAGAGGGTAATAATTTCTCGGTGATGTCTGCCAAGGCCCAACACAGCTTGCTGCTGGATGTTGCCAGTGTTGGCAAGCGTTTGGTTACCGTAGGTGATCGTGGGCACATCCTCACCTCTGACGACAATGGCGCGAGCTGGTTGCAGGCTAAGGTACCGACCAAGCAAATGCTGACGGCCGTATTCTTTGTCGATGACAGCCATGGCTGGGCGGTTGGTCATGATGCGCAGATTCTTGCCAGTACCGACGGTGGCGCTACTTGGGTCAAGCAGTTCGAGGACCTTGAGCGTGAAGAGGGTGCTCCGTTTCTTGACGTCTGGTTTAAAGATCGCAACAACGGCTATGTCGTTGGCGCCTACGGTGCTCTCTTGGAAACCACTGACGGTGGTGCCAGTTGGGCTGATATTGGCGAGCGCATGGGCAACGAGGATCTTTTCCACCTCAACGCTATCGTCGAGGTTAAAGATTCCGGCCTATTTGTCGTCGGCGAGCAGGGCGTGATGTTCCGTTCCCCGGACTGGGGGCAGACCTGGGAAACCTTGGAAGGCCCTTATGAGGGTTCGCTGTTCGGGGCATTGGGCACTGACGAAGCGGGTGCCCTGTTGGTTTACGGCCTGCGTGGCCATCTGTTCCGCTCGGCGGACTTCGGCTCAACCTGGCAGGCTATTAGCCTAAACAATGCCAACAATGACCCTCTGGAATTTGGACTGGCTGACGGCAATCGTTTGGCTGACGGTTCTATTGTGGTGGTTGGGCATGGTGGCACTGTGCTCAAGAGCACCGATAATGGCCGCACGTTCAGTGTGACCAACCGTGCCGACCGGCTATCGCTGGCCGGCGTTGCAGCAATGGAAAACGGCAATCTGATTCTGGTAGGGCAGGGTGGTGTTCACGCTGCTGCGCCTACGGGCGCCGATCTGGGCCAACAACAATAAGCCGGGAGCCTCTGCATGAGTAAGCATCAACAACAACCTGCCTCCTTTCTGGAGCGGTTGATTTTCAACAATCGCCCGGCGGTCATTCTGCTGTGCCTGTTGATCAGTGTGTTTCTGTTCTATCAGGCCGCCCAAGTGCGTCCGCAGACCAGCTTCGAGAAGATGATTCCGCTGGGTCATCCGTACATCCAAAAGATGCTTGAGCACCGCAATGATCTGGCTAACCTTGGCAACACCGTGCGTATTTCGGTGGAAGCGTTGGACGGCGATATCTTCAGCAAGGAATACATGGAGACGCTGCGTCTGATCAACGACGAAGCCTTTTATATTCCGGGTGTTGACCGTTCCGGTCTGAAGTCACTGTGGAGCCCCAGCGTGCGCTGGACCGAGGTGACCGAAGAGGGTTTTGCCGGTGGCGAGGTCATTCCGCAAACGTATGATGGTTCTGCGGAGAGTCTTGAAGAGCTGCGCAGTAACATTCTTAAGTCGGGGCAGGTTGGCCGGTTGGTCGCCAACAATTTCAAATCGAGCATTGTCGATTTGCCGTTGCTGGAGTCTTATGCCGACCCGAATGATCAAAGTAAGCAGATCCCGCTGGATTATCAGAAGTTCTCCCACGAGCTGGAAGAGAAGATTCGCGAGAAATACCAATTGCAGAACCCTAACGTCAAAATTCACATCATCGGCTTTGCTAAGAAAGTGGGTGATTTGATCGATGGTCTGTTTGGTGTGGCGATCTTCTTTGCCGTGGCAATTGCTATCACCTTTGTCCTGTTGCTGTGGTTTACCCACTGCTTCAAGAGCACCTTGGCAGTGGTTTTGGCCACGCTTATTGCGGTGGTATGGCAGCTCGGGTTGCTGCATACGTTGGGCTTTGGGCTAGATCCTTACTCAATGTTGGTACCGTTTTTGGTGTTTGCCATTGGTATTTCTCACGGTGTGCAAAAGATCAACGGTATTGCCATGGCGTCTGGCGAAGCGACCGATTCTCTGTCTGCGGCGCGTATGGCCTTCCGTCAACTGTTTATTCCGGGCTTGGTGGCACTCCTGTCGGATGCCGTGGGTTTTATTACCCTGCTGCTGATTGATATTGGTGTGATTCGTGAGTTGGCAATCGGCGCATCCATGGGTGTGGCGGTGATCATTCTGACCAACCTGATCCTGTTGCCCGTGATGATTTCTTACATCGGTATCAGTAAGAAGGCGATCAAGATCAGCCGTGAAGATGCGGTGAGAGAGCATCCGTTCTGGCGCTTTATTTCCAATTGCGCGCACCCCATGGTCGCTCCCATTTCCGTGGTGGTGGCTGTCATTGCTCTATCTGGCGGTGTCTGGTACGGGCAGAACCTGAAGATCGGTGACCTCGATCAAGGTGCACCTGAGCTGCACCCGGATTCGCGTTACAACCTGGATAACGACTTCGTCATCCGTAACTACTCCACCAGTTCCGATGTACTGGTGATCATGGTCAAGACGGCAGCTGAAGGCTGTTCGACTTACCCGACCCTGTCGGCCATGGATGAGTTGATGTGGAAGATGGAGAACACCGAAGGCGTACAGTCGGCCATTTCCATGGTTACCGTATCGCGTCAGGTGATCAAGGGCATGAACGAGGGCAACCTGAAATGGGAAACCTTGTCGCGCAATCAGGACATGCTGAACAATTCCATTGCCCGGGCCGATGGTCTGTACAACGGCGATTGCTCAGTGGCTCCGGTGCTGGTGTTCCTCACCGACCACAAGGCAGAAACACTGACACGTGTGGTTAACGTTGCTGAAGCATTTGCCAAGGAGAACAACAAGGAAGGCTTGGAGTTCATCCTCGCAGCCGGTAACGCAGGTATCGAAGCGGCCACCAACGAGGTGATTGCCGCGTCCGAAACGACCATGTTGATCGCGGTGTATGCAGCCGTAAGCATCATGTGCCTGCTGACATTCCGCTCGCTTGCAGCAACACTTTGCGTGATTTTACCGCTGGTACTGACTTCGGTGCTGGGTAACGCATTGATGGCCTACATGGGCATCGGTGTAAAGGTTGCAACACTGCCGGTAATCGCCTTGGGTGTGGGTATCGGTGTCGACTACGGCATCTATATTTATAGCCGACTCGAAACCTACCTGCGACAGGGTTTGTCGTTGCAGGACGCTTACTACGAGACGCTTAAGTCGACGGGTAAGGCAGTACTGTTTACTGGCGTTTGCTTGGCCATTGGTGTGGCGACTTGGATCTTCTCGGCAATCAAGTTCCAGGCTGATATGGGCTTAATGCTGACCTTTATGTTCCTCTGGAATATGATCGGTGCGATCTGGTTGCTGCCTGCTCTGGCACGCTTCCTGATTAACCCAGAGAAGCTGCGCAACAAGGCTTAAGCCAGAAACGCAGCAAAACTAAAAACCGCGGCCTTTAGGTCGCGGTTTTTTATTGCCAGCGTTTTGGTTAGGAGGCGGCCGCTAGATCGGTTGTAAACTCATCGGCGCTTAGCCGCAGCATCGGCGCAGCTGGGTGTACCTGCGAAGCTCAGCGCTTGGCTGGATTAGCGACTAGGTGTGTTAAAGGTCAAGCTTAGAAGGTGGTCTGAGCGGGCAGGTACAGCCCATGCGTCGTGCAAATAAAATTTTGCTCGACGCATGGGCTTTGCGGCTTACAGTTCTTTGACGGTACGCACTTGGTCTTTGTTGACTTTGGCAGGTTTACCGTCGAGTTGCTCGAACTCGTAGAAACCCGACTCTTCGTCAAAGCTTGGCTCATCAATGGTCTGGATTTCACGGCCATCATTAAGCGTGATCACCGTAGGTGATGCGCAACCTGTCAGCGCAGCCAAGCCCAAGGTAAGCAGCAGTGCTGGAATAATCCGCTGATTCATGTGTTTCTCCTTGTTTAGTAGGGTTTTACCCAGCTTGTGACGAAACTTTGCCGGGCAAGTTCCCCAGTCGATAGTGATTACCGCTGCGTCAGCAGCTCTGGCGTATTGAGGTTAGCAAAGCGCGGGTCTTTTGCTGGGTATTCCACGATCAGTGGATTGAGGCCATGCAACCAGCGTTGTGGGCTGCGCTCACCTGCTTGCCAAGCGACCTCTAAATTGGCTAATTGCGCGCGAGGGATTACGCAAAAGAGCGGCTCAATAAACCCTCCCTGACTGACCACCACTGGCTGCTCGCCGACCAATTTGAGCAGGGCCAAGAGCACTCGCATGTCGAGCAGGGGCGCATCGCACGGAAGAACCAGTAGGTATGGGTGATGTGCGGCCTGCAATCCTGCTCGTATGCCCGCCAGCGGGCCTTGAAAGCCTGCTGCGCCATCAGTCACCAAGCGATCAGCGAAAGCCTTGTAATAGTCGGCGTTACGGTTGCAGGAGATGATCAGGTCATCAGTTAACGGCCGTACCAGTTGATGTAACCAGGCAATCAGCGG
The DNA here is from genome assembly GCF_037943105.1 of Pseudomonas sp. TMP9. Classification (NCBI taxonomy): domain Bacteria; kingdom Pseudomonadati; phylum Pseudomonadota; class Gammaproteobacteria; order Pseudomonadales; family Pseudomonadaceae; genus Pseudomonas; species Pseudomonas vesperimontis. The sequence continues at coordinate 1,321,708 of NZ_CP149803.1, forward strand.
GTGGCCTTGCCAGTCAAGCAAGCCTTTATCGGCGCCGCCCATGCGTTGCCCGCGACCACCCGATAACAGGAGTACGGAGCATCTGGGTAAAGGGATTGAATCGGGCATGCGCAGCCTCCCAAAGCGGGCCTGTGATATAACGGCGAGCATTATTGCCCATTACTGGAAGCCTGCCATGAACCCTAAGGCCGAGGCACATTTTGTGCCCTTGAATATTGCGGTATTGACCGTCAGTGATACCCGCAGCCTGGAAACTGATACCTCCGGCCAACTGTTTGTTGACCGCCTGCACTCTGCCGGTCATCAGCTTACCGCACGGGTATTACTTAAGGACGATCTGTACAAAATTCGCGCTCAGGTAGCCACCTGGATCGCTGAGGATCAGGTGCAAGTGGTGTTGATCACCGGAGGCACTGGCTTTACTGGACGTGACAGTACCCCCGAGGCCGTGGCCTGTTTGCTGGATAAGCAGGTCGATGGTTTCGGCGAGCTGTTCCGGCAGATTTCCATGGTCGATATTGGTACCTCCACCGTGCAATCACGTGCCTTGGCCGGTATGGCTAATGGCACGCTGGTCTGTTGCCTGCCGGGTTCGACCAATGCCTGCCGTACCGCTTGGGATGGCATCCTCGGCGAGCAACTAGATAACCGCCACCGCCCGTGCAATTTTGTTCCGCATTTAAAAGCGGTGGCTGCCTGCGAGAGCCGTGGATGAGCGGCAGTGATAAGCCAGGGTTGATGCCCGTCGAAGCGGCGTTGGCACGTTTGCTGGCGCTGGCTGAGGCCTCTGAAATTTTTGAGAGTGAACGCGTCAGCTTAAGCGCAGCCGACGGGCGAGTGCTGGCGGAGCCGCTGCTGGCCGAACTGGATCTGCCGCCTTGGGACAACAGCGCGATGGACGGTTATGCCTTGCGCCTGGCCGACTGGACGGGGGAGCCGCTGCTGATAAGCCAGCGTATTCAGGCTGGCAGTGCGCCCACTCCGTTGCAACCAGGGACGTGCGCCCGCATCTTCACTGGTGCGCCGTTACCAGCGGGTGCCGATACCGTAGAGATGCAAGAGAATGCCGTGCTCGCCGAGGACGGGCGAGTCGCATTCAGCGCGCCGCTAAGCGTGCGCCAGAACGTGCGCGCGCAAGGTCAGGAAACCCGTATTGGCGACAGCGTACTGCCTGCGGGTACACGTTTAGGGCCGATCGAGTTGGGCCTGGCAGCATCCCTCGGTGCGGCTGAATTGGTGGTGCGTCGTCGGCCACGGGTCGCGGTGCTATCTACCGGCGATGAGTTGGTCGAGCCAGGGCTGCCATTGGGCCCGGGGCAGATTTATAACAGCAATCGCCGACTGCTCATGGCCTGGCTGCAACGCTTAGGTTGTGAGGTTATTGATGGCGGCATTTTGCTTGATGACTTAGAGCTGACCCGTGCGGCGCTGGGCGCTCTGAGTGATGTTGATCTGATTCTCTCCACCGGCGGTGTATCGGTGGGCGAAGCTGATTTTCTCGGCATGGCCCTGCGTGAAGAGGGTGAGCTAGCACTGTGGAAACTGGCGATCAAACCGGGCAAACCGCTGACTTGTGGGCAGTTTCGTGGCGTGCCAGTGATCGGTTTGCCGGGTAATCCGGCCGCAACGCTGGTCACCTTCGGTTTGCTCGCGCGGCCGTATGTGTTGCGCCGTTTGGGTGTGCAGCGAATCGAGCCGCTGGGTTTCCCACTGCCGGCAGGCTTCACTTGGCATAAACCAGGCAAACGTCGTGAATACTTGCGTGCGCGGCTGGAAAACGGTCGGGTGGTGCCCTATCCAAACCAGAGTTCTGGGGTGCTGCGCAGCGCCGCTTGGGCCGATGGGCTTGCGCAGATTTTGGAAGGCACAACACTGGCTGAAGGCGACAGCCTGCGCTTTATCCCATTCAGTGAAATTCTTGGATAGACCTGCGCGGCTCGACCCAGCCTAGGTTTTGCGTTGGCTTTCGCGGAATTCGCCCGGGGTCTGTCCGGTCCAGGTTTTGAAGCTGCGATGGAAGGAGCGCGACTCGGTAAAACCCAGGTAACTGGCAATGTCCTGAATCGCCAGTTCGCTGCGTAGCAGGTAGTGCTCAGCCAGCTCTTGGCGCAGCTCATCGAGAATCAGCTGGTAGCTGGTGCCGGCTAATTGCAGGTGACGCTGCAGGGTGCGCACGGTCATGTTGAATTTCTCCGCCACGCGTTCCTTGCGCGGCAAGCCATCCTTGAGCAGCAGGCGCAGGGCATTCTTCACCCGTTGCGGCAGCGGCTCGTTACCGTCCAGCCCGGCCATCAATGTTAGAGCGTGTTCTTCCAAGGTGCGCAACAGGTTGGCATCCGCTTGGCGCAGCGGCACCGCGAGGTATTGCAGCGGCACGATCAAGGCATTGCAGCTTTGCTCAAAGCGAATCGGGCAGCCAAAAATTGTTTGGTAGTGCGCAAGTTCTGCGCCGGCGGGCTGAGCATGCTCGAACCAGACTTCATCGGGTGAGCGCTGCATATCGGCGATCCAGCGGGCATACAGCAGCCAGGAGGCCAATACGTTTTCCACCATATGCCGGCGGATTGGTTCGGCTTGGTGGCGACAACTCCAGATCAGTTTGACGTGATCGCTGCCTACTTCAACCCGGCTGACGCCCATGTCGCCCACCAGTTTTTCGTAAGGCACGATACGACTCATGGCTTCGCCCAGCGTGGCGCAATTCATGGTGATGTAGCCCAGCACACTCCACGACCCAGGCTGCACAAACTGTGCGCAACGCAAGCCAAACAGCGGGTCGTCAGATACCTTGAGCAGGTGCGCGAGCAGGCGCTCGTGGGTCTCGCTGGGGATACGTTTGCCGTTGTCGGTCAAATCCTCGGCACTGATACCGGCCGCTGTGAGCGCCTGATCGATGTCCAGACCTAACTGCTCGGCATGACGCAGGTACTTGAGCAGGGCGGGGACTGAGGTGTAGCCGAGGTTTTCCATGAGTTTTCTTATTCTGAGTGTCTTGATTGGCGATAACGCCTGGCTTGATTAGACAGTGACGCGCTTGCGCGGCCCGCTAGTATAGGCAGCCATAGAGAGTGACTGAAATATTCGGGAGAAACAGATGCGTCGTTGGAATGGCTGGGGTGATGAGGCAACAGTGGTGGAACTGCCGGCGCATGGCGAGGCTTTTCTCGCAAGCTTAGTCGGGCCCGGCCAAGTTCTGGCGGACGCCAGCCTGCAGCAGGTGGTGGCTCAAGTGCCGGCTTCGCGCCTGCAGGCTCATCCGCTGATCAGCTTGGATGCTGAAGACCGCGTGCGTCATGCCCGTGGCCAGAGCCTGCCAGATTGGCTGGCCATGCGCTCTGGCGATTTTGGCGTGTTCCCCGACGGGGTCGCCTACCCGGAAAGCGCCGGGCAAATTACCGAGCTGTTGGCATGGGCCAGCCAGCAGGATTTGATCCTAATTCCCTATGGCGGCGGCACTTCGGTGGCCGGGCATATCAACCCGCAAGCGGGTGGCAAGCCGGTGCTGACCCTGTCGCTGGAGCGCATGATTAAGCTGGTTGAGATCGACCACGCCAGCCTGGTCGCTACTTTTGAGCCCGGCGCTAATGGCCCGCAAGTGGAAAGCCAGCTGCGCGCCCAAGGCTATACCCTCGGTCATTTCCCGCAATCTTGGGAGCTATCAACGCTGGGCGGTTGGGTGGCGAGCCGCTCCAGCGGTCAGCAGTCGCTGCGTTATGGGCGCATTGAGCAGCTGTTCGCCGGCGGCAAGGTCGAAACCTTTGCTGGCACCCTAGAAATCCCGACTTTCCCAGCGTCTGCCGCCGGTCCTGATTTGCGTGAAATCCTGATGGGCTCGGAAGGGCGTTTCGGCATCATTTCCGAAGTCAAAGTACGTATCACCCGTTTGGCCGAGCAGGAAAGCTTCTACGCGGTGTTTCTGCCTAACTGGCAGCAGGCGTTGGCGGCGATTCGCAGCCTGGCCCAGGCGCGGGTGCCGCTGTCGATGTTGCGCCTGTCGAATGCTATTGAAACTAAAACCCAGCTGGCGTTAGCCGGCCATCCGCAGCAAATCGCTTGGCTGGAAAGGTACCTGACCTTGCGCGGTGCGCGCGAGGGTAAGTGCATGCTGACCTTCGGCGTCACCGGCAGCCGCACGCAGAACGCGGCTTCGCTGAAGCAGGCGAAGAAGCTGCTGAAGAGTTTTGGCGGCATCTTTACCGGCACCGTGCTCGGTAAAAAGTGGGCAGAGAACCGCTTCCGCTTCCCGTATCTGCGCCATGGTCTGTGGGCCGCCGGCTACGCGGTGGATACCCTGGAAACCGCCACCGATTGGAGCAATGTTGACAGCCTGCTAAACAAACTCGAAAGCAGCCTGCGCAACGGCTTGAGCGAGGAGGGCGAGCAGGTGCATGTGTTTACTCACCTGTCGCATGTCTACAACGAAGGCTCAAGCATTTACACCACTTATGTATTCCGCCCCGGCAGCAACTATGCCGAGGCCTTGGCGCGCTGGCAGAAACTCAAACATGCCGCCTGCCTGACCATCGCCGAGAACCGCGGCACCATCAGCCATCAGCACGGCGTCGGCCGCGATCATGCGGCCTATTTGCCAGTTGAGAAGGGTGAGCTGGGCATGGCGGCGCTTAAAGCCTTGGCCGGGCATTTTGACCCTGAGCAGCGTTTGGCTCCCGGCGTGTTGCTGCAGGATTGATGATGACTCAATGGAACGCCGCTTGGCGTGAACACGCACTGCCAGAATTAGCCGCGCGCGATTGGGATTTGATCGTGGTCGGTGGCGGCATCAGCGGTGCTGGGATTTTGCGCGAAGCGGCGCGGCGTGGCTGGAAATGCCTGCTGCTGGAGCAACGCGATTTCGCCTGGGGCACCTCCAGTCGCTCATCGAAGATGGTGCACGGCGGGCTGCGTTATATCGCCAAGGGCCAGTTTGGCCTGACCCGTGACTCGGTGCGTGAGCGCGAGCGCCTTCTGCAAGAAGCGCCGGGGCTGGTCGACCCCTTGAGTTTTATCATGGCGCATTACCAAGGCAGCTTTCCCGGCCCGCGAGTCTTTGGTGGCTTGCTGGCGGTGTATGACGCCTTGGCCGGCAAGCGCAACCATCTGTACTACCCGCTGCAGCAACTGCGTTACCTCGCGCCTGGATTGAAAGAAGACGGGCTGCAAGGCGGTACGCAGTTTTATGACGCGCTAACGGATGACGCGCGCTTAGTGCAGAGAGTGCTGGGTGAGGCCCGAGCCGAGGGCGGCGAAGCGGTCAATGGCATGCGCGTGGTCGAGTTGCTGCGTGAGAATGGTCGGGTGACGGGCCTGCTCGCTGAAGACGCGGAAACCGGCCAGCGGCATGGCTTCACGACTCGCGCCGTGGCTCAAGCTACAGGCGCCTGGGCTGATCAGCTGCGCCAGAAAACCGGGCTGGAGCATATTCGTCCACTGCGCGGCAGCCACCTGCTGCTGCCGGCTTGGCGTTTGCCGGTGGCGCATGCCTTCAGCTTTATGCATGCCGACGACAAGCGCCCGGTGTTTGTCTTCCCTTGGGAAGGCGCGACGGTGATTGGTACCACTGATCTTGATCATCCGGCGCCGCTGAACGAAGAGGCGCGTATCAGTATTGATGAAGTCGATTACCTGCTGGACGCCTGTGCGCAGCAGTTTCCTGCGGCCGAAATTGGCGCTGCCGATGTGCTGTCGACCTGGGCTGGCGTGCGCCCGGTGGTCAGCGACGGTGCCGCGGGGCGTAAGCCATCGGATGAAAAGCGCGAGCATGCGCTGTGGGTCGAGCCGGGTTGTGTGACCTTGGCCGGCGGAAAGCTGACCACCTTCCGTTTGCTCGCACTGGAGGTGCTGCAAGCCTGCGCGCCAATGGTTGGGCAAGCAGTAGATGATCAGGGCGCGGCGACTTTCGCACCTGTGCCCCGCCAACCCATGCCGATGCTCAGCCCCGCTCAGCAAAAACGCCTGAGCGGTCGTTATGGTCGGGCGCTACCGCAGTTGCTCGCGCTGGTTGAGCAGCTTGGCGCTGAGCAGGTTGCAGGTACAGACACGCTCTGGGCCGAATTGGCCTGGGCAGCCGAGCAAGAGTTGGTGTTGCACTTGGATGATTTGCTGCTGCGTCGCACTCGCCTTGGCCTGCTGCTGGCTAAAGGGGGCGCTGCCGAACTGCCACGCATTCGCGCGCTGTGCCAGGCGCGTCTGAGCTGGGATGACGCGCGCTGGCAGCAGGAAGAACAGGATTATCTAACGTTGTGGCAGCGCAGCTACAGCCTGCCTGCATCGAAATGATGGGTATCGCCTTGCTCAACCCATCCTGCAAAGCCCGCGCTCGACCGTAGGGTGGGTTGAGCGCAGCGATACCCATCAGCACTAAATAAGAAGGATTGCGTCTTGAGCGACAAAAGCTACTTGCTAGCCATCGATAACGGTACCCAAAGCATTCGGGCGTTGCTGTTCGATCTTCAGGGCAACCTACTCGCCAAAGGCAAGGTCGAGCTTGAGGCCTATTACTCCAAACAACCCGGCTGGGCTGAGCAAGACCCTGAGTATTACTGGGCCAGCCTGGGTCAAGCCTGCGCGCAGTTGTGGCAGCAGATCGACATCGACCGCAGCTTAATCAAGGGCGTGTCGCTGACCACCCAGCGCGGCACGGTAATCAATGTTGACGAGCAGGGGCAGCCCTTGCGCCCGGCCATGCTGTGGCTGGATCAACGCCAAGCTGAGGTTCGCGGGCCGATCAAAGGGCCATGGGGCTGGCTGTTCAAACTACTCCGGCTGCAAGACACGGTGGATCATTTTCGCGCCCAGGCCGAGGTCAATTGGGTGGCGCAAAACCAGCCGGAAATCTGGGCCAATACCCACAAAGTATTGCTGCTTTCAGGCTTTCTTACCCATCGCCTGTGCGGGCGCTTTGTCGATTCGTTGACCAGTTGCGTGGCCTACCTGCCGTTCGACTACAAGCGTCTGCAATGGGCCAAACCCGGCGACTGGAAATGGCAGGCTATACCTGTACGCCGAGAGCAGTTGCCGCAATTATGCAAGCCGGGCGAGCTGCTCGGTCATATCAGTGCCATGGCCAGCCAACACACCGGGATTCCTCAGGGCTTGCCACTCATCGCAGCCGGTGCGGATAAGGCCTGCGAGGTACTCGGTGCGGGCGGCGTAGAACCGTCCACCGCATGCCTGTCCTACGGCACCACCGCAACGATCAACACCACGCGCAGTCGCTATCTGGAAACCGTGCCCCTAATACCGCCTTACCCCTCGGCGATTCCCGATCACTTCAACACCGAGGTGATGATTTACCGAGGTTTTTGGATGGTCAGCTGGTTCAAAAAAGAGTTTGGCCTGCGCGAAATGCAACGGGCTAAAGAGCTGGATGTTGAGCCAGAGGTGCTGTTTGATGAGCTGGTCAACAGTGTACCGGCCGGCTCCATGGGGCTGATGCTGCAACCTTACTGGTCGCCGGGGATCCGTGAGCCGGGCCTGGAGGCTAAGGGTTCGATCATCGGCTTTGGTGATGTGCACACCCGCGCGCACATCTACCGGGCGATTCTTGAAGGCTTGGCTTACGCCCTGCGCCAAGGCAAGGAGAAGATCGAGAAACGCTCTGGCACGCCAATCACTCGGCTGCGTGTGTCCGGCGGTGGCTCGCAGAGCGATGCGGCGATGCAGCTCACTGCTGATATCTTTGGCCTGCCTGCCGAGCGCCCGCACCTTTATGAAACCAGCGGCTTAGGCGCGGCGATCAACTGTGCGGTCGGGCTGGGGCTGTACCCGGATTACCCGACGGCCATCGCCGCGATGACCCGTGTCGGCCGTGTGTTTGTGCCCAATCCAGAGGCGCAGCGCGTGTATCAGCAACTGTACACTCAGGTTTATCAGCGCATGTACAAACAGCTCAAACCCTTGTATCAGAGCATTCGCAAAATTACCGGTTACCCTGCCTAGGCCGGACTATGTAATAGAACCCCTGTCAATTGTTCGGCAGGCAGCACCCAGCGAGGTGATTTAACTGCCTTCGCTGGCGCCTGCCCGTATCACCTCTACTCTGGCAGACGGCCATTACCCTGCCGGCTAGGCTGCAGTAGCCGTAGTTTGCGGCTGCTAATCAATGCGCTGCCCTCATCCCTCTTTTTGGTTGCTGCATTTATTGGCTACTTTGCCCAGTAGGCAACCAAGCAGCTGCGGTTGTGGTCTGTATTTTTCACCTATTTGATTCATCTGGCCTTGGAGGCGGGGATGACTGCAATCCAACAACGTAAAGCGCTGCTGATCCTGCACGGCAAGCAAGCCCTCAATGCTGAGGTGCGCACTGCTGTGGAGGCGCGGCGCAAAGAGGGCTGGCAACTGGATGTCCGCCTAACGTGGGAGGCGGGTGATGCGCGGCGTTTGGTCAGCGAAGCGTTATACGCAGGTTACCCAACGCTGATCGCCGGCGGGGGAGATGGCACTCTGCGAGATGTGGCTGAAGCCATGGCATTGGCCAAGACCGGTGCAAGCTTGGCACTGTTGCCACTGGGCACCGCCAATGATTTCGCCTGCGCCGCCGGTGTGCCGCTTGAGCCCTTGGCGGCACTGGCCCTGCTCGATACGCCGGCGCAGCCGATTGATCTGGGCGAAGTCGACGGTCAGTTGTTCCTCAATATGGCCACCGGTGGTTTTGGCTGCAACGTCACGGCCAACACCCCAGAAGAACTCAAGCGCACCCTTGGCGGTGCAGCTTATTTTTTGACAGGCTTGACTCGCTTTGCCGAGGTGCAGTCCTCGTTCGGTCGTTTTACCGGGCCGGATTTTCAGTGGGAAGGTGATTTTCTCGCCCTTGGCATAGGCAACGGTCGCCAGGCCGGCGGCGGGCATGTGCTGTGTCCGCGCGCGCGGGTCAACGATGGTCTGCTCGATGTGTTTATTGTTCCGGCGGCGGCGGATGTGGTCGGCACGCTGGGCACGCTATTATCTGGCAGTATCAATGGCTTACACAGCGTGGCCCTAAGTGCACAACTGGCGTGGCTGGAAGTTGATGCCCCGGGATGCCTTGATTTCAATCTGGACGGTGAGCCGATGGCCAGCAACCGGCTGCGATTTACCGCTCTGCCCGCAGCGTTATCTTTACATCTACCAGAAAATTCGCCATTGCTGGTCGGTTAAGCCAGGCCGGCCGAGTTTCTCAGCTTATTTGCTAGAGGTAACCCGACGCCATCGATCTTCAGATACGTGGTCGATGGCCGATACACCTAATTAAGGCTATTTGAGCTAGGCTAAACCAACAAGTGAACAGGAGCGCATGATGGCCGGTATTCTCGACTCAGTGAACCAACGTACCCAGCTGGTGGGCGAGAACCGCCTGGAAATTCTGATGTTCCGCCTAGCCGGCCGGCAGTTGTTTGCGATCAACGTGTTTAAAGTGCAAGAAGTCCTGCAGATGCCCAAGCTGACCCTGATGCCGCAGCGCCATCGGTTCGTCTGCGGCGTCGTTAACTTGCGTGGGCAGACCCTGCCGGTGATTGATCTGTCTCAGGCCATTGGCATGCGCCCAATCGTGCCGGATGAACGCAGCACCATCATCGTCACGGAGTACAACCGCTCAGTACAGGCATTCTTGGTTGGTGGTGTTGAGCGCATCCTCAATCTCAATTGGGAGTCCATTCTGCCGCCACCAGGTGGGGCAGGGCGTCAGCATTACCTGACGGCGATTACCAAGGTTGATGATCAAATTGTCGAAGTTATTGATGTGGAAAAAGTGTTGTCGGAAATTACCCCGATGAGCACCAAAGTATCCCCAGAAAAACTAGCCGATCCAATACTTGGCTTTGCTCGTGGCCGCGAAGTGTTGCTGGTAGATGACTCAACCGTGGCCATGAACCAGCTTAAAGGCACCATGGCGCAACTGGATATCCGTTGCCACGCCGCCAGCGATGGTTTGCGTGCACTTAATCTGCTGAAAAGTTGGGCGGATGAGGGCATTGATGTACACGAAAAACTGTTGATGGTGATTACCGATGCGGAAATGCCGGAAATGGACGGTTACCGCCTGACCACGGAAATCCGCAGTGACCCGCGGCTAAAAGATTTGTACGTGGTGCTGCACACCTCACTGTCCGGTAGCTTCAACGAGGCCATGGTAAAGAAGGTTGGCTGCAATATTTTCCTTTCCAAATTCCAGCCAGACAAGCTGGTGGACACGGTGTGCGAACGTTTAGCGCTTCTGCATCCGTCCGAGTAAGCCTAGCGCGTGCGCCAGGCTTACGAGTGTGATGCTGTTACTCGCTCAGACGTTGGCGCAGTTGCTCAATGCGCTCACGGTTAACGTCGAAATCCGCATAACCCAGACGCGACGCTGAGCGCACCTCAACGGCTGTTGCGCCGATCATAAATTCCACATCATCGACAAAGCGCATCAGCTTGCTGCTGTATTCCGCGCGCAGGTAACCTGGCGCCTCCTCGACCACTCGCGCCTGCGGCTGATCGCTGAGTAAGGCTTTTAAGCGGGCCTGGGTTTGCTCAGGAGTGCCCTGTAACGCTAGCGCCTCGATAGCATGTTGGGCATCGTTGGCTTGGCTGTTTACGCAGTTGGGTGAGTCCGGGCAGGCGGCCAAACGACCCTCTTGGATGCCTAGGTTATCCGGAGGGCTGCCGCTGCAAGCGCTGAGCAACAGGGCCAGCGGCAGAGCTAGCATAGGTTGGTAAAAGCGGCGGGTTGCTCGTATCTGTATTTTTTGCCAAAGGAAAGCTGGGATCATGTTGCATCTCTCCGGGTTGTACCGTTATTCATTAAAATCAGCGGCGGGCGAGGTCTTGCACGAAACGCCAGTGGACGGTTTGGGCGTGCAGGGTGACCGCCGCTGGATGGTAGTCGATACACAAACTGGGCGCTTCCTTACTCAGCGGTTACTGCCGCAACTGACCCAGTTGCAGGCGCGCTGGCTGGGCCATGCACACCTTCTGCTCAGTGCGCTAGGTAAGCCTGATGTGCGGGTAGCAGTGCCCGATGAGCATGCGCTGCTGCGCGCAGTGACAATCTGGAAGGACAGCCTGCACGTACCTGATGCCGGCGAAGAGGTGGCGCTGTGGCTAAGCCAATGGCTCGGCCGCGACTGCCGTTTGGTCTACATGCCACCGCTGCGTGCGCGGCAGGCCGATAAAGCCTATGCCGAGGTTGGCGACAAAGTGGCGTTTGCTGACGGTTTTCCTTTGTTGCTAATTGGCCAAGCGTCGCTGGATGACCTGTCGGTGCGGGTTGGTAGGCCGTTGCCGATGCTGCGGTTCCGGCCCAACCTGGTGATCAGTGGCAGCCAGCCTTATGCCGAGGACAGCTGGAAGCGTATTCGCATTGGTGCGCTGGAGTTTCGCGTGGTCAAGGGCTGTTCGCGCTGCATCATGACCACGCTTGACCCACAAACGGGTGAGCGCAGCGCAGATCGTGAGCCGCTGACGACCCTGAAAACTTACCGCGAGCGTAATGGCGAGGTGTTTTTCGGGCAAAACCTGATCGCCTACGGTGAAGGCGATTTGCGCTTGGATATGCCGGTGCAGGTGTTGGAATAGGCTGAGCCTGCACGCTCAACCGCTGTGGAGGAACATTCAGGCTCGGTGTTTACTGATCGAAGTAACGTTCGTGCCAGGCTACCAAGGGTTGCGGTGCGTTGAGTTTATCGCCATAGATCACTGAATACGTCAGGACGTTCTGCACGTACTGACGAGTTTCATCAAACGGAATGTTCTCGATCCAAACGTCATAAGAAAGGTGATCAGCGCCGCGCAACCACTGGCGTACGCGGCCTGGCCCGGCGTTATAGGCTGCGGAGGCAAGGACGCGGTTGCCATTAAACTGGCCATAAATCTGGCTCAGGTAAGCGGCCCCCAGTTGGATATTAATGTCCGGTCGATACGCCAGTTGCGGCGATGCCAGAGGAATGCCAAAGCGTTTAGCGGTTTCTTTGGCCGTGGCCGGCATCAGTTGCATAAGGCCCATGGCCCCGACATGCGACTTGGCGTCAGCCATAAAGCCGCTTTCCTGGCGGGTAACGGCGAACACCCAGCTGGAATGAATGTCGCGGTTCTTGGCTTCGCGCACCAACTGTTCGCGGTGCGCCATGGGGAAGCGCACGTCCAAGTCATCCCAGTACTGAGCCTGGCTGATGGTGCGGATAGCCGGGAAGTACCAGCCCATTTCGTAAGCTAGGCGGGCTTGGGCGACCATTTCATCGCGGCTGAACAGGCGCGTGACGTTGTACCACTCACGTCGTCCATCGGCGATCTGGCCGCGGGCGTGGAACTCCAAGGCGCGGCGAATGGCTGCCGAATTACGCACTTTTTGGATGGTTTGCGGGCTCAAGGCCAGCGGCTTGTTCTTCAGTTGGTAAGGCGCCTGCACTTGATCGGCCGCCATAAAGCCATAGAAATCACGTTCTTTAGCCAGCGTCGCATAAAGCGCTTTAGGTGCTTGGCTGTTGGGTTGCGCTAATTGCAGGCTGCGCGCCTGCCAGTAACGCCAGCGATTGGTGTTGGCCAGTTCAGCTGGCATCCGACGCGTCAGTTGGTGGGCTTCTTCCCAGCGACCTAAGCGCAGCAGCAGGCGCGCGCGCCATTCGCTGACGGTGTTGTCACGCAGTTCGGGGTCGTACTTGGCCATGACTGGCAGCGCGCGAGCGTCAAAACGCTTGGCCAGCGTTAGGCCAATTTCGCGGGCGATAGCGACCTGTTCTTCGCTGGAAAATTTCATCCGCTGGGCATAGCTGTCGAGCAGCGTTAGCGCGCTTTCCGGGTCTTGACGGGCCAGCCGCCGCAGGCCGAGACCGACCACGTCAGCCATTGCCGGGTCGGTCTGGGTGAAGCGGCTGGTTTGTTTTAATAACTCAGGTTTTTGCGCCACCTGCAGCAGCAGGTTGCCGTGGTTGCCCAAGGTCGGCATTGTTTTGATCAGGTGAGTGACCAGGCCATAATTGCGTGCCTCAGCGGCCAGTTTGGCGCGCTGCCAGCGTTTCTGTTCAGTGAGTTGACCTTCGGTGGCCCAGCGCTCGAACAGCGGATCGCAAGCATTAGGCTGCGACTTACCCACCAACCAGAGTTTTTCAGCAGTGGCGTTGCCCTCGGCGCGCATGCCATGGCTCATTTGGTATTGGCCATAGAGGCAGTCGAGCTCGGTGAAATTCAGCGCGGGATCGTAATAGTTAATAAAGGTTTGCCATTCGCCCCGCTCAGCCAACCAGCGCAACCAGCGCAGCTTCATCCAGCTGATCTGCGGCAAGTCACCGTGTTCGGCAAGGAATTTCTCTATTTCATCGTTACTGGCCCATTTCAGTCGGGCGGTCAGCTCGTCGTAGGCCAAGTGAGGTTCCAGCGGGTAATCGCGCAGGGCGCTGGCATAGCGCTCGTAAGGTCCTTTGTCGCCCTTTGCTAGCCCAGCTTTAGCTTGATCGTAATACAGGCGTTGCTGCGCCAACGTGGCGGCCTGCGCCGCAGAGAGCCCCAGTGCAGAGATCAATAGGCAGGACAACAGGCTAAAAAGAGGACCGCGCATGACACTTCCAGGCAAATAAGTCGTATGGCGCTAGCTTAGTCGTTTGCCTATGGGCGGTGAAGGTTCAATGCGTTGCAGGGAGTAATTACCGGTACGGATCCGCGCTTAAATCCTGATCGCCCAGCCTAGAGCGCCTGCGCTCAAGGTGTTGCGTGATGCGGGCAGGATTTAGCTTGTAGGTGGCTGAAATTGCCTGCTCGGCTTGCGCGCTTCTCGGTTAGAATGCGCGCCCTGTTTTGCGGGTGCCTCGGGCAACTGCAGATGATTTTTTCGGTGTTACAGGTTGCCGCTGTGCGTTTAAAGCAACCTAACCCGTTGCTCAGCCACGGTTTCACTGATTTTCACCCGTTGTTTTTTGTTGAGGCGCGCCATGACCCTGCTCAAGTTCACCGATATTTCCCTGGCCTACGGCGCAATGCCGCTGTTGGACAAGGTGTCTTGGCAGATTGCCCGTGGCGAGCGGGTGTGCATCATCGGCCGTAACGGTACGGGCAAGTCGAGCATGATGAAGCTGGTCAAGGGCGATCAGAAAGCGGATGACGGTGCTGTTTGGCGGGCGCCGGGCTTGAAGATTGGTGAGCTGCCGCAAGAGCTTCCGCTGGCGGACGATCGCACCGTGTTTGACGTGGTTGCTCAAGGCTTAGACGGTGTCGGTGAGCTCCTCGCGCAATACCACCACTTGGCGCAAAACTGCGTCACTGAAGATGACCTTAATAAACTGATGCACGTGCAGCAAGATCTCGAAGCCCGTGACGGCTGGCGCTTGCAGCAACTGGTCGACAGCACCCTCAGCCGTTTACAGCTGCCGGCTGATAAAACCTTGGCTGAGCTGTCGGGCGGCTGGCGTCGCCGTGTGCTGCTGGCGCAGGCGCTGGTGTCAGAGCCGGATCTGTTGCTGCTCGATGAGCCGACTAACCACTTGGATATCGGCGCGATAGCTTGGCTGGAAGAAGCATTAACCGACTTTCAGGGCGCGGTGCTGTTTATCACTCACGACCGTTCTTTCTTACAGAACCTGGCCACGCGCATCCTCGAGCTGGATCGCGGCGGCCTGATCGACTGGAATGGCGACTACGCCAGCTTCTTGGTGCACAAAGAGGCCACGCTGGCTGCCGAAGAAACGGCCAACGCGCTATTCGATAAGCGCCTGGCTCAAGAAGAAGTGTGGATTCGTCAGGGCATCAAAGCCCGCCGCACCCGTAACGAAGGCCGCGTGCGCGCCCTGAAAGCCTTGCGCGTGGAGCGCAGTGAGCGCCGTGAGCGCACGGGTAAAGCCAATATTTTGCTGGACACTGCGGATAAATCGGGCAAGCAGGTGATGGTGCTGGAAAATGTCAGCTTTGCGCATCCAGGTGGGCCGTTCCTGATCAAGGACTTCTCCATGGTGCTGCAGCGCGGCGACCGCATTGGTCTGCTCGGTGCAAACGGTACGGGTAAAACCACCTTGCTCAAGTTGATGCTGGGCGGCTTGCAGCCTACCAACGGCACCGTTGCCGAAGGTACACGTATCGATGTGGCTTATTTTGACCAGTTGCGCCACCAGCTTGATTTGGAAAAGACCGTGATCGACAACGTCGCCGAAGGCCGCGACTTTATTGAGATCGACGGGCAAAACCGCCACGTGCTCAGCTATTTGGGTGACTTCCTGTTTAGCCCGCAGCGCGCTCGCACGCCAGTCAAGGCGCTTTCAGGGGGTGAGCGTGCGCGTCTCTTGCTGGCCAAGCTGTTCAGCAAGCCGGCTAACTTGTTGGTGCTGGATGAGCCGACCAACGACCTCGACGTGGAAACCTTGGAATTGCTTGAGGAGGTTCTGCTGACCTTCCCTGGCACTGTGCTGATGGTCAGCCACGACCGGGCCTTCCTTGATAACGTGGTCACCAGCACATTGGTCTTTGAAGGCGAAGGCAAGGTGTGTGAGTACGTTGGCGGCTATCAAGATTGGTTGCGTCAGGGTGGTTCGCCGCGCTTGCTCGGTGTAGGTGAAAGCAAAGCCGGCAAGGCTGAGCTAGCCTCTGCAGTGGTTCCGGCGCCAGTGGTAGCGGAGCCTGTTGAGGCTGCGGCCAGTAAGAAAAAGCTCAGTTATAAGTTGCAGCGTGAGCTGGAAGCTATTCCAGGGCAGATCGATGCGTTAGAAACCCAAGCGGCCAGCCTGCAAGCGCAGATTGGTTCGCCAAGTTTCTACCAGCAGCCCGCGGAAAAAACCGCTGAAGTGCTGGCGCAGTTGCAGGTTGTGCAACAGCAGCTGGAGCAGCTGATTGAGCGCTGGGCTGAATTAGAAGGCTAAACCTAATACGCGTAAACGTTGCACTAACAATTAGCCTGACGGCTGCACAGTTTTTGATGCTTTTGGCGGAGACAGTCATGGCTATCGAGTACCGCATCACTCTCGACGACGATCACCAGTTTAGCTACCGAATTGAACTGGATCGAGCGTATGAGGCAGACGCTGCGCAAAGTGCGCCGGCGTGGACGCGCCTTGAGTATCAACAGTGCAGTAATTGCCCGCTGAGCAAAGACAACTTCACCCACTGTCCGGCAGCTGTCGATTTGCACCGGGTCATTGAGGATTTCCAAGGTCTGCCTGCGTTCAAGAAAGTGGCCGTCTGGGTGCGTACCCCGGAGCGTGAGTACAACAAGCAGGTTGGCTTGGAAGAAGGACTGCGCGCTTTACTCGGGGTGATTATGGCGACCAGTGCTTGCCCGGTGCTGGGTAAGCTCAAGCCCATGGCGCAGCATCATCTGCCGTTTGCTAATAGCCAAGAATTCATATTGCGCACGGTGTCGCTTTACCTCACTCAGCAGTATTTCAACTTGCGTGAAGGCCATGCGGCTGACTGGGAGTTAAAGGGGTTAGTGCAGATGTTCCAACAATTGCAGCTGGTCAATCAGGCGTTTTGGCAGCGCATTCATGCCACGTGTGAGGGCGATTCTAACCTCAAGGCGTTTCTGACCTTCTTCTCCATGGCATCGAGCATGACCTACTCGTTGGAGACCCAACTGCAGAAGATCCGCCCGTTGGTCATGGGTTCGCGCGATGGCCACGAATAACGCACGCGTGCCTGCATTGCGTTATTCGCTGGCATAAAGCTAATCAGCTTTTTTCAGTCGCACGGCCAGCACATCGCTGGGCGCGCCATGCAATACATCGTTAGCGGTTGAGCCGAACAACAGAGCAAGGCCATGGCGGCCATGGCTGCCGACGATGATTAGGTCGCACTGCTGTTCTTCTGTAAGACGATGAATTTCTTGGCGCGGCTGACCGTAGGCCAAGTGGCAGCGATCGGCGCTAAGCTCAGGGTATTTAGCGGAGAATTTGTCCAATCGCTCGCGGGCTTGATCGAATTGCTGCTGTTGCAGCATCGATAAGTCCATCGGTACGTCGCCGCCAAAAGCCATAGCCATGGGCTCAACGACATGCACCACCGATAATTTAGCGCCACTACTTGTAGCCAGTGTCTGCGCGCGGTGCATCACCGGGTCGCATTCCTCAGTAAGATCGACAGCGACCAGAATGTGCTGGTAAGGCATGGTTGGCTCCTTGCGGGGTGGGGATGCTTTAAGTATGGCCTTCTTAAGTGCACATGACAGGCTTTTGCCTGCGAGAAAATGACATGAATTTCTGGTTAATCTTTTTTCTTGTGGCCGTAGCGTTAAGCCCGCTGTCCTGGCTGGCTCCGTCGCGCCGACAGCAACGGCAGATGGATGTGCGCTTGCATGCTCGGCGCCTGGGTGTGGCCATGCAGCTGTCACCCCAAGAATGGCCGTATTGGCTGCCGCTGGAGCCGCCATACTCGTGCCCGCAATATTATTGTGCTCGCCAGCCAGGGCAGGTGGATAGCTGGTGCTACTGGCAGTTAGAACCGGGCCAATGGGTGAATAAATGGCGCGAACCTTGTGCTGACCACGCTTTATTACTGCAGCTGCAGACTCTGCCAGCGGATGCGTTCAAGGTCGAGGCAACTGAGCAGATGCTATCTATGTGTTGGGGTGAGCGCGGTGCCAGTGCGGCGCTGGAGAAAATTGTCGATTTTCTGCAGGCCAGAGCCTGAATACAAAAGCCCAGCGCCGGCACTGGGCTTGATTGCGCTGATGGTGGT
The DNA here is from genome assembly GCF_037943105.1 of Pseudomonas sp. TMP9. Classification (NCBI taxonomy): domain Bacteria; kingdom Pseudomonadati; phylum Pseudomonadota; class Gammaproteobacteria; order Pseudomonadales; family Pseudomonadaceae; genus Pseudomonas; species Pseudomonas vesperimontis. Next base: position 1,339,312 of record NZ_CP149803.1, read on the forward strand.
TAAAGGCTTGTGGCTGCGTACTGAGCGGAAATTTGCTCAATGCCCTGGATGATTGTGTTGGAATACTTATTGACCAAGAAGGGCACGCTATTTTCGTTGTAGTTAATCAACGAGTTTTCGATGTAACGCCATTTGGTGGCGACCCCAGCCCATGATTGCTTGAGTTGTGGGGTGTTTTGCGGGTCTTTTTCCAAGGCGCTCATCTTGCTGGCGAATTCGCTGACCAGCTCTTCCATCGGTCTTGCCTCGCCACCGCCCATAAAAGTGGCGCCCACTGAAGCGCTGCGTGACGCGTAATCCACGGCGATTCCCTGCATCAGCAAGCTCTGCTCGCGGCTGCGCTGGGTCATTGCCGGGACGCTGTAACTGCCTTCTTGTTGGATTTTGCTGTACAGCTCTTGGCTTAAGACCAGCAGTTGCTGGTTGCGTGCGGCCAGATCAGCCACTGGTTGTAAGTCGGTATAGCCTTGGCTTTTCAGTGCGCTGACCAAATTGTTTAGGTCGATTTGATAACCTTTCCACTGCTGATCCAGTTGCGAGCGCAAGGCTTTCGCGCCTTCACCCGGCATCTCTGTCAGCGCAGCCAGATGAATATTCACCTCAGTCAGCGACTCACTGATCATTCGTGAATAGCGCTGGTCGCCTTCCATGCCGTTAAACATGTAAAAGTCGCCCAAGGTTTTTTGCGCAGCGAGGCGAAGCTGGTGCAGTTTTAACAGGCTAACTGCGGCGTCTGCTGCGTAGGTTGTAGCGCTGAATAGGGGGAGGGTGAAGGCCAGTAGGGTACTAAAAACGATGGCAAGCATACGGCTCGACATGGACTAACTCCGTGTGCCCTTGAATGGGCTCTAATTGTTTTTTTTAGGGTTACGGACGGTCTGAAACAGTCGTATGAAACGACTGTACCTGTAGCTAAATCATTTTGCTAGGCTCGTGGCTGTACACGTGTTTATGGTCTGAGATGGCAGATTTTCGCTGTATCGCTGCATATGTCAGCTTGTTCGCAGCAGAGTAAACAGAGCTGTGAGGTGAGTTCGAACGTAATTTTTTGTACAGCATGACGAGCATTACTGGCTAATTGACAAGCCGAGGCTTTTCCTTGAAGGTGTGCGCACCCAAATCAAACGGGCGTATGAATTGAGCGATTGCCACAAGGCATCGCCTTCACAGCCCGATTATCGCGTCGGTGGGTGTGCCAGGCTAATTGGGGCTATTCTGAATCGGCTATGCCGTGGAGTAGCTTGCTGGTTGGCTCCGATGTGTACGTTCAGCTTCCATACCGTGGAGATCAGTTGATGATTTACGAAGGTAAAGCCATCACGGTTAAGGCTCTTGAGAGCGGCATCGTCGAATTGAAATTCGACCTCAAGGGTGAATCCGTCAACAAGTTCAACCGTCTTACCCTCAATGAACTGCGTCAATCTGTCGATGCGATCAAGGCCGATGGTTCGATCAAAGGCGTGATTGTCACCAGTGGCAAAGACGTATTTATCGTCGGTGCAGACATCACTGAGTTCGTCGATAACTTTAAGTTGTCCGACGAAGAACTCGTGGCTGGTAATCTTGAAGCCAACAAAATCTTTAGTGATTTTGAAGACCTTAATGTTCCAACCGTTGCCGCGATCAATGGCATCGCCTTGGGCGGTGGTTTTGAAATGTGCTTAGCCGCGGATTACCGCGTAATGGCTGACGGCGCCAAAGTTGGCTTGCCAGAAGTCAAGCTGGGCATCTACCCAGGCTTTGGCGGTACTGTGCGTCTGCCGCGTGTTATCGGTACTGATAACGCCATTGAGTGGATCGCCGGCGGTAAAGAGAACAAAGCAGCTGATGCCCTGAAAATGGGTGCAGTTGATGCTGTGGTTTCTGCTGACAAGCTGCACGCCGCTGCGCTTGACCTGATCAAGCGCGCCATTTCTGGCGAGTTAGACTTCAAGGCCAAGCGCCAGCCTAAGCTGGAGAAGCTTAAGCTCAACGCGATGGAACAGATGATGTGCTTTGAAACCGCTAAAGGTTTTGTTGCAGGTCAGGCTGGTCCGAACTACCCGGCGCCTGTTGAAGCTATCAAGACCATCCAGAAAGCGGCCAACATGGGGCGCGAGAAGGCACTGGAAATTGAAGCGGCTGGCTTCGTCAAGTTGGCTAAAACGCAAGTGGCTGCCAGCTTGATCGGCCTGTTCCTGAATGACCAGGATCTGAAGAAGAAATCTAAGCAGTACGACGACATCGCTAAAGACGTGAAACTGGCTGCCGTGCTCGGCGCTGGCATCATGGGCGGTGGCATCGCTTACCAGTCTGCCTCCAAAGGCACCCCAATCCTGATGAAGGATATCCGTGAAGAGGGTATCCAGATGGGCTTGGCTGAAGCGTCCAAGCTGTTAGGCGGTCTTGTTGCGAAAGGTCGTATGACCCCAGCGAAGATGGCTGAAGCGCTGACGGCCATTCGCCCGACTATGTCGTACGGCGATTTTGGCGCAGTTGATATTGTTGTTGAAGCTGTCGTTGAGAACCCTAAGGTTAAGCAGATCGTGCTGGCTGAAGTGGAAGGCATGGTGCGCGAAGACGCAATCCTGGCTTCTAACACCTCGACTATTTCCATCAACTTGCTGGCTAAGGCCCTCAAGCGTCCGGAAAACTTCGTCGGCATGCACTTTTTTAACCCTGTGCACATGATGCCGCTGGTTGAAGTCATCCGTGGTGAGAAGTCCAGCGAAGTGGCTGTCGCCACTACTGTGGCTTACGCCAAGAAGATGGGTAAGACCCCGGTTGTGGTTAACGATTGCCCAGGCTTCCTGGTCAACCGCGTACTGTTCCCGTACTTCGGTGGTTTCTCCAAGTTGCTTGAGCTGGGCGTTGACTTCGTCCGTATCGACAAAGTAATGGAGAAGTTTGGTTGGCCAATGGGCCCAGCCTACCTGTCTGATGTTGTTGGCATCGACACTGGCCATCATGGCCGTGACGTCATGGCAGAAGGCTTCCCGGACCGTATGGCCGTTGAAGGTCGCACGGCCGTCGACGTGATGTACGACGCTGATCGTCTGGGTCAGAAAAATGGCAAAGGTTTCTATGCCTATGAAACAGACAAGCGCGGCAAGCCGAAGAAAGTCATCGACCCAGTTGCTTATGAGTTGCTGAAATCCATCGTCAGCGAGCAGCGTGAAGTGACTGATGAAGACATCGTAAATTTCATGATGATCCCGCTGTGCATGGAAACTGTTCGTTGCTTGGAAGATGGCATCGTTGATACCGCTGCTGAGGCCGATATGGGTCTTATCTACGGCATTGGCTTCCCGCCCTTCCGCGGTGGTGCACTGCGTTACATCGATACCGTCGGTGTGGCCGAGTTCGTTGCCCTAGCCGACAAATATGCCGAGCTGGGCGCGCTGTACACCCCGACTGCCAAGCTTCGCGAAATGGCTGCTAACGGCCAGAAGTTTTTCGGTTAATCGCGGACAGACTAGAGCGAGAGTGAATTTATGAGCCTGAATCCTAGAGATGCAGTCATCGTCGACTTCGGTCGTACCCCGATGGGTCGTTCCAAGGGCGGCATGCATCGCAATACCCGTGCCGAAACTATGTCGGCCAACCTGATCAGCGGCGTGCTGGCACGTAACACCAAAGTCGATCCGGCTGAAGTGGAAGACGTGATCTGGGGCTGCGTTAACCAGACCCTAGAGCAGGGCTGGAACATCGCGCGCATGGCGTCGTTGATGACCCAGATCCCGCACACTGCTGCTGGCCAGACCGTGAGCCGTTTGTGCGGTTCATCCATGAGCGCTCTGCACACTGCCGTGCAGGCTATCCAAACCGGTAATGGCGATGTATTCGTCATTGGTGGTGTGGAGCACATGGGCCACGTTGGCATGATGCATGGCGTTGATCCAAACCCACACCTGTCGCTGTACGCGGCCAAGGCGTCGGGCATGATGGGCCTGACCGCTGAAATGCTGGGCAAGATGCACGGCATCAGCCGTGAGCAGCAGGATGCGTTCGGTGAACGTTCGCACCGTCTGGCCCAAAAGGCTACGGTTGAAGGCAACTTCAAAGACGAAATCATCCCGATGCAGGGCTACGACGAGAATGGCTTCCTCAAGGTCTTCGACTACGATGAAACCATTCGTCCGGAAACCACCTTGGCCAGCTTGGCGGCGTTGAAACCTGCGTTCAACCCGAAAGGCGGCACTGTCACTGCAGGTACGTCCTCGCAGATCACGGATGGCGCTTCCTGCATGATCGTCATGAGCGCCCAGCGCGCTCAGGACCTCGGCATTCAGCCCATGGCCGTGGTTCGCGCCATGGCTGTAGCGGGTGTTGATCCGGCAATCATGGGTTACGGCCCAGTGCCATCGACCCATAAAGCTCTGAAGCGTGCTGGCCTGACCATCAACGACATCGACTTTTTTGAGCTCAACGAAGCCTTCGCTGCTCAGGCCCTGCCTGTGCTTAAGGACTTGAAAGTGCTCGATAAGATGGAAGAGAAGGTCAACCTGCATGGCGGTGCAATTGCTCTCGGTCACCCGTTCGGTTGTTCCGGTGCACGTATCTCCGGTACCCTGCTCAACGTGATGAAGCAAAATGACGGCACCTTCGGCGTGGCGACAATGTGCGTAGGTCTCGGCCAAGGCATCACCACCGTCTTCGAGCGTCTGTAAGCATTACAGCGTAAAGAGTCGGAAAACCGGGGCCTAGCGCCCCGGTTTTTATTTATGGCCTGCAATTGGCGGCAACCACCTTATGGATCGTCGTCCTGCAACGTGAAAATTTCAGCCGAAGTTTTGTCGGTAGAAAATCTTCAAGGAATGCTTTCATGCCGTTACAGCCTGGTCTCTATCGTCATTACAAAGGCCCAGAATACCGAGTGGTTGGCGTCGCCAAGCACTCCGAAACAGAGCAAGAACTTGTGGTCTACCAGGCGCTTTATGGTGAGTTTGGCCTGTGGGTACGGCCACTGGAGATGTTCTGCGAGCATGTTGTGGTGGAAGGTGAGACGGTTCCACGCTTTGCTCTGGTCCAAGCTGAAACCGCACTGTTCACCAAGCCTTGAGCTGATACCGGGCTATTGCTGCGCTTGACCTCAGCCGGACCACCACTATATATAGCGGTGCCGCGCTAGCAGGCTGCTCAGCGCCTCCCGCATTTATTTACCGAATTCAGGAATTTTCCAATCCATGGGCAAATCGCTGGTCATCGTGGAATCCCCGGCCAAGGCCAAGACCATCAACAAGTACTTGGGCAACGAGTACGTGGTGAAGTCGAGCATCGGCCACATCCGTGACCTACCCACCAGTGGCTCGGCGAGCACCGCCAAAGAGCCGGTTAAGCGTGGGAAAGCTGCAGCGGGTGAAGTACCGGCGCTGTCGCCCAAGGAAAAAGCCAAGCGTCAGCTGTTCGCACGCATGGGGGTTGATCCCGAACACGGCTGGAAAGCTAAATACGAGATCCTTCCGGGCAAAGAGAAGGTGGTCGAGGAATTGCGCCGTTTGGCCAAGGATGCTGACACCATCTACCTCGCAACCGACTTGGATCGCGAGGGGGAAGCCATTGCCTGGCACCTGCGCGAATCCATCGGTGGCGATGACAGCCGCTATAAGCGCGTGGTGTTCAACGAGATCACCAAGAAAGCCATCCAAGAAGCGTTCTCCAAGCCAGGTGAGTTGGATATCAACCGGGTTAACGCCCAGCAGGCGCGACGTTTTCTGGATCGCGTTGTGGGTTACATGGTTTCCCCGCTGCTATGGGCCAAAATCGCCCGTGGCTTGTCTGCCGGCCGCGTGCAATCGGTAGCGGTAAAGCTGGTGGTCGAGCGTGAGAAAGAAATTCGCGCCTTTGTCCCCGAAGAATACTGGGAAGTGCACGCCGACCTGGGCACCACCAAAGGCGCTAATGTGCGGTTTGAAGTGGCACGCGAGAGTGGCAGCGCTTTTAAGCCGCTGAACGAAGCGCAGGCCATGGCTGCTTTGACCACGCTCAAGGCGTCCAGCTATAGCATCAGCAAGCGCGAAGACAAACCGACCAGCAGCAAGCCGTCAGCACCCTTTATTACTTCGACCCTGCAGCAGGCCGCCAGTAACCGCCTGGGCTTTGGGGTGAAGAAGACCATGATGATGGCTCAGCGTCTCTATGAGGCTGGCTACATCACTTACATGCGTACCGACTCCACCCATCTATCAGTTGATGCCGTAAGTATGGCGCGCGACTTTATTGAGGCTGAGTTCGGCAAGAAGTACTTGCCTGCCAACCCAATCGCCTACAGCAGCAAAGAAGGTGCTCAGGAGGCGCACGAAGCCATCCGTCCTTCCGACGTCAATCTCAAGCCTACGCAGCTGTCGGGTATGGAGCGCGACGCAGAGCGCTTGTATGAGCTGATCTGGCGCCAATTTGTGGCTTGCCAGATGCCGCCTGCCGAATACCTGTCGACCACCGTAACCGTGACTGCAGCGCAGTTCGAACTGCGGGCCAAGGGCCGTATTCTCAAATTTGACGGTTATACCCGGGCATTGCCGCAAATGAGCAAGCCGGGTGACGACGATGTACTGCCAGATATGGGGCAGGGTGAAGCCCTCAAGCTGATCAAGCTCGACCCGAGTCAGCACTTCACCAAGCCGCCAGCGCGTTACTCAGAAGCCAGTTTGGTTAAAGAGATGGAGAAGCGAGGCATTGGCCGTCCGTCCACGTATGCGGCCATCATCGGCACCATTCAGGACCGCGGTTACGTAGCGCTGCATAACCGCCGCTTCTATTCAGAAAAGATGGGCGATATCGTCACTGAGCGCCTATCCGAGAGCTTTGCCAACCTGATGGACTACGGCTTTACCGCCGGTATGGAAGAGCACTTGGACGATGTGGCTCACGGTGAGCGTGAGTGGAAGCATGTACTCGACGACTTCTACAGCGATTTCAAAAAGAAGCTTGAAGTGGCGGGCGACAGTGACGGTGGTATGCGTGCTAATACGCCGACGCTGACCGATATTGCATGCCGTGATTGCGGCCGGCCCATGACCATTCGCACGGCCTCCACAGGCGTATTCCTTGGTTGCTCCGGTTACGCCTTGCCGCCTAAAGAGCGTTGCAAAGCCACTGTGAATTTGGTGCCGGGCGATGAAATTGCTGCCGACGATGAAGGTGAGTCTGAGTCGCGCGTGCTGCTCGGCAAGCATCGCTGCCCGATCTGTGCGACAGCGATGGACGCTTACCTGCTCGATGAAACCCGCAAGCTACATATCTGCGGCAATAATCCGGACTGTTCCGGTTATGAGATAGAGCAGGGTCAGTACCGTATTAAGGGGTACGAAGGTCCAAGCCTGGATTGCGACAAGTGCGGCAGTCAGATGCAGCTGAAAACGGGCCGTTTCGGCAAGTTTTTTGGCTGTACCAACAGCGAGTGCAAAAACACCCGAAAACTGCTGAAAAGCGGTGAGGCGGCGCCGCCGAAGATGGACCCGGTGAAAATGCCTGAGCTCAAATGCGAGAAGGTCAACGATACCTATATCTTGCGTGATGGCGCCTCTGGCCTATTTCTGGCGGCCAGTCAGTTTCCCAAAAACCGTGAAACCCGCGCTCCATTGGTATTGGAAATAGTCCCTCATCGCGAAGAGATTGATCCTAAGTATCACTTCCTTTGCGATGCTCCAAAGAAAGACCCTCAAGGTCGCGCTGCGGTGATTCGTTACAGCCGCAAGACCAAAGAGCAGTATGTGCAGACCGAGGTCGACGGTAAGCCGACGGGTTGGCGAGCATTCTTCGAGGGTGGCAAGTGGAAGGTCGAAGATAAGAGTTGATTCAGCGTGCTACTCGCCTGCTCTGGCAGGCGAGCCTTTGCTTATCTGAGTGTTAATCGAGGGCGCCATAATGGCCAGTGAACTCTATACCCGGACTAATCAGAAAATCTTCTATGCAGGTTTAGCGCTGGAGTCCTGGCGCAAAGCTGAGCAAGCTCAAAGTTTGAATGCCCTAGCCCTGATACAGGCTGAGCGTGAAGCGGCGCTGTTTCATCTTTACGGCGCCTTGTTGGGGCTCTGTCACGAAATTGCCGGCTACTACCGTTTGCCCGGCAGTTCAGCGCCACGCGCTGAAAGCTTTTTAGTTCAGTCTGTGTTGGAGGCGGCGCCCAGCCAAGAGCTAGGCGAGTTGGTAGAGCTGGCACAATCAGCCGACAGTTGGCTAGCGCAGCTACTCAACGCGTATGGCGAGTTATTTAAGCCACCACACGCCAGCAAAAAAGCCAAAGTCGATCCCACTACGCCCATGATTATTGCGGTTAGCTTGGATGAGGAAATCGTGCCACTCGCCCATGAAGCGCTGGAAGCATGGCGGCAGCAATTGAAGTCGCTCGCGCAGCGGTTTCGTGAAACCTTAAGTGAGTGGTAGACCGCTGATTAGGTCAGTGAGTGAGTCTGACTAGAGTCAGGCCGTTACATTTAAAGCCTTACGTGGAGAGCAAACAGAATGCCTACATCCTTCCTGGAAATTGTTGAATTGCCCGACGGGCGCATTGCTTTGCGTCGTGGTGAGGATGAAGAATCTTTGGTCGTGCTGGATTTCTCTGCTGATGCCAAAGCTTTTTTGCAGGGCCAGCATGTAGAAGTGGCCAAGGCTATGCTTGGTGTGGGCGTACAGATGGCAGGGCGCTTGGCTGAAAATAACTTCCAGCATGAAGAGGGGCCGCGAGTTCTGCATTAATTGTCGGGTTGCTCGGCGATATGCTCTAGAGCCTTGCACGCTTGTTTGCTAATTGTCTTTGTAGCGCTTCTTAAATCTCTAATGACCTATGCGCACATCCCGTGTGCGCACTTGCGCCTGGTTAACCCAAGCTGATATTCAGGCTCTGCGCCATACCTTGGCGTGCTGCCAATTCAAGATGTTGGCGAACTTGGCGCGGCAAAGGATGCAGCCAACTGACCACGGTGTGACTGCGGCCTAGCCTCAAGGCTTGTTGCGCTAATTCCAGTGCGTCCTGCTCGCCGCGTGGGTGTAACAGCAAGATTCGTTCGCGGTTTAAGCCTGCTTCGCGCAGCCAAACTTGAGTCAGACTGGCCGGCGGTGCGATCAAGGTGAGCCAGCGCTGGTCGTGGATTTCACTGAGTTGACGCAATATTGGCGCGAGAAGATTCAGACAGTGCCCCGCTGCACCACGAAGCGACAGCTCACTGAAAGCGTGTACCTCATCATTTTGCCAGGGCAGCTCACTGCTATCGGCAAGTAGTGGAGGCACTGTCGACGCAAGAAACGCATCGAACAGAGGCAGTTGTGTACGGTTCAATGAATGTTGGAACTGCATAGATCCTCCACTAGCGGCGGATTACGCCGACGCTTAAGCCTTCAATAATCAAATTCTGTTCTTCTAAATTGACTTCGATCGGCGCGAAGTCGGGATTTTCAGCAATCAGCCAAACCTTGTTGCCTTCACGCTTGAAGCGTTTAACGGTGACTTCATCATCAAGACGGGCAACGACCACTTGGCCATTACGCGCTTCACGGGTGGTGTGCACGGCCAACAGATCGCCATCGAAGATGCCAATGTCTTTCATGCTCATGCCGCGCACACGCAACAGGTAGTCTGCTCGAGGGCTGAAGAACGCAGGATTGATTCGGCAAGATTCTTCGATATGTTGCTGCGCCATAATCGGCGCGCCAGCAGCAACGCGGCCAATTACGGGGAGGCCTTCTTCCTCGTCGGCATTAGGCTCAAAGCCCGGAATGCGAATGCCCCTTGAAGCGCCAGGGGTCATTTCGATAGCACCCTTGCGGGCCAAGGCCTTGAGGTGCTCTTCGGCCGCGTTGGGTGATTTGAAACCTAGTTTTAAGGCGATTTCCGCACGTGTGGGCGGGTAGCCGTTATCCTCAAGGCACTGCTTGATGAAGGCGAGTATTTCAGCTTGGCGCGGAGTTAGTTTTAGCATGATCGGCTCTGTCTTTTTGTACAGTGGCTGGGATTATATACAGTGGTCGAGGATTGGCAATCCTTGCGTTTTGATCTGTATGCAAGACACTTGCGCATCACCTGCCAACTACGTTGTTACTCGGGTGGCTTCTCGAGCGTTCAGTAGGGGTTGGCTTCGCCTTTACTTGAACAACTGTGACCCGTTGGCCATAAGATGGTTGGCTCGGCTTGACAAGGCGGGCAGCTGAAACGTATGTTTCAAACAAGTGTTTGTTTAGATGATTAAAGTCATGGCCCAGTCAGAAACCGTTGAACGCATTCTCGATGCGGCAGAGCAACTTTTTGCGGAGAAAGGTTTCGCAGAAACATCGTTGCGTTTGATCACCAGTAAGGCTGGGGTCAATTTGGCTGCGGTGAACTATCACTTCGGCTCGAAAAAGGCCCTGATTCAGGCGGTTTTTTCCCGTTTTCTTGGGCCTTTCTGCGTAAGTCTGGAGCGTGAGCTGGATCGCCGACAGGCCAAGCCTGAGGCCAAGGTCAACCTAGAAGAGCTGCTGGTTTTGTTAGTCGATCAGGCGTTGGCTGTAAAGCCACGCAGTGGTAACGACCTTTCAATATTTATGCGGTTACTCGGGTTGGCGTTTAGCCAAAGCCAGGGTCATTTGCGTAAATATTTGGAAGAGGTGTACGGCAAAGTGTTTCGCCGTTACATGCAATTGGTGCACGAAGCCGCTCCGCGTATTCCGCCGCTGGAATTGTTCTGGCGTGTGCATTTTATGTTGGGCGCTGCAGCGTTTAGCATGTCGGGCATTAAGGCATTGCGGGCCATGTCAGAAACCGATTTTGGCGTGAATACCTCGATCGAGCAGGTCATGCGCTTGATGGTGCCGTTTCTCGCCGCAGGCATGCGTTCGGAAACCGGCCTGAGCGACTCAGTCCTGGCCAGTGCCCAGCTTAAACCCCGCGTTAAGGCTTCAGCCATCCTCAGCAAAGTTTGACCCCCACGGGTGGGCGTGGTGGATGCTATCCGCTAAGCTAGCCGCCCATGGTTACTCTCGATTTCCTCCACCTCTCCCTCGCTGATCAATGCCTTTACGGCTTTGCCAATGGCCAATTTCAGCTGCGCTTGAGTGTTTCTACCGCACGTAATGGCGCGGGCGAATGCAATGGTTCCGGCTGTACGCCGCGTGGCCTGCATCAGGTGCGAGCAAAGATAGGTGAGGGCTTGCCTTCTGCCGCTGTGCTGCGCGGGCGGCGTTGGACGGGAGAGGTGTGGTCGGCTGAGTTACACGCGCAATTTCCCGGTCGTGATTGGATTCTCACGCGAATTCTCTGGTTGAGTGGTTGTGAGCCTGGACGCAATCGTTTGGGCAATGTGGATACCTTCCGCCGTTACATTTACATCCACGGTACGCCGGACAGCGAGCCCATGGGTGTTGCCCTTTCTCATGGCTGTGTGCGCATGCGTAACAGCGATCTGCTTGAGTTATTTGCCCGCGTGCCCCTTCACTGTGCGGTACAGATTGACGAGGCAGCCTGTCCAGTTTGGGCGACTGCAACGCTTTATTAAGGATTGATTGTGAGCTCACCCATGCAGGGTTCGATGATGCTGGACATTGCCGGCACCTGGTTGACGGCTGAAGACCGGCAGATCTTGCGCCAGCCGCAGGTCGCCGGGCTGATTTTGTTTTCGCGCAATATTGAGCACCCCAATCAGGTGCGCGAGTTGTCTGGCGCTATACGTGCACTGCGCCCTGATCTGCTCTTGGCCGTAGATCAGGAAGGCGGGCGGGTGCAGCGTTTGCGTCAGGGGTTTGTGCGTTTGCCCGCGATGCGCGCATTGGCTGATAACGCTAATGCCGAGTATTTGGCTGAGCAGTGTGGCTGGGTGATGGCCATCGAAGTACTAGCCGCGGGACTGGACCTGAGTTTCGCCCCGGTGCTGGATCTCGATCATCAACGCAGTGCAGTGGTCGGCAGTCGCTCTTTTGAGGGTGACGCGCAGCGCGCCACCTTGCTGGCCGGTGCTTTTATCCGGGGCATGAATGCGGCGGGTATGGCTGCTTGCGGCAAGCATTTCCCCGGCCACGGCTGGGCTGAAGCTGATTCCCATGTGGCGATTCCCGTGGATGAGCGCAGTCTGGATGAAATTCGTGCTAATGATCTGCTGCCATTTCGTCAATTGAGCCAGCAACTGGCAGCGGTGATGCCGGCTCATGTTATTTATCCCCGCGTGGATGCCAGCCCAGCTGGGTTTTCGCGGCGTTGGTTGCAGGACATTTTGCGGGGTGAGTTGGGCTTTAACGGCGTTATTTTCAGCGACGATCTGTCCATGGCCGGAGCCCATATTGTCGGCGATGCAGCGTGTCGTATCGAGGCGGCGCTAACAGCTGGGTGCGATATGGGCTTGGTGTGCAACGATCGTGCGGCGGCGGAGCTGGCGTTGAGCGCGTTGCAACGGCTCAAGGTCGAACCGCCGCAAGGGCTTGCGCGGATGCGCCGGCAAGCCTTCCCCGGCACCGAGTATCGACGGAGTCCGCGCTGGTTAGCTGCACTGGGCAGCCTGCGTGAAGCACAACTAATCGACTAAGGAGTAAGGCATGACGGTTTACGCGATCATCGGCGGTACGGGCCTGACCAAACTCGACGGGTTGACCATTAAAGCTGCGCTGCATATCGACACGCCCTATGGCGCGCCGTCTGCTCCGGTGCTTAAAGGTGACTATGCCGGACGTGAGGTGTTGTTTCTCGCCCGCCACGGGCATCCGCATCGCATCCCTCCGCATCAAGTCAACTACCGCGCCAACCTGTGGGCGCTGCGTGAGGCTGGAGCCAAGGCGATTATTGCAGTGAATGCGGTAGGCGGTATTCACTCGGCCATGGGCACTGGACATTTCTGTTTGCCGCATCAAATCATTGACTACACCTCTGGGCGCGAGCACACCTATTTCGAAGGTGAGCTTGAGCATGTAACCCATGTTGATTTCAGCCATCCCTATGACGCGGGGTTGCGCACCAAACTGACGAATGCACTAACCGCCGAGTACTGCGCATTCAGTAATAATGGTGTTTATGGCTGTACCCAAGGGCCGCGCCTGGAAACCGTGGCGGAAATCGCGCGGATGGAACGCGATGGCTGCGACATAGTCGGTATGACCGGTATGCCGGAAGCGGCTCTGGCGCGTGAATTAGCGCTGCCCTATGCCTGCCTGGCACTGGTGGTAAACCCGGCCGCCGGCAAGTCGCGCGCGTTGATCACTATGGCTGAGATCGAGCGTGCGCTGGACGAGGGCATGGATACAGTTAAAGCTGTTTTAGCGCGGGTTTTAGCTAGCTAAGGCAATGTTGGCGTAATAAAAAGGGTCGCTTCGTGCGACCCTTTTTATTGCCTAAGCATGCTTACAACGGGCTTACGCGAATCAGCAACCCCAGGCTGCCATTATCAACAAAGGTCAGTTCGCCACTTTTCAGGCGGCTGCTTTGCTTGATGCGCTCGCTGTCAGTGAGGGTGCCGCTGGCGTCGAGTTGGTTGACCCAGATGTCGCTGTCCAGCTCGATCAAGCGGCCGGCTTTGAGGCTGATTGTGCCTTCGATGGGGAAGTGGCCGAACTGTTCATCACCGGTGCTAATTGCGACGCTGCTGCTTGATCCCCCCAAACTCTGTGACCAAGCTTTGTGCAGCAGTACCTGATAACCGCTGGATGGGCTGAGTTTGCCCGCTTCGGCATTCAGCGCAGTGCTGCGGCTGTTGCTGCCGTCTACGGGCAGCGCATTTTGCGCCCAATTATCGGGCGGTAGTTGGCCTGCAGAAATCGGCTCCGCCGCTTGGCGGAACACGATGACTTCAACCTGATACAGGCTTTCAGCTAGGGCTGCGTTGCTACTGAGCAGGCTCAGCAAAATAAGCGGCAGTAGGGTCAATATGCGGCGTGCGCGCATGGGTTAATCCTTTACGTAGAGGGGGTTAAACGCTCAAACAGCGCTTCCAAGGTATTAAATCGGTCTTCCGGGCGCTCCATGGGCACTTGGAATTTAAACAGTGTGGCACCTTCGAATTTGTAACGGTTTGGCGCGCTCTGGATCAACCTGATTAATGTCAGGGGTTCCACGCAGGTGTCCGCCGCGAACTCAATACGTCCGCCTTGTGGGCCGGCATCGACCTTCTTGATGCCGAGCTTTTCCGCCTGAAGTTTAAGCAGGGTAATGCGCACCAGATTTTTGCTTGGCTCAGGCAGTAGGCCGAAACGGTCGATCATCTCCACCTGCAACTCTTTCAGGCCATCCTCGTCGGCGGCATTGGCGATGCGTTTGTACATGATTAGGCGTGCGTGCACGTCCGGCAGGTAATCGTCAGGAATCAGCGCTGGTACGCGCAGGTTGATCTCCGGGCCGCCGCCCAGCGGTTGATCAAGATTGGGTTGCTCACCCTTGCGGATCGACTTCACCGCACGTTCGAGCATTTCCATATACAGGGTGAAGCCGACCGCTTGAATCTGCCCGCTTTGGCCATCACCAAGCAACTCGCCAGCCCCGCGGATTTCCAAGTCGTGGGTGGCCAGCAGAAAGCCTGCGCCTAAATCTTGGGCGTTAGAGATGGCTTCCAAGCGTTTCTGAGCATCGTCGGTCATTTGCTTGCGCTGCGGAGTGAGCAGGTAGGCATAGGCTTGGTGGTGGCTGCGGCCAACGCGGCCACGTAGCTGATGCAGCTGAGCCAGGCCGAACTTATCAGCGCGCTCGATGATGATGGTGTTGGCGCTGGGTACGTCGATACCGGTTTCGATGATGGTTGAGGCAATCAATACGTTAAAACGCTTGTGGTAGAAGTCGCCCATCACCTGTTCCAGCTCGCGTTCGCGCATCTGCCCATGACCGATACCAATGCGAGCCTCCGGCACCAGTTCGGCTAAGTCAGCGGCGCATTTTTCGATGGTTTTCACATCGTTGTGCAGGTAGTACACCTGACCGCCGCGCAGCAGCTCACGCAACAGCGCTTCTTTAATGGTCGGGTTGTTCTGCTCCATCACAAAAGTGCGCACGGACAGGCGGCGCGCCGGTGGTGTGGCAATAATCGACAGGTCACGCATGCCAGCGACGGCCATGTTCAAGGTGCGTGGGATGGGTGTGGCGGTCAGGGTAAGAATATCGACTTCGCTGCGCAGGGTTTTCAGCTGCTCTTTCTGGCGCACGCCAAAGCGGTGCTCTTCGTCGATAATCACCAGGCCCAAGTTTTTGAATTTGACGTCGTCCTGCAGCAGCTTGTGGGTGCCGATGACGATATCGACTTTACCTTCGGCCAGTTGCTGCATGGCCTCGTTGATTTCTTTCGCGCTTTTGAAGCGGCTCATCACCTCAACCCTGACCGGCCAGTCGGCGAAGCGGTCGCGGAAGCTGTTGTAATGCTGCTGCGCCAGCAGGGTAGTGGGCACCAGTACCGCCACCTGTTTGCCGCCGTGCACGGCGATAAACGCCGCGCGCATAGCCACTTCGGTTTTACCGAAGCCGACGTCGCCGCACACCAAGCGATCCATCGGTTTGGAGGACAGCATGTCGCTGTAAACCGCTTCGATGGCCGACTGCTGATCCGGTGTTTCTTCGAACGGGAAGCCGGCGCTGAAGGTGCTGTAGTCAGCCTTAGGGTCCGCGAAGGCATAGCCCTCGCGGGCAGCGCGGCGGGCATAGATGTGCAGCAGTTCGGCGGCTACATCGCGCACTTGTTCGGCCGCTTTGCGTTTGGCCTTCTGCCAGACTTCTGAGCCAAGGCGGTGCAGGGGGGCGAGGGCGTCGTCGCTGCCGGTGTAACGTGCGATCAAATGCAGGCTGGCCACTGGCACATAAAGCTTGGCTTCTTCGGCGTACATCAGGGCCAGAAACTCAGCGGCTTGGCCGTCGAACTCCATGGTCACCAGGCCTAGGTAGCGACCCACGCCGTGGTCAATGTGCACCACTGGCGCGCCTTCACGCAGCTCAGTGAGGTTTTTGATAGCGTTGTCGCCGCCATCGCGAGATTTCTCACGGCGCCTGCGTTGCATCACACGCTGACCGAACAGCGGGCTTTCCGCTATCAGGGCCAGGTTTTCAAGTTGCAGGCCATCATCCATTGGCGCAATGCAGATACCCAGGCGCTGTTTGCTGGCAGTGAACGCTGGCCAGCTGTCGAATTCGTTAGGCTTGAGCTTGAGGCGTGCCAGCAACTCCAGCAGCACTTCGCGGCGGCCGGCGGATTCCGCGCAGAACAGCACCCGGCCTGGGTATTCCTCAATAAAGTGCCGCAGCGCCGCCAGGGGTTCGCCGGCCTTGGCTTGAATAGCCAAGTCGGGCAGTGGCTTGGCATCGAAGCGCGTGCGGCCGACGCCAGTGTCGATATCGTCTTGGCTGACCACCACGCGCGGCCAATTCTTTAACCGGGCGAAACAGTCATCCACTGTCAGAAAGATATCAGCAGGCGGCAACAGCGGACGTTCAGGGTCAACGCGGCGTTCTTCATAACGCCCGCGGGCATCAACCCAGAACTGCTCGGCAGCCTTCTCGATGCCGGGCAGGGAAAACACCTGAGTGTCGGCAGGCAGGTAGTCAAAGAGGGTGGCGGTTTCTTCAAAGAACAGCGGCAGGTAGTACTCGATGCCGGCCGGTGTGATGCCTGTGGTCAGGTCTTGGTAGATTGGGCAGCGGCGGAAATCCACATCGAAACGCTCACGAAAGCGCCCGCGAAAATCGGTGACGGCTTTCTTTTCCAGCGGAAACTCGCGCGCCGGCAGCAGTTTGATCGACTCGACCTTATCGATGGAGCGCTGGTTTTCTGGATCGAAGGTACGCAGGGTTTCGATTTCGTCATCGAACAGATCAATGCGATACGGCAGTTTGCTGCCCATCGGGAACAGATCAATCAGCGCGCCGCGCACAGCGAACTCGCCATGCTCATAAACCGTATCGACGCAGCGATAACCGGCGGCCTCCAAATTGCCGCGCATTTGGTTGACGTCTAGCTGCTGGCCAACCTGCAGCACCAGGCTGCTGCCAAGCAGAAAACGCTTGGGCGCCAAACGGTGTAGGGCGGTGGTGATCGGCACTACCAACACGCCATGTTTCAGCTCAGGCAGGCGATACAGCGCGGCAATACGCTGGGAAATGATGTCCTGGTGCGGCGAAAACAGGTCGTAGGGCAGGGTTTCCCAATCGGGAAAATGCAACACCGGCAAGTCTGGGGCGAAAAAGCTCAGCTCCTCCTGCAGGCGCTCGGCACTTTGGCTGTCGGCGGTCAGCAGCAGGGTGAAGCGTTTGGCATGGCTGGCGGCCTCGGCTATCGCCAGGCTCAGCGCGGCACCGGGCAGGTTGCCCCAGTGTTGTTTGCCGGCAGCAACCGGCAGGGAAGGTAACTGCAATACGGATGAGATCGGCACGGACACAGGCTGCTCTAAGGTCATGGCACAGGGCGGCGATTGTACCGGGCGTTTATATGCGGTGTCAGTTACGACAGTCGTGCATTGCTCATGCCTGCTTGCGCCGTCATAATGTAGCCCCTTTTTTCAGCCCCTACATGTGGAAGGTACTGCCCGTGACTCAGAAGCCCGACCAGTGTCTCGGTGAGTGGATCGATCGAGAAGCCCTTGCGGAAGCGATGATTCCGATGATTGGCCAGCTCTACCGTAACAACAACGTGGTTACCTCGATCTACGGCCGTGGTCTGATCAACCGTTCAGTGATCGAAATTCTCAAGGCCCACCGTTTCGCTCGTCACCGTTTGGCCGACGGCAGCGAATTGTCGGTGCACGATACCTTCCCGATCCTTAAGGCCATGAGCGAGCTCAAGCTGGGCGCCGCTTCCGTGGACCTGGGTAAGATGGTCAGTAAGTTCAAGTCTGACGCTAAAAGCCGCAGCATTGAGCAGTTTGTTAAAGACGAACTGGTCGAGGTGGTTGGCAAACAGAACAGCGAAGCTCGCGAGGGCACCGACGTAGTTCTTTACGGTTTCGGTCGTATTGGTCGTTTGCTGGCGCGCATCCTGATCGAGAAAACCGGTGGTGGTGATGGCCTGCGTCTGCGCGCCATTGTCGTGCGCAAGGGTGCGTCCAATGATTTGTCCAAGCGCGCCAGCCTGCTGCGCCGCGACTCGGTGCATGGCCCGTTCGATGGCACCATCATCATTGATGAGGCCAACAACACCATCACCGCCAATGGCAACCTGATTCAGGTGATCTACGCCAAAGACCCGAAAGAGGTCGACTACACCCAGTACGGCATCAAAAACGCGTTGCTGGTAGATAACACCGGTGTATGGCGTGACGCCGAAGGCCTAGGCCAGCACTTGGCTTGTCCGGGTGTTGATCGCGTGGTGTTGACTGCGCCAGGCAAAGGCGCGCTGAAGAACATTGTCCACGGCGTTAACCATGGCGAGATCACTGCGGATGACAAAATCATCTCGGCGGCGTCCTGCACCACCAACGCCATCGTGCCGATTCTGAAGGCCATCAACGACCAGTACGGCATTGCCAACGGTCACGTGGAAACCGTGCACTCGTACACCAACGACCAGAACCTGATCGATAACTTCCACAAGGGCGATCGCCGTGGTCGTTCCGCACCGTTGAACATGGTGATCAGCGAAACGGGCGCGGCAACTGCTGCGGCTAAAGCACTGCCGATGTTGAAGGGCAAGCTGACCGGCAACGCCATTCGCGTGCCGACGCCGAACGTGTCGATGGCCATTCTCAACCTCAACCTTGAGAAAGCCACCAGCCGTGATGAAGTCAACGAGTACCTGCGCCAGATGGCCATGCACTCGGACCTGCAAAAGCAGATCGACTTCGTGCAGTCGCAAGAAGTGGTATCTACCGACTTCGTTGGCTCGCGCCACGCCGGTGTGGTCGATGCTGAAGCCACCATTTGCAACGATAACCGGGTGATTCTCTACGTTTGGTACGACAACGAGTTCGGTTACAGCTGTCAGGTGGTGCGCGTCATGGAAGACATGGCCGGGGTCAACCCGCCAGCTTTCCCGCGCTAAGCGCAGGCAACAGCTAAAAACGGGAGCTTCGGCTCCCGTTTTTATTGCTCAGGGAGAGTGGTTGATAGGGGGATGGTGTTCATCACTGCACTGCTCAGTCAGCGAGCAAGCTGGCGCGCAGCTTATCTGAGAGACCGTTGGGTGCCAGCCAGATGCCTAGGTAGGCTTTGGCCAGTTCTGGATCTTGGCTGACATAGGTGACCTTGTTATTCACCTCCAGCGTAAGGCCGCTGTCTGTGCTGAGGTTCAGGGCATAGCGGTCGCCTGGGCGAATATCGCGAAAGGTGGCGTGCAGGGCATCTATCTTCGGGCGCAGGCGCTCAAGTGTGGCAGTGTCGTGTTGGCGCTCGAGGGTGACCCATGCTGCTTTGATCACGTCTTGGCTGTCGATAGTGCGAAAGTAATAAAGTTCGAGGCGTTGCGTCAGTGGTTTAGCAGCTGCCTGGCTGGCGCTGGCTTGGGCGGGTGCATAAAAAGCAGCGGCGTAGACGTCCATCCACAGGTAGTTAAGTACGCTCTGGTTTTTGCGTTGCAGGCTGCTTTGCTCCAGCGTGTGGCTAACGGCGAAGCCAGCTTCTTGCAAGCGCTCACGGCTATTGGCGAACAGCTCGCCACTCAGCACCAGCAAGACGGTGAATACCAGCAGTAGGCGCATAAAAAGGCTCCAATAGGTCAGTCAGTAGGTGTCGATGCGACGTGACAACAGGCTCGAGGTGCACTGTGCAACGCCAGTGGTTGGCGCTAGCAGCTTGAATATTCACGGCCCGCAGCTGCTATGTCTCGCGACCAGCGCTTGCGGTCAAGTGGCGATCTGTTGCCTTCTGTTACGTTTGACCAGAGAAAAGCAAGCGCTTGGGTGGTCAGTGGCTAACGCCGCGACTTATAATCGGCCAGATCCTTCTCGCGACCAACATCCTGTCCAGCACCTGATCTGTTTGGTGCTGCGCCGCATTTTTGCGTTGGTGTTGCCCGTATTCTAAAAGCTTATAAATCAGTGGTTAGGCAAACCTATGATCAACATAAAACATGGGCTTGATTTGCCCATAACAGGCGCGCCGGCGCAGCGTATCGAGGCTGCAAGGCCGGTACGTAGCGTCGCCGTCATAGGCTTCGATTACCATGGCATGAAACCGTCCATGGAAGTCGAGGTCGGTGATCGGGTCAAGCTGGGTCAGGTGCTGTTTTCAGACAAGAAATCAGTAGGCGTGCAGTACACCGCTCCTGCTGCAGGCGTTATCAGCGCTATCCACCGGGGTGAGAAGCGTGTGCTGCAGTCCGTGGTGATTGATGTTGAGGGTGATGAGCAAATCACTTTTGATCGGTTCGCGGTGGACAAGCTGGCAGCTATTGGCGACGCCAAGGTGCGTGAGGTTCTGCTGCAATCTGGCTTGTGGACCGCGTTACGCACCCGTCCGTTTAGCAAGGTGCCAGCTGCTGATGCCATGCCCAGTTCGATCTTTGTGACCGCCATTGATACTCAACCGCTGGCCGCCAACCCAACAGTGGTGATTGCAGAGCATGCTGCTGACTTTGAGAACGGTTTGCAGGTGTTGGGTAATCTGGCCAAAGTGTTTCTGTGTAAAGCAGAGGGCGCCAGCTTGCCGGGTGAGCAGCTCAGCAGCGTGCGCACCGAAGCGTTTGCCGGGCCTCACCCAGCTGGTTTAGTGGGTACGCACATTCATTTCCTGGACCCCGTGACCGCCATCAAAAGCGTCTGGTCGATCAATTATCAGGATGTGATTGCCGTCGGCAAACTGTTCAGCACCGGGCAACTGTGGACTGAGCGGGTGATTGCGCTGGCCGGCCCCGTTGTTGAACAGCCTCGTTTGCTGCGTACCCGCTTGGGTGCAAACCTCAGTGAGTTGACTGCCGGCGAGCTGCAGCCTGGATTTAACCGGGTTATTTCCGGCTCGGTGCTGGGTGGCCGAACCGCGCAGGGCGCTTACGCCTTCCTCGGTCGCTACCACTTGCAGGTGTCTTGCCTGGCCGAAGGCAATGAGCGCGAAATGATGCATTACCTGCGTGCTGGGGTGAATAAGCACTCAGTGATGAACATTTTTGTCTCTAAGTTGATGGCGGCGAAGAAATTTGCATTCTCCACCACCACCAACGGCAGCCCACGCGCCATGGTGCCGGTGGGTAATTACGAAGCAGTGATGCCACTGGATATCCTGCCGACTCAACTCTTGCGCTACCTGATCGTCGGTGACACCGAGATGGCCCAAAAATTGGGTTGTCTAGAGCTCGACGAAGAAGACCTGGCCCTGTGCACCTACGTGTGTGCCGGCAAGTATGAATTCGGTCCGATCCTGCGCGACAACCTCGCGCGTATCGAAAAGGAGGGTTAAGTCATGGGTATCCGTGGATTCCTCGATAAAATCGAGCACAACTTTGAAAAAGGCGGCAAATATGAGAGCTGGTATGCCTTGTATGAAGCCATCGACACCTTCTTCTACCGTCCTGCCAGCGTAACCAAGACCACTGCCCATGTGCGTGACGGTATCGACCTCAAGCGCATGATGATCACCGTCTGGCTGTGTACATTCCCGGCGATGTTCTTCGGCATGTGGAACACCGGTTACCAAGCCAACCTGATTTTTGCCAACAGCCCAGAGCTGTTTGCTGCCCAGGAAGGCTGGCGCTTCGCCTTGATTGGCTCGCTGGCCGGGTTTGACCCAAACAGCCTGTGGGATAACTTTATCCAAGGCGCGGCTTACTTTCTGCCGGTTTACGCGGTGACGTTCATCGTCGGCGGCTTCTGGGAAGTGCTGTTTGCCTCGATCCGCAAACACGAAGTTAACGAAGGTTTCTTCGTGACCTCGGTGCTGTTTGCCTTGATTCTGCCGCCGAGCATTCCGCTGTGGCAGGTTGCACTGGGTATCAGCTTTGGCGTGGTGATCGGCAAGGAAGTGTTTGGCGGTACGGGCAAGAACTTCCTTAACCCGGCGCTAACTGGTCGTGCCTTCCTGTTCTTCGCCTACCCGGCGCAGCTGTCCGGTGATGCAGTGTGGACGGCGGTTGACGGCTATGCCGGCGCTACCTCGCTGAGTCTTGCGGCGGCAGGCGGCATCGAAAACGTAGTCAGTAACGGCATCACTTGGGCAAGCGCCTTTGTCGGCACTATCCATGGCTCAATGGGTGAAACCAGCACGCTGGCGATATTAATTGGCGGCGGCATTTTGCTCATCACTAAGATCGCCTCTTGGCGCATCGTCACAGGTGTAATGCTCGGCATGGTGGGATTCAGCCTGCTGCTGAATATGATGGGCTCGGACACTAACCCGATGTTTGCCATGCCTTGGTATTGGCACTTAGTTGTGGGTGGTTTTGCCTTCGGCATGTTCTTTATGGCCACCGACCCGGTGTCATCATCCATGACCCATACCGGTAAGTGGATTTTCGGTGCGCTGATCGGTGTGATGGTGGTGATGATCCGCGTGATCAATCCGGCGTTCCCGGAAGGCATGATGCTGGCGATTCTGTTCGCCAACCTATTTGCACCGTTGATCGACCACTTTGTCGTCCAAGCCAATATCAAGCGGAGGCTGGCGCGTAATGTCTAGTCAAAAAGAATCCACTGTCCGCACGCTGACAGTGGCCTTCCTGGTGTGTTTGGTCTGTTCAATATTTGTCGCCGGTGCGGCTATTGCGCTCAAACCGACTCAGGTTGAAAACCGTCAGTTAGACAAGCAGCGCAGCATTCTGGCGATTGCTGGGCTGGGGCAGCCGAGCATGTCAGGGACGCAGGTCAAAGACATGTTTAAAGGGGCTATCACAGCCAAGCTGGTTGACTTGGAAACGGGTAAGTTCTCGGATGCCAAGGACCCGCTGACCTTTGATCCGCTTAAATCGTCCAAAAATCCCAAACTGTCCAGCGCCCTCAGCAGTGATGAAGACATCGCGTCGATCAAGCGTCTGGAGCGTTATACCACCGTGTATGTAGTGGAAAAAAACGGTGAAATGGACACGTTGATCATGCCCGTGCGCGGTTACGGTTTGTGGTCAACGTTGTACGGCTTTATCGCCATCAAAGGTGACCTTAATACGATTGCCGGCATGGGCTTCTACCAGCACGCCGAGACTCCCGGTCTAGGCGGTGAGGTGGATAACCCGAAGTGGAAAGATCAGTGGCTGGGTAAAACCCTGTTCGATGAAAACGGTAAATTGTCTGTTGCTGTGGTCAAGGGCGGTGTCGATCCACAAAGCCCAAAAGCCATTCACCAAGTTGATGCACTGGCTGGTGCAACACTGACCAGTAAGGGCGTGGATAACCTGCTGAATTTCTGGCTGGGCCAGAACGGCTTTGGTCCGTTTATCGCTAACCTGCGCGCTGGGGAGGCTTAATTATGTCGCAGCCAACTATTAAAGAAGTTCTGTTTAATCCAATTTTCAACAACAACCCGATTGGTTTGCAGATTCTCGGTATCTGTTCCGCCTTGGCGGTGACCTCGAACCTGAAAACCGCGCTGGTCATGTCGATTGCGCTGACGCTGGTCACCGGGTTTTCCAACCTATTTATCTCGATGATTCGCAGTCAGATCCCCAGCTCCATCCGCATGATCGTGCAGATGGTGATCATTGCATCCTTGGTTATCGTGGTGGATCAGGTGCTCAAGGCTTATGCCTTCAGTTTGTCCAAACAACTGTCGGTATTCGTCGGCCTGATCATCACCAACTGTATCGTGATGGGTCGTGCTGAAGCCTTTGCCATGCAAAACCCGCCAGTGCTATCGTTCTTTGACGGTATTGGCAACGGCCTCGGTTACAGTGCGTTTCTGGTGGCTCTGGGCATCATTCGTGAGTTGTTCGGTGCCGGTAAGTTGATGGGCTACGAGATCATCCCGGTGATCAACGACGGCGGCTGGTATCAGCCCAACGGTATGCTCCTGCTACCACCTTCGGCATTCTTCCTGATCGGCCTGTTCATTTGGGCTATCCGGAGCTGGAAAACAGACCAGCTCGAGAAGCCCAGCTTCAAGATGGCGCCGCAAGTTTCGAACAAGGAGGCCTACTAATGGAACACTACCTCAGCTTGCTGGCTAAGGCAGTGTTCGTTGAGAACATGGCCCTGGCGTTCTTCCTTGGTATGTGCACCTTTATTGCCATCTCGAAAAAAGTTGAGACGGCAATTGGCTTGGGTATCGCGGTTATTGTGGTGCAGGTCATCACCGTGCCGGCAAACAACCTGATTTACACCTACCTGCTCAAAGATGGTGCGTTGGCTTGGGCCGGCTTACCGGAAGTGGATTTGAGCTTTCTTGGCTTGCTCAGCTACATCGGCGTTATCGCCGCCATCGTGCAGATCCTTGAAATGCTCTTGGATAAGTACGTACCCAGTCTATACAACGCCCTCGGGGTGTTCTTGCCGTTGATTACCGTGAACTGCGCCATCATGGGCGGCACCCTGTTTATGGTTGAGCGGGACTACAACCTGACGGAAAGTACCGTGTATGGCTTTGGCTCTGGCCTGTCTTGGGCGTTGGCCATTGCCGCACTAGCCGGTATTCGCGAGAAGCTCAAATACAGCGACGTACCCGCAGGGTTGCAAGGCCTGGGCATCACCTTTATTACCATTGGCCTGATGTCTCTGGGCTTTATGTCCTTCTCCGGCGTGCAGTTATAAGGAAGGGATTAACAGATGATCAATTTAGAAATCCTTATCGCCATCGGCATGTTCACCGGCATTGTGCTGGCGTTGGTGCTGATCATTCTCGCGGCACGTGCCAAGCTGGTTTCCAGTGGCGACGTTAGCATCGAGATCAATGGCGAAAAAACCATTGTGGTGCCCGCCGGCGGCAAGTTGCTGCAAACCCTGGCGGCCAACAATATTTTCCTCTCATCGGCGTGCGGCGGCGGCGGCACCTGTGCCCAGTGCAAGTGCGTAGTCGAGCACGGCGGCGGTGAAATGCTGCCCACCGAAGAGGCGGCCTTCACCCGGCGCGAAGCCAAAGCTGGCTGGCGCTTGTCGTGCCAGACCCCGGTCAAGCAGGACATGAAGATCGAGGTGCCGGAAGAAGTCTTCGGTGTGAAGAAGTGGGAGTGCACCGTTGAGTCCAACCCCAACGTGGCCACGTTTATCAAAGAATTGACGCTGAAATTACCGCAAGGTGAGAAGGTCGACTTCCGCGCCGGTGGTTATGTGCAGCTGGAATGCCCGCCCCACGAAGTGCGTTACAAGGACTTCGATATCCAGGAAGAGTACCGCGGCGATTGGGATAAATTTAATCAGTGGAAGTACGTATCCAAGGTTGAAGAAACCGTGATCCGTGCTTACTCCATGGCCAACTACCCGGAAGAAGTAGGCTTGGTGAAATTCAATATCCGTATTGCTTCGCCGCCACCGGGTAAAGACGATTTGCCACCGGGTAAGATGAGCTCGTGGGCCTTTAGCCTTAAGCCGGGCGACAAGGTTACGGTCTATGGCCCGTTTGGTGAATTTTTCGCTAAAGACAGTGAAGCTGAAATGGTGTTTATTGGCGGCGGTGCTGGCATGGCGCCAATGCGTTCGCATATCTTCGACCAACTTAAGCGTTTGAAATCGACGCGTAAGATCAGCTTCTGGTACGGCGCACGCTCCATGCGTGAAGCCTTCTACGTTGAGGAATACGATCAACTGCAGGCCGAGAACCCTAATTTCAAGTGGCATCTGGCCTTGTCTGATCCGCTGCCGGAAGACAACTGGGACGGGCTCAAAGGGTTTATTCACAACGTGCTGTACGAGAACTATCTCAAGAGCCACAAGGCCCCTGAAGAGTGCGAGTTCTATATGTGCGGTCCGCCCATGATGAACGCTGCAGTGATCAAAATGCTGATCGACCTGGGTGTGGAGGAGGAAAACATCCTGCTCGACGACTTCGGCGGCTAAGCATGAAGCATCTGCTACTGCGGCCCGTTATCGTTGTCAGCTTGCTGACAGCCTTAACGGGCTGTTGGTTTTCCGAGCGTGTAGAAGAGTTTTCCGGCCCGACCATGGGCAGTACCTACACGGTTAAATATGTACGCAGTGAGGGCTTGCCCAGCCCCGAGCGACTCCAGTTTGAGGTCGCTGCAATTCTCGATGAGGTTGACGTGCAAATGTCGACCTATCGCGATGATTCTATTATCGAGCAGTTCAATCGAGCTCCGGCCGGGACGTGTCAGGTCATGCCGGCCGGTTTGCTGCAGTTGGTCGATGCCGGATTTGTGCTGCATGAGCAAAGCGCAGGTGCGCTTGATCTAACACTCGAACCGCTGCTAAATCTGTGGGGTTTTGGCCCCAAATCCCGTGCCGAAAAGGTGCCGACCGCTGAAGAATTGGCGCAAGTGATGGTGCATGTCGGTATGCAGCACCTGCGTCGCCAAAATGATCAGCTTTGCAAGCAAGCTGACGTACAGGTCGACTTCAACAGCATTGCTGCAGGTTACGCGGTGGATAAAATTGTCCAGCGTTTCACGGCGTTAGGTGTGGTCAGTTATATGGTCGAAGTCACCGGTGAGCTAAAAGCTGCCGGCAAAAAGCCTGATGGCCAGCCTTGGCGTATTGGATTGGAAGCCCCGCAAGATGGCCAGCGCGTCGCCCAGCGCGTGTTAGCCGTGGATGGCTACGGTATTTCCACCTCGGGTGATTACCGCAATTACTTCGAGGAGCAGGGAAAGCGCTATTCACATACCCTCGACCCTCTGACCGGCGCGCCGATTACGCACACGCTAGCTGCTGTTACCGTGGTTGATAAATCGACCTTACGCGCCGATGGCATGTCTACAGTACTGATGGTCATGGGCACTGAGCGTGGCTTGATATTTGCGCAACGTATGGGAATTGCGGCGTTTTTCGTGACCCATGAAGGTGACGCCTTCGTCACACAGACAACACAGGCTTTTGAGCAGCTGTTTGCTGCAGGAGACGAGCAATGACATTTTTAGTGGTGTTTCTAGTCATGCTGTTAGTCGTGGGCATGATGGCAATAGGCGTGATTATGGGGCGCAAGCCCATCGCTGGTTCCTGCGGTGGCATTGCCAATCTGGGCATCGAGAAAGAATGCTCAATTTGTGGTGGCAGCCGCGAGAAATGCGATGAGGTCAACAGCACCCCGCAAAGCAAGACCCTCGCGCTGGCTTATGACGCGACCAAACGCTAATCGCCGTGCCGCGACCTACCAGTTAACCTAGCGGCCGCTAACGCATCGACTGTCAGGCTGCTTACCGCAGCCTTGGCCCTGCCGCGAGTGAGGTACAACCGCTCCGGTGTGATCTTTAGGAGTAAATATGGCGGTCTACAACTACGACGTAGTGGTGTTGGGTTCAGGCCCAGCCGGTGAAGGCGCGGCAATGAACGCGGCCAAGGCCGGGCGAAAGGTCGCCGTGGTCGACAGCCGTCGTGAAGTCGGCGGCAACTGCACGCACTTGGGCACTATCCCGTCCAAAGCCCTGCGCCACTCGGTGCGACAGATCATGCAGTTCAATACCAACCCGATCTTCCGACAGATCGGTGAACCGCGCTGGTTCTCTTTCCCTGATGTGCTGAAAAGCGCTGAGCGAGTGATTGCCAAGCAGGTAAGTTCGCGTACCGGTTACTACGCGCGTAACCGCATTGACTTGTTTTTTGGCACCGGCAGCTTTGCCGATGAACACACGATCGAAGTGGTTTGCGCCAACGGTGTAGTGGAAAAACTGGTGGCCAAGCAGATTGTCATCGCCACCGGTTCGCGGCCTTACCGCCCGGTCGATGTGGATTTTCAACACCCTCGCGTTTATGACAGTGACACCATCCTCAGTCTTGGGCATACCCCGCGGCGCATCATTATCTATGGCGCTGGGGTCATCGGCTCCGAATACGCCTCAATTTTCAGTGGCTTAGGCGTGCTGGTTGATTTGATCGATAACCGCGATCAGCTATTGAGCTTTCTCGATGCAGAAATCTCCGATGCGCTTAGTTACCACCTGCGCAATAACAACGTACTGATCCGCCACAATGAAGAATATGAGCGCGTTGAAGGGGTAGAAAACGGCGTCGTTCTGCACCTCAAGTCGGGTAAGAAGATCAAGGCAGATGCCTTTCTCTGGTGCAATGGCCGTACGGGTAACACTGATAAGCTGGGCTTGGAAAATATTGGCATCAAGGTTAACAGCCGCGGCCAAGTTGAAGTCGACCACGCTTATCGCACGCCAGTTCCCAGTGTGTATGCCGCAGGCGATGTCATCGGCTGGCCAAGCTTGGCCAGTGCGGCGGCCGACCAAGGTCGCTCGGCAGCGGGCAGCATTGTCGATAACGGCAGCTGGCGTTTCGTCGATGACGTGCCGACGGGTATCTACACCATCCCCGAGATCAGCTCGATCGGTAAAACTGAGCGTGAACTGACTCAGGCGAAAATCCCTTACGAAGTGGGCAAGGCTTTTTTTAAGGGCATGGCGCGGGCGCAGATTTCTCAGGAGCCGGTGGGTATGCTCAAACTTCTGTTTCACCGCGACACCTTAGAGGTGCTCGGCGTGCATTGCTTTGGCTACCAAGCTTCGGAAATTGTGCATATCGGTCAGGCAATCATGAATCAGAAGGGCGAAGCTAATAGCATCAAGTACTTCGTCAACACCACGTTCAACTATCCGACCATGGCAGAAGCTTATCGCGTGGCGGCGTTTGATGGGCTCAACCGGCTTTTTTGAGCGGCTCCGGCCGGTGGCCTGAGCCGGACGGGGAGGATGTTTGCGCAGGCACTTGCGACTGGCATTGGCCTAATCGAGAAAGTTTCTGAACAGCTTTAACCCAAAAACCGGCATAGCCGGTTTTCTGGTTTTTGCAGCTAAGTGCAAGGTGTTTATTGCAACGTCGACACGCCCAAACGTGGGAAGTCAGTGATGATGCTGTCTACGCCGAAGTCGGCCAGGCGACGCATCAGGGCCGGTTCGTTCACCGTCCAAACGGATACATGCAGCCCCGCTTTTTGCGCTTTAAGCAGGCGCTCTGGGGTGCATAGCGTCCAGTTCAACGCCAGCAGGTGACAACCATAACGTTTGGCGACTTTCAGTGGGTCGAGCCAGGCATATTCAGCGACTAGCCCGCGCTGCAAATGCGGCGTGAACTGTTGTAAGGCGCAGAGTACCTGGCGTGAGCTAGAGGTAACGGTGATCTTGTCGGTCAGTTGGTAGCGTTGCGCCAACGCGTCGATAGCCTTAACCATCCGCACCGCGCGAACCTTCGAAGCGCTTTTAACTTCCAGTTGCCAGTGGTCGAAATCGCACTGCTGGAACAGTTCTTCCAAGCGCGGAATGGGGCAGGGCGACAACGCGCTGGGGCCACCCTTGCGCGCGTCAAGGGTTACCAACTGCGCCGCGTCGTGCTCCACCACTTTGCCACGGCGACCAGTGGTGCGTTTCAGGGTTGGATCATGAATCACCATCAGTTCGCCATCTCGCGACAGGTGCAGGTCCAATTCGCAACGGCGCACGCCATGCTGCAAGCATTGCTGGAAGCTGGCTAGGGTGTTTTCTGGCACCTCGCCTTTTGCGCCGCGGTGCCCATAGATGACCGTCACTGTTGCTCCTCATGGTGCATTGCTGCGCCGGGTTGATGATGGCGAACGCTGTTGATTACGTGTTTATGCTCAAAATAGACGCTGAATTCGCGGTAATCCCAGCGGGTGATGGGTGGGTTTCCGACGCTGGGGTGTTCTTCATCGGCAAGGCCGAAGCGCTCCAGCACAGCGCGTTGTGCTTCGCCCAGTTGCGGCAATTGTAACTCGCTGACGCCTTGTTCACCGATGGGGATGTTGAGCGTTTCGGCGTAAGTGCTCAAAGGCAGAAGCAAAGCGAGGAACAGAAGTAGGCGTGACATAGTGGCTCACTATCAGGGTTGCATGGGCTGTTCGCGGGCTTGCCGGCGCTCCAGTGCCTGACGTTGCAGGATATGCCGGGCTAAGAGCTGGCGCTGCGCATCGGTCAGGGCTTCGAATTCTGCGCCAATCTCAAATTGTTGTGACGGCAAGGGCTGGCAATGCACCACCTTGGCCCGCAACAACAGACCTAACGCCTGCGGCATCAGTACCATCTTCAGTGCTAAGTGCGCGCCAAGGCTCACTGGCTGATGATTATTGAAGCTGACGCCGCCCTCGGACAAGCTGACTTTGCGCGGCGTACCAATGTCGCGCAGCAAGCTTTGCGCCACGGCCTGGCCGAGCAGGTCAATGCGTTTATTCATCACCTTGAAGTAATTAGCCAAGGTTCGATCGCGCTCGGTGATGTGGCGCAGCAAGTGCTGCGACTCAAAGTCCATCAAGTGCAGGTCGCTGAGCAAATTGAACAGCGGTGAGTTGTCGTGAAGCTCGTCGC
This sequence comes from Pseudomonas sp. TMP9, assembly GCF_037943105.1. Lineage (NCBI taxonomy): Bacteria > Pseudomonadati > Pseudomonadota > Gammaproteobacteria > Pseudomonadales > Pseudomonadaceae > Pseudomonas > Pseudomonas vesperimontis. Next base: position 1,369,491 of record NZ_CP149803.1, read on the forward strand.
TGGCCAGTGCTTCTGGGCCCGAGAGCAGGGTGAATTCCAGTGCGATCGTATCGTCTATACGATAGTATTCGCGGCGGTCATCTTCTTCTTGAATCGACATGGCGAACCCATTGCAGCAGTAGTGGTCAGATTGTAAGGCTGCTCGCCAAGCCCCGCCACAACGACTTTTCTTTTCCCCTCGAATCAGCCCCGACATGTTCAGACCTTTGTTTATATTTATCGGCACGCGCTACACGCGGGCTAAACGTCGCAATCACTTTGTGTCTTTTATCTCCCTGACCTCGATGATCGGGCTGGCACTGGGTGTGCTGGTGATGATTTTGGTGTTGTCGGTGATGAACGGCTTTGACCATGAAATGCGCACCCGCGTGCTTGGTATGGTGCCGCATGCCACCGTCGAGAGCGCCACGCCGATCAAGGACTGGCGCAGCCTCGCCGAGCAAGCGCAAGAAAATCCGCAAGTGTTGGCAGTGGCGCCGTTCAGCCAAATGCAGGGTTTGCTGACCCATAATGGCAAGGTACAGAAAGTGCTAATCAATGCGATTGACCCGCTTGAAGAAGGCAAGGTCTCGATCATTGATAATTTCTTTAAGCAAGGCAGCCTAGCGGCGGTTCAACCTGGCGAATTTGCCATGGTGTTGGGTGATAAGGCCGCCGCTAAACTTGGGGTTGCTATGGGGGATAAAGTGACCTTTGTTGCCCCAGAAGTGACAGTCACCCCAGCGGGCATGTTTCCAAGGCTTAAGCGCTTTACTGTGGTCGGCATATTCCATGTCGGCGCAGGTGAGATTGATGGTCACTTGGTACTCACGCACGTCCAAGATTTGGCTCGTTTACAGCGCTGGCCAGTCGACCACGTACAGGGTATTCGCCTGAAATTCGCCGACTTATTTGAAGCGCCGCGCACCGCTTGGGCATTGGCGCAAACCCTCGGCAAGGGTGACTACTATGCCCGCGACTGGACCCGTACCCATGGCAATCTTTATCAGGCTATTCGCATGGAAAAAGCCATGATCGGCCTGTTGTTGCTGCTCATTGTTGCAGTCGCGGCGTTCAACATCATCTCCACCCTGGTGATGGTCGTCACTGACAAGAAGGGCGACATCGCTATTTTGCGTACCTTGGGCGCGACGCCTGGGCAGATCATGGCAATCTTTATGGTTCAAGGGACAGTGATTGGTGTATTCGGCACTGCCATCGGTGCGGTGCTGGGCTGCCTCGCTGCATTGAATATCAGCCGCGCGATTGCTGCGCTGGAAGGGCTGCTGGGCATCAAATTCCTTAATGCCGATGTGTATTTTATCGACTATCTACCCTCGCAGCTGATGCTTGCGGACGTGCTGTTGGTGTGCGGCGCGGCGCTGCTTCTAAGTTTTTTTGCCACCCTCTATCCAGCCTGGCGCGCGGCGCGCACCCAGCCTGCAGAGGCCCTGCGTTATGAATGATCAGGTTATGAGTGATCCGGTTATGCAAGATCGTGCAGTGTTGAGTTGTCGCAACCTCGGTAAAAGCTATGACGAGGGTCCGCAATCAGTGGTGGTGCTGCACGATCTGCAGCTTGAATTGCACTCGGGCGAGCGCGTGGCGATTGTCGGCAGTTCCGGCTCGGGCAAGAGCACCTTGCTGAATATGCTTGGCGGCCTGGATACGCCGAGCACAGGCAGTGTTTGGCTGGCGGGTGAGGAACTGTCAGCGCTGAATGAAAAGCAGCGCGGCCTCCTGCGTAATCGCGCGCTGGGTTTCGTATATCAGTTCCACCATCTGCTACCGGAATTCACTGCGCTGGAAAACGTCTGCATGCCGCTGTTGATTGGTCGCACGTCGATCAGTGAAGCGCGTCAGCGTGCCACCGCATTACTTGAGCGAGTGGGTCTTGGTCATCGCTTGGCGCACAAGCCGTCAGAGCTGTCTGGTGGCGAGCGGCAGCGAGTGGCAATTGCCCGCGCTCTGGTTAACCAGCCGGGTCTGGTGTTGCTCGATGAACCAACGGGTAACCTGGATAATCACACCGCCCAAGGCATTGAAGATTTGATGAAAGAGCTGAGTAGCTCATCGCAAACGGCCTTTCTGGTGGTGACCCACGACATGGCCTTGGCGCAACAGATGGATCGCATCCTGCGTCTAGAAGACGGCAAGTTGGTGGCCGCCTGATGTATCGTCCGCTGAGTATTTTTATCGGTGTTCGTTATACCGGGGCCAAGCGGCGTAACCACTTTATCTCCTTTATTTCGATGACCTCGATGATCGGCCTCGCGCTCGGCGTGCTGGCGATGATCGTTGTGTTGTCAGTGATGAACGGCTTTCAGAAGGAAATGAGCACGCGCATCCTCGGTATGGTGCCGCACGCCAGTATTGCCGGCCTTAAGCCGTTGGATGATTGGCAGCGGGTCGCCGCTGCAGCGCGGCAGAACCCTCAGGTGCAAGCGGCAGTGCCTTTTGCTGAGCTTGAAGGCATGCTTTCGGTCCGCGGCGCGATGCAGCCGGTGCAGCTGCACGGTATTGATCCGGTGCTTGAGCCGCAGGTGTCGATCATCGATAAGCACATGCAGCAAGGCCGTTTGAGTGACCTGCGTGAAGGTGAGTTCGGCGTGGTGCTGGGCGAGATCACCGCGCGGCGTTTCCAGCTGCAGGTTGGCGACAAATTAGCGCTGATTGTGCCTGAGCTGAGCAGCGTGCCAGGCGGTATCAGCCCGCGCATGCAGCGTCTGAATGTGGTCGGCATCTTTAAAGTCGGCGCCGAATTAGACAGTTCGCTTGCGCTGATCCATGTTGCCGATGCGGCGCATATTCAGCGCATGCAGCCGGGTCAGGTGCAAAGCGTGCGCTTGAAGTTGAAAGACCTTTATCAATCGCCCCAAGTGGCTGCGCAGATCGTCAGCGGGCTGGGTGAGGGCTATATAGCCAGCGACTGGACCCTGACTCAGGGCAGCCTGTTTAGTGCGATGAAGATGGAAAAGACCATGATCGGCTTGCTGTTGCTGCTGATCGTTGCGGTAGCCGCATTCAATATTATTGCCACGTTGATCATGGTGGTGGCGGACAAGGGCGCTGATATCGCCATCTTGCGTACCTTGGGTGCTACGCCTGCGCAGATCATGGGTGTTTTTATGGTGCAGGGCACGGTAATTGGCGTTGTCGGCACGTTGATCGGCGCCGTGCTGGGTATTTTTGCGGCGCTGAATGTCAGCCAGCTGGTGGGCTGGGTTGAGCGCATCAGTGGCCAGCAGGTGATGAGTTCAGATGTTTACTTCATCAGTAATCTGCCCTCTCAGCTGTTGCTCTCCGATGTGTTGCTGATTTGTGGTGCGGCTTTCACCCTAAGTTTCCTGGCCACTATTTACCCCTCTTGGCGAGCCGCGCAGATTCAGCCTGCGGATGCATTGCGCTACGAATAAGCTACGCTGGCAGAAACAAAAAAGCCGTTACTGAGTAACGGCTTTTTTGTTTCTGCACTAAACGTCGGTTTGCCGACGCTTTTCTTGGCGCTTGCGCCAGCTGTGTTGGACCCACCAGCGCCAGTATGCATGAGTGCCGAAATAGCCAATCACGGCGAGCAGCAGTCCAATTACCAATGAGCCCAGATAAAGGGGCTGCCAATGAGTTTGCAGAACATGGCCGATCCAGCTGAGGGTGATGTGATCAGGCATTTGCAGGGTAGGGGTGTTGGTCAGCCAGGCGCCGAACTTATAGGTGCAATAAAACACGGGTGGCATGGTGATCGGGTTGGTTAGCCAGACCAAACCAATCGAGATGGGCAAGTTACCCCGCGCCAAAATCGCCACGGCAGCGGCAGCTGCCATCTGCATGGGCATTGGAATCATGGCCCAAAATAAACCGATGGCCATGGCGCGCGAGACTGAATGGCGGTTGAGGTGCCAGAGGTTGGGGTCATGAATCAGGCTGCCCAAAAACCGCAAGGATTTATTGCCCTTGATACGGTCTGGGTGAGGCATGAAGCGCTTGAATAAACGACGCGGCATGAAAGCTCTCTGGCGGGTTAAAGCGTGCGCATTATGCACCCATTGATCACCGCCCGCTTTCTCACTTTGTGACAGCACATAAGCAAAAACTGATCAGGCGAATAAAAAGTTTTACCCGACTCATGGAGCGAGTTTATGCGTACAGCGATGTTTGCGTTATTGGCTGGGCTGCTGCTGTTACGCTTTCTTCCGGCCTTGCCGCCGTTGTGGCTGCTGATCCTCTTCCCGATAGCTGGGCTGCTGCTGCTGCCGTTTCGCAGCTACCCCATCGCGTTATTCCTCTTCGGCTTTACTTGGGCTTGTGTGTCAGCGCAGTGGGCGCTGGATGACCGCTTGGCGCCCTCAGTGGATGCCCGCACTCTCTGGCTGCAGGGGCAAGTGGTGGGCCTGCCTGAGGTCAGTGGCGGTGTGGTGCGGTTCGAGCTGGAGCAGGCGGTTTCTCGCCGCGAGCTATTGCCCAAGCGTTTACGCCTCTCGTGGTATGGCGGGCCAGCTGTGCATGCGGGTGAGACGTGGCGCTTAGCGGTGCGCCTCAAACGTCCCCATGGGTTGGTCAACCCGCAGGCCTTTGATTATGAAGCTTGGTTATTGACGCAGCGAATCGGGGCAACGGGGACGGTGAAAAGTGGCGAGTTGCTGACCCCCGCTAGCGGGACGGGTGCGTGGCGTGACCGCTTGCGTCAGCACCTACTCGCCACTCCGGCGCATGGTCGTGAAGGCGCTTTGGCGGCCTTGGTACTGGGCGATGGTTCGGGATTATCCACGGCAGACTGGCAGGTTCTGCAAAACACTGGAACGGTGCACTTAATGGTGATCTCCGGCCAGCATATCGGTCTGTTAGCGACGCTTTTATATAGTCTGGTTGCTGGTTTAGCGCGTGTTGGGGGGTGGCCGCGCAGTTGGCCTTGGTTGCCCTGCGCCTGTGTCTTGGCGTTTAGCGGTGCACTGGCTTACGGCCTGCTGGCAGGTTTTGAAGTGCCGGTGCAGCGCGCCTGTGTGATGGTCGGCTTGGTGCTGCTGTGGCGCTGGCGTTTTCGTCATTTGGGCGTGGGCTTGCCCGTGTTGTTGGCACTGCTAGCGGTGTTGCTGTTGGAGCCGTTGGCCAGTTTGCAACCAGGGTTCTGGTTATCTTTTGGCGCAGTGGCGCTGCTTATTCTGATTTTTAGTGGCCGCTTGGGTGTTTGGCCTTGGTGGGGCACTTTACTGCGAGCGCAGTGGGCCATGGCGATAGGGTTGCTGCCGTTATTGCTGGCGCTCGGCTTACCGGTAAGTGCCAGCGGGCCGCTGGCCAACTTAGTGGCAGTGCCTGTAATCGGCTTGTTGGTGGTACCGCTGGCATTACTCGGCACGCTGCTGCTGCCCGTGCCTGGGGTGGGGGCTACCTTGATCGGGGTCGCGGGCTGGGTGCTGCATCTGATGTTTATGCTGCTCAGCCAATTGTCTGTGTGGCTACCCGCGTGGTTGCCCAGTGCGCTGCCTTTTTGGGCGTGGCTGCTGGTGGCGCTGGGTGCGCTGGTATTGCTTTTGCCCGCAGCGCTGCCCATGCGCAGCTTAGGTGCGTTGCTGCTATTGCCGTTGTTATTTAGCCCGCAACAACGTCCCGAATATGGCCGGGCTGAGGTGTGGCTGTTGGACGTCGGCCAAGGCTTGGCCGTGCTGGTGCGCACCCAGCAGCATGATTTGCTGTATGACGCGGGTCCGCGGTTTGGTGAGTTCGATACGGGTGAGCGGGTGGTGTTGCCATCCTTACGCGCACTGGATGTGCGTGGGCTTGATCTGTTGTTGCTCAGCCATGCCGACAACGATCATGCCGGTGGCGCTGCCGCCATCAAGCGTGGCTTACCTGTCAGTCGGGTGGTCAGTGGTGAACCCGATAACGTAGCGCATTCGCTGCAGGCCCAGGCCTGTAAATCTGAGCAGTGGCAATGGGACGGAGTTGCCTTCAGCACTTGGCAATGGGCCGGTGCAACCGATGGTAACCAAGCGTCTTGCGTATTGCTGGTAGAGGCCAATGGTGAGCGTCTGTGGTTGACTGGAGACATCGACAGTCATGCCGAGCGCGCTTTGCTCAACAGTACTTTACTGATGCCGGCACAGTGGTTGCTAGCGCCGCATCATGGCAGCCGTAGCTCGTCTTCTGCTGCACTACTGGCGCAGGTTAAACCGGCCGCAGTGTTGATTTCTCGTGGCGCGCACAATGCCTTTGGTCATCCGCATGCTGACGTCATGGGGCGCTATGAGGCTGTTGCGGCGCGAGCTTATGACACCGCCGTGCAGGGTGCGCTGCGGATTCGCCTCGGCGCATTCGAGCCCGCACAGGGTTTGCGTAATCACGCACGCTTTTGGCGGGAAAAATGAGAACGGCAGCGTTCGGCGAGGCAGTGGCCCTATGCTAGAGTAGCGGCACTTTTGTGAAGGGGATTTGCCACCGTGTGGGAACTGGTAAAAGCTGGCGGCTGGATCATGCTGCCGATCATTCTGTGCTCCATCGCTGCGGCCGGCATTATTGCCGAGCGCCTATGGACGCTGCGGCCGAGCCGCATCACCCCACCCAATCTGCTCGGGCAGGTATGGAAGTGGATCAAAGAGAAAAAACTGAATAACCAAAAGCTTAAAGAGCTGCGCGCGAACTCGCCGCTGGGGCAAATTCTTGCTGCTGGCCTGGCTAACTCCAAACACGGTCGCGAGATCATGAAGGAGTGCATTCAGGAAGCTGCCGCTCGAGTCGTTCATGACTTAGAGCGCTATCTCAATGCGCTTGGCACCATCGCCGGCATTGCGCCGCTGCTGGGTTTGCTCGGCACCGTTCTGGGCATGATCGAAATTTTCAGCTCCTTTATGGGTTCCGGTATGGCCAACGCGGGTTTACTGGCCAGCGGTATTTCCAAGGCGCTGATCACCACCGCAGCAGGTCTGATGGTGGCCATTCCTGCCTTGTTCTTTCACCGCTACCTGCAGCGCAGGGTTGATGAGCTGGTGGTGGGCATGGAGCAGGAAGCGATTCGCCTGGTTGAAGTGGTACAGGGCGATCGTGATGTTGATTTGGGTGAGGATAAGGCGTGAAATTCCGGCGTAAACCGCGGGAAAACGTCGAGATCAACCTGGCCTCGTTGATCGACGTGGTGTTTATCCTGCTGCTGTTTTTTGTGGTCACCACCACCTTTACTCGCGAGACCCAGCTCAAGGTCGACCTGCCGGAAGCCGCCACAGGTACGCCGCCGGAACAGACTGAACTGAAGCAGCTGGAAATTCTAATTGCTGCTGACGGTAGTTACTCCCTGAATGCCAAGCAGTTGCTTAAAAGCGATCTGCCCAGCCTGATGGCTGCACTGCAAAAGGAGTCGGAAGGCGATAACAGCTTGCCGTTAATTATCAGTGCCGATGCCAAAACTCAGCATCAGGCTGTGATTACGGCCATGGACGCCGCCGGTAAACTGGGTTTTGCCCATCTGCGCATGACCACCATTGAGGCGCAAGCCGCGCCTTGAGGCTTGCCTGCTAATGAGCCTGTCCTCCCGCATCACGGCTGCCTGGTATGACGGTCACCCGGCATTGCGCCTGTTGCGCCCGTTGGAGTGGCTGTATCGCGCAGTAGTGAGACGCAAGCGTGCGCGTTTTCTGGCGGGTGAAGGTGATATCTATCGCGCCCCAGTGCCGGTGATCGTGGTCGGTAATATTACTGTCGGCGGCACCGGCAAAACCCCAATGATTCTCTGGTTGATCGAGCATTGTCGCAGCCAAGGGTTGCGCGTTGGGGTGGTCAGCCGTGGTTATGGCGCGCAGCCGCCGCAGTTGCCCTGGCGAGTGATGGCTGATCAGGCGGCCCGTGTGGCGGGCGATGAACCCCTGTTAATTGTGCAGCGCAGTGGCGTGCCCTTGATGATCGACCCCGATCGCAGCCGCGCAGTGGCGGCGCTGCTGACGGCTGAGCCGTTGGATCTAATTCTCAGTGACGACGGTTTGCAGCACTATCGTTTGGACCGTGATCTGGAGTTGGTACTGATTGATGCGGTGCGCGGCCTGGGTAATCGTCACTGCCTGCCGGCTGGCCCGCTGCGTGAGCCGGTCGAGCGCCTGCAGAGTGTTGATGCGTTGCTCTACAACGGCGCATCGAATGATCCGCAGGAAGGCTACGGCTTTACTTTACGGCCACGCACCTTGATCAACTTGCGCAGCGGCGAGCCGCATGCCTTAAGCCATTTTCCACCCGGTCAGGCCCTGCACGCAGTCGCGGGTATTGGCAACCCGCAGCGTTTCTTCATGACCCTTGAAGGGCTACACTGGCAACCTGTCGCACATGCCTTTGCCGACCACGCGCCTTACAGCGCCGAGTTGCTAAATTTTAGCCCGGCGCTGCCACTGGTGATGACGGAAAAGGATGCGGTTAAATGCCGTGCCTTTGCGGCTGATGATTGGTGGTACTTGGCGGTTGATGCGCAGCCCTCGGCTGCGTTTGTTGCCTGGTTTGATCAGCAATTGCAGCACCTAGTGCCGCGCGCCTGACCGTAGCAATCACCCGCGAGTCGATCTCGCCCATGCAGTTGCTCATTCTTAAGGATCGCCCATGGACCCGAAACTACTCGATATTCTCGCCTGCCCACTGTGCAAGGGGCCGTTGAAGCTCGTGGCTGATAAAAGCGAGCTGATCTGTAAGGCCGATGCGCTGGCCTTTCCCGTGCGCGATGGCATCCCCGTGATGCTGGAAAGCGAAGCGCGCACCCTCAACGTTGACGAGCGTTTGGACAAGTAAATGAGCACTGCCTTTACCGTTGTTATTCCGGCGCGCTTCGCTTCCAGTCGTCTGCCAGGCAAGCCGCTGCAGGATATTGCCGGAAAACCGATGATTCAGCATGTCTGGGAGCAGGCGTGCAAAAGCAGCGCGCAGCAGGTTGTGGTGGCCACCGACGATGCGCGCATTGTTGAGGCCTGCAATGGCTTTGGTGCGCAGGTGATTCTGACCCGTGTTGACCACAATTCCGGCACTGATCGCTTGGCCGAAGTGGCCACGGCGCTCGGTTTGGCGGCCGATGCCATCGTGGTTAATGTGCAGGGCGATGAGCCGTTGATTCCGCCAGCGATTATCGACCAAGTGGCCGCTAACCTCGCCGCCAACCCGCAGGCAGCTATCGCCACGCTGGCCGAGCCGATTGATGATGTGCAGGCGTTATTCAACCCCAACGTGGTCAAGGTGGTCAGCGACAAAACCGGCCTGGCTCTGACCTTTAGTCGTGCACCGCTGGCCTGGGCGCGTGATGCCTTTGCCAAGAGCCGTGATCAGCTACCCGCGGGCGTACCGTACCGTCGGCACATCGGCATCTATGCTTACCGCGCGCAGTTTTTGCATGATTTCGTCAGTTGGGGCCCCTGCTGGTTGGAAGACACTGAGTGCCTAGAGCAGTTGCGTGCGCTTTGGCATGGCGTGCGAATTCATGTTGCCGACGCCCTTGAGTCGCCACCTGCCGGCGTCGATACCGCAGAAGACTTGGAGCGGGTTCGCCGCTTGCTGGGGGCTTAATGCGCGTTCTGTTTGTCTGTCTGGGCAACATCTGCCGTTCGCCCACGGCTGAAGGCGTGTTGCGTCATAAGTTGCGTGAGGCCGGTTTGCAGGGGCGTGTCGATGTTGACTCTGCCGGCACCAGCGACTGGCACATTGGTAAAGCAGCGGATACGCGCACCTGCCAAGCCGCGCAGCAGCGCGGCTATGATTTGTCCGCTCTGCGTGGGCGGCAAGTTACGACGGCAGATTTTCAGGCCTTTGACTTGGTGTTGGCGATGGACGCCAGCAATCTGCATGATTTGCAGCAACTTCGCCCAAGCAATGCCTCAGCCGAGTTGGATCTGTTCTTGCGTCGTTATCAGGTGGCGCTGGATGAAGTGCCTGATCCTTATTACGGGGGTGAAGCAGGCTTTGCCCACGTGTTGGACTTGATCGAGCAGGCCTGTGATGCCCTGGTACTTGAGCTTAAGGGGCGTCTATGAGTTTGCAGGTGCGCACTCACGTATCACTCAAACCCTTTAATAGTTTCGCCGTCGAAGCCCGGGCCAGCCATTTTGCTGAGGCTGAGAACGATCAGCAGGTACGCGAGGCGTTGAGTTACGCACGCGCGCTGCAGCTACCGCTGCTATTGCTGGGTGGCGGCAGCAATCTGCTGCTCACTGCTGATGTTGAGGCGTTGGTGCTGCGTATCGCTAGCCGAGGCATTCGCGTGCTGGAGGATGACGGCGAGCGAGTGATAATTGAAGCGCAAGCGGGCGAACCTTGGCACCCGTTTGTGCAATGGACGCTGACTCAAGGCTTTGCGGGTCTGGAAAACCTTAGTTTGATCCCTGGCACAGTCGGCGCTGCGCCCGTGCAAAACATCGGTGCTTATGGCGTTGAGTTGAAAGATTTATTTGCCGGCCTGACCGCTCTGGATCGGCGCAGCGGCGAACTACGCGAGTTCTCTTCACAGGACTGCGCTTTTGCTTACCGTGACAGCGTGTTTAAGCGCGAGAGTGGCCGTTGGTTGATTTTACGGGTGCGCTTCGCCCTCAGCCGCACTGTTGCATTGCACTTGGACTATGGCCCGGTGCGTCAGCGCTTGGCGCAGCAAGGCATTAGTGCACCGACGGCGCAGGATGTGAGTCAGGCGATTTGCGCCATTCGTAGCGAAAAACTGCCGGACCCAGCTGTACTTGGTAACGCGGGCAGTTTCTTCAAAAACCCACTGGTATCCGCTGAGTTGGCGCAGCGTCTGCGCAATGAATATACCGATCTGGTGGCCTATCCTCAGATGGTGGATGGACAGGCGGGCGGGCAGGTCAAGCTGGCCGCAGGCTGGCTTATTGAGCGTGCGGGCTGGAAAGGTTTTCGTGACGGTGATGCAGGTGTGCATCGTCTGCAGGCATTGGTGCTGGTCAATTACGGTGCGGCTACGGGTGCACAATTATTAGCCCTGGCGAAACGTATCCAAGCGGATATTGCGCAGCGCTTCGCGGTTGATTTGGAGATCGAGCCTAACGTGTTGTAAAGCGTGCTCGAGCAGTCGCCGTGCAGAGGATTATTTAACTGCGCCACAACGCAAAAGGGGATGCCGAAGCATCCCCTTTTTTATTGCGCTAAGCAGATTAAATTTGCGGTTTAGCCGCGTCTTTAACCTGCTCTTCAGCGTCTGCTTCAGTAATCAGGGAGCTTTGTGGCTGCGCGATCACGTCAGTGTTTACCTGTGTTTCGACCTCAGGTTCAGCGGGTGCTTCGACTGCGGCTTCAACAACGGACTCAGCAACCAATTCTGCTTGCGGCTCTGCAGCTAAAGGCTCATCAGCGTTAACCTGCACCTCGGCAGCGGGTGCTTCGGCTGCTTCACGTGCCAAGCGCTCAGCTTCACGCTGAAGGCGACGCTTTTCACGTGGATCGTTAGGTGCACGACCGTTACTGCTGACCACTGTCGCCGGTGCAGCTTCAGCAGCTTTAGCGACTTCCACCACTGGCTCGACTACCACCGCAACAGGCACTTCAACCAGCGGCGCGATAGGCATTGGCGCTTCTTCAGCAACGGGTGCTGCAGGCGCTTCATGCACGTCAACAACGGGTGCAGTTACTTCGCTAGCATCGTCAGCGCAGCTGCTTACAGCTTCTACAGCAGCCGTTTCGCTGGCTACGCGGGGGGCTTCAGCGGCAACGGCTTCACGCGATTGCTCTTGCTCTTGCTCAGCAGCAACCGGTGCGGCTTCGGTGCCCGTTTGATCAGCTTCGGCGGTATCAGTGAGAACAACGCTGGTAACGGCGGCTGCAGTGATGGCGATATCGTCAGCAGCTGTCCCTTCCGTTGCTTCATCGCTGCCTTCAATCGGGTTGCCGTTGGCATCGCTCTGGCGCTCGCGGCGATTGCTGCGACGACGCTGACCACGAGAGCGGCGACGAGGGCGATCACCGTCTTCGCTGCCTTCTTGTTCATCATCCTGCAGGTTTTCTTCCGCGTTCAGCACGTCTTCATCAGCAGCGGCTGCAGCCTGCTCAGCACGCGGCTGGCGCTCTTCACGCGGTGCGCGAGGTTGGCGCGGTTCGCGTTGCGGACGTTCAGCGACGGCTTCTTCGCTGACGGTTGCACTGTCGCCTGGCACGGCATCCAACGGCTCACGCAATTCACGTGTTTGGCGATCTTCACGTGGCTTGCGGTCACGTGGTTGACGCTCTTCACGCGGTGGGCGCGATTGACGAACTTCCTGCGGCTCACGAACTTCTACGGTTTCACGTGGGCTGCGTTCTTCACGAGGTGCACGCTCTTCGCGTGGCGCGCGTTCCTCTCGCGGTGCGCGCTCTTCACGCGGAGCACGTGGTTGGCGTTCTTCACGGGGAGCGCGCTCTTCGCGCGGTTTACGTTCTTCGGTGTTGCGGCCGCCTCGGCTGCGGTTTTGCTGGCGACCGTTACGGCGCTCATCACTGCGTTGTGGGCGTTCGCTGGTTTTCTTTTCAACAACGGCAGGTTTTTCTTCTTCGGCGCTGGCAAACAGGCTGACCAGCGATTTAACCAAGCCCTTAAACAGGCTCGGCTTAGCCGCTTCAACCGTCTGCGTGGCCACTGCTTCAACTGGAGTGGGTGCGGTGCGCTGTGGTGCGGTTTTAATAGCGGCTTCCTGGCGGACCAAGGTGCGCGTCGCGGCTGCTGGCTTTTCTTCCTCCACTTCGACCACAGCCATTTCATAGCTGGATTGGGTGGACTGGGCTTCCGGGCTGTCATCGCGGATGCGCTGCACTTCAAAGTGTGGCGTTTCCAGATGATCGTTCGGCACGATGACAATGCGCGCGCGGCTACGCAGCTCAATCTTGGTGATCGAGTTACGTTTTTCGTTGAGCAGGAAGGCCGCAACGGGGATTGGCACTTGTGCGCGAACTTCGGCAGTGCGGTCTTTCAGGGCTTCTTCTTCGATCAGGCGCAGAATCGCCAGCGACAAAGATTCAACGTCACGGATAATGCCTTGACCGTTGCAGCGCGGGCAGACGATGCCGCTGCTTTCGCCCAGTGACGGACGCAGACGCTGACGGGACATTTCCAGCAAGCCAAAGCGCGAGATGCGCCCGACCTGTACGCGGGCGCGGTCAGCTTCGAGGCTTTCGCGGACTTTCTCTTCTACTGCGCGCTGATTCTTCGCCGGGGTCATGTCGATAAAGTCGATCACGATCAACCCGCCGATATCACGCAGACGCAGTTGACGGGCGATTTCTTCGGCCGCTTCCAGGTTGGTTTGCAGGGCAGTTTCTTCGATATCGCTGCCTTTGGTGGCGCGCGAAGAGTTGATGTCAATGGACACCAGTGCTTCGGTGGGGTCGATAACGATGGAGCCGCCCGACGGCAGTTTCACTTCGCGCTGGAAGGCGGTTTCAATCTGGCTTTCGATCTGAAAGCGATTGAACAGCGGCACGCTGTCTTCATACAGCTTGATCTTGCTGGCGTACTGCGGCATCACTTGATTGATAAAGCTCAGGGCTTCCTGCTGCGCTTCGATGCTGTCGATCAGTACTTCGCCGATGTCCTGGCGCAGGTAGTCACGGATGGCGCGAATGATCACGTTGCTTTCTTGATAGATCAAGAAAGGTGCGGCACGGTCCAGTGAGGCTTCTTTGATAGCGGTCCAGAGTTGCAGCAGATAATCGAGGTCCCACTGCATTTCTTCGCTGGAGCGGCCAAGACCGGCAGTGCGCACAATCAGGCCCATATCGCTCGGTGCGACTAAGCCGTTGAGGGCCTCACGCAGTTCGTTACGCTCTTCGCCTTCGATACGGCGAGAGATACCGCCGGCGCGCGGGTTATTGGGCATAAGCACCAAATAACGGCCAGCCAAGCTGATAAAGGTAGTCAGGGCTGCGCCTTTGTTGCCGCGCTCTTCTTTCTCGACCTGAACAATGACTTCCTGGCCTTCCTTGAGCACGTCTTTAATGTTGACGCGGCCTTCGGGGGCCTTGCTGAAGTATTCGCGGGAGATTTCTTTAAGCGGGAGAAAGCCGTGGCGATCGGAGCCAAAATCAACGAAGGCTGCTTCGAGGCTAGGTTCTACGCGGGTAATTTTGCCTTTGTAGATGTTGGATTTTTTCTGCTCACGGGCACCAGACTCGATGTCTAGGTCGTAAAGTTTTTGCCCATCTACTAGGGCGACACGCAGCTCTTCAGGTTGAGTTGCGTTAATCAGCATTCTTTTCATGTAATACCGTCGGTTTCCGGTGCTGGCGGAAGCGGCGTTCGGCACACACGACTTCAGGGGTCGGTGTCAGGTGCGTCGGGAACGGTCGTAAAGCGTTCCGGTGTCTAGCGGCGATCAGCCTGTTGTGCTGGGCCGCGACGGACGTCTCCTGCTCGCTGTAAATAACAGTAAGCACTAAGTCAGGAGGAGGAATCAGCTGTTGGTAGCGGACGAGATAAAGCGTCTTGGTAAAGCGAGCTGCTACGCGGACCAACAGTTGTACGTCTCCACCCTACACGTATCGCTGAAAATCGGGTGCCGCTCGCGAAAATCCGCAGCGGGTTAACTAGTAACGTAACTGTCCAGAGGGGCAGATTACGCATCATGGCTTAAAGGCTTTGTTTCCGCGTTATTCAAAGCCTAATCGGCTTGCTTTCATCGAATAACCCGTTGGACGGCCTTGCGTCCCAAATGAATTGCGTTGGTTGGGGGTGGTAGTGTTGACGATCACCCGCAAGCCGGGCCACTTTTGGCGGCCTTTCCGACTATAACAGTAATGATTAAGTGCTTCAATTCCATAAAAAATTGTTATGATCGGTCGATGATAAATCCTTCTACTCCAACCTCTGGCGTTCAGCTGCTCGAGGTTGCGCCGGAACTTGCCGGCCAGCGCATTGATAACTTTCTTCGCACCCAGCTGAAAGGTGTGCCCAAGACATTGATTTACCGAATTTTGCGCAAAGGCGAAGTGCGGGTAAATAAAGGTCGAATCAAACCTGAGTACAAGTTGCAAGCCGGCGACATTATCCGCGTGCCGCCGCTGCGCTTGGCTGAGCGTGATGAGCCTGAGCCGCTTGCGCAGGGGCTGTTGCAGCGCCTTGAGGCGGCGATTGTCTATGAAGATAAAGCGCTGATTGTGCTGAATAAGCCGGCAGGTATCGCCGTGCATGGCGGTAGCGGTCTGAATTACGGTGTCATCGAGGCTTTCCGTCAGTTGCGTCCGGATGCTAAGGAGCTGGAGTTAGTGCATCGCTTAGACCGCGATACTTCAGGCCTATTGATGATTGCTAAGAAACGCAGCATGTTGCGCCACCTGCATGAAGCGTTGCGCGGCGATGGCGTTGACAAACGTTATATGGCGTTGGTGCGCGGCCATTGGGCAGCGGCTAAAAAGCAGGTCAATGCGCCGCTTCTTAAGAGTAATCTGCGCTCCGGCGAACGCATGGTTGAGGTCAATACTGAGGGTAAGTCGGCGTTGACCCTCTTCCGTGTGCTGCGCCGCTTTGGTGAGTTCGCCACCCTGGTTGAGGCTAAGCCTGTGACTGGGCGTACTCACCAGATTCGTGTACACGCGCAGCATGCAGGCCACTGCATTGCCGGTGACAGCAAGTACGGCGACGACGACTTCAGTAAAGAAATTCGTGATCTGGGCGGCAAGCGTCTGTTTTTGCATGCCTATGAGTTAGTGGTGCCGTTACCTGATGGCGGGCAGCTCAAGCTTGAGGCACCGGTCGATGAGATGTGGGCGCGGACTCTGGATCGTCTCGGTGCGTGAATACCAACTGCTGATCTTCGATTGGGATGGCACGCTGGTCGATTCCATTGGGCGCATTGTTACCGCCATGCATTTGGCTGCTGATGCCTCTGGCTTGGCTCGCTGCACGGATGAGCAAGTGCGCGGGATTATCGGTTTAGGTTTGCCTGAGGCAATTCGCTGCCTGTATCCAGAGATGCATGATCCCGCTCAAGCGCAGCATCTTCGTCAGCACTACAGCGAGCATTATTTAGCGCTTGAGGCTGAACCTTCGCCGTTGTTTTATGGCGTGGCTGAAGGTTTGCAGGCTTTTCGCGCTGAGGGTTATCAATTAGCGGTAGCAACTGGCAAAGGGCGGCAAGGCTTGCAGCGCGTGCTGGCTGATCGTGGCTGGCTGGAATATTTCGACTACAGCCGCTGCGCTGACGAAACGGCGAGTAAGCCCGATCCATTGATGTTGCAGGAAATCCTTGAGCAAAGTGGCATTGCTGCGAGTCAGGCGTTGATGGTGGGTGATTCGTCCTTCGATTTGTTGATGGCAGCGCGCGCCGGCATGGATTGTGTGGCGGTCGGTTACGGTGCACAGCCAATGCAGGCGCTGCGTGAGTGTCAGCCAACGCTGGCAATAGAATGTTTTACCGAGTTGCACGCCTGGCTGGTTCGGGGTGCGTCTAATCAGTCAGTTGAGGTGATGTTGCATGGCAGATGAATGGAAATCAGCAGCAGCTGATGGTGATGGTGATGCGAAAAGTTGGAAGCTGCTGGAAAATACCTTGCTGGCGGGCGTGCAAGAACAGCGTCGCGCTAGACGGTGGGGGATATTTTTTAAGCTACTGACCTTCATCTATATTTTTGGCGCACTGGCTTTGTTCTCGCCGATGCTGGCGACTAAGACCGGCGCGACCACAGGCAGTCATACCGCTGTTATTGAAGTGCGCGGGATGATTGCAGACCAAGAGTCGGCCAGCGCTGACAATATTATCAGCAGCCTGCGGGCGGCATTTGAAGACACCAATACCAAGGGTGTCATCCTGCGTATCAATAGCCCCGGTGGCAGTCCGGTGCAGTCGGGTTACATCTATGATGAAATGCGCCGTCTGCGCGCCGAGTATCCGGCAATTAAGTTGTACGCAGTGATCACCGACTTGGGTGCGTCGGGTGCCTATTACATTGCCAGTGCGGCTGATGAGATTTATGCCGATAAAGCCAGTCTGGTCGGCTCTATCGGTGTCACTGCGGCAACCTTTGGTTTTGTTGATGTGATGCAAAAGCTTGGGGTTGAGCGTCGCGTGTATACCTCGGGCGAACACAAGGCGTTTCTTGATCCATTCCAGCCGCAAAAGGCTGACGAAACTGAGTTTTGGCAGGGTGTATTGCAAACCACGCACCGTCAGTTTATTGCCAGTGTTAAACAGGGGCGTGGTGAGCGTTTGAAGGTTGCTGAGCACCCTGAGTTGTTCTCCGGCCTAATTTGGTCGGGCGAACAGGCCTTGCAGTTGGGTTTGATCGATGCGTTGGGCAATACCAGCTACGTGGCACGTGAAGTGATCGGTGAGAAAGAAGTCGTCGATTTCACTGTGCAGGAGTCACCTTTCGATCGGTTTGCGAAAACCCTAGGTGCCAGCATGGCTGAGCGCATTGCGCTGTGGATGGGGTTCCAGGGGCCTGCACTGCGTTAACCCTGGGTGAGTTAAAGAAAACCCGGCCATTGGCCGGGTTTTCTGTTTAGGGGATGTCAATACCGCTGGCGTGCAACATGTCGACCAAGCGAATCAGCGGCAGCCCGATTAGGCTGTTGCTGTCGCTGCCCTCGGTTCTGCGAAACAGGCTGACGCCTAACCCTTCGGCTTTGAAGCTGCCGGCGCAGTCGTAGGGTTGCTCGGCACTCAGATAACGCATGATTTGGGCCTCGCTGAGTGAGCGAAAATGCACGGTGAAGGGGATGCAGTCTGTTTGTTCGAAACCGGTAGCGCTGTTCAATAGCGTAAGCCCGGTCAGAAATGTCACGCTGTTGCCACTCGCGGCCATTAATTGTTCGCGGGCGCGCTCTAGCGTGTGGGGTTTGCCGAGTATCTGCGTGCCAAGTATGGCGACTTGATCTGAGCCGATGATCAGGTGTTGCGGGTGAGTTGCGCTCAGCGCTTGGGCTTTTTGCCCTGATAGCCGCCGCACGAGGGCTTCTGCTGCTTCATCGGCGTGTCGCGTTTCGTCGATGTGCGGAGCGCTCCATGTGAACGCTAGGCGTAGGCGGGTGAGGAGGTCGCGGCGATACGGTGAGCTGGAGGCGAGCACCAAAGGCAGCACGATGATTTCCTTTTGCGTGGGTTGTATAGAGGGTGGTCGATTCTAATCGCCGCCTCAAACACTGCACAGGCTGAATTTACTTTGACAGCAGCGGGTTGCATCCATAGAATGCGCCGCCTATGTCAAATGACCCGATTCCACTTCACGTTGATCCGCGTAAATTAGCCGATCGCAACGCCACCCTCGAGGGTGTGTTGCCACTTGCAGATTTGCAGCGTCTCTGCGGCCCGCTTGCCGATAACCAAGGCATGGTGCGAACGAAGTTTTCCTTCGAACGCGACGAGCGCAAAGCTGTGGTTTTTCACAGTGAGCTTGAAGTTGAAGTCAAGATGGTTTGCCAGCGTTGTTTGGAGCTGGTCACCCTACCGATCTTCAGCGAGTGTGATTACGCTGTGGTGAAAGTGGGTGGCAATACCCAGTCAGTGCCGCAAGGCTATGACGTTATTGAGTTAGATGAAGACCCATTGGATCTGCTGGCGCTGGTTGAGGAAGAGCTTCTGCTTGCCTTGCCCATTGTCCCGGCTCATGACCCTAAAGATTGCCAGCAGCCGGCCGGCCTCGAAGAGCCCGAGTCGAGCGAGGACGAGGTAACGCGGTCCAACCCGTTCAGTGTATTGGCGCAGTTAAAGCGTGACCCAAACGTTTAGGAGTTAATTAGTTATGGCTGTTCAGCAGAACAAAAAATCCCGTTCCGCCCGTGACATGCGTCGCTCGCACGATGCCCTCACTGCAAGCACTTTGTCGGTTGAGAAAACCACCGGTGAAATGCACCTGCGTCACCACGTATCGCCAGAAGGCGTTTACCGTGGTCGTAAAGTGATTGATAAGGGCGCTGACGAGTAAATCTTGTCCGCTCCAATCATCGCAATAGATGCAATGGGTGGGGACTTCGGTCCCCACTGCATTGTTCCAGCCAGTATCTCTTGCTTGGCTGAATACACCTCGTTGCACCTGGTCCTAGTCGGCCAATCCGAGCTCATTGAATCCCTGATTGCACGCCACTCCGGTGTCGATCGCGCACGTCTGCGTGTTGAGCATGCTGATGAGGTCATCGGGATGGATGATCAGCCTGCTCAAGCATTGCGCGGTAAACCTGATTCTTCGATGCGCATCAGTCTTGAGTTAGTGCGCGATGGCCTAGCGCATGCCTGCGTCAGCGCCGGTAACACGGGGGCATTGATGGCCCTGTCGCGCCATGTGCTAAAGACACTCCCCGGCATTGACCGTCCGGCGATGGTTACGGCTATTCCAACGCAAAGCGGCTTCTGCCATGTACTCGACCTTGGGGCAAATGTTGATTGCAGTGCTGAGCACCTGTATCAGTTTGCGGTGATGGGCTCAGTGACCGCAGAGGCTTCTGGGTTGGCGCGCCCGCGTGTGGCGCTGCTGAATGTGGGCACTGAAGAGATTAAAGGCAATCAGCAGGTCAAGTTGGCGGCCAGTTTGTTGCAGCAAGCACAGGGTCTAAATTACATCGGTTTTGTCGAAGGCGACGGGCTTTATCGTGGTGAAGCCGATGTGGTGGTGTGTGATGGTTTTGTCGGTAATATTTTGCTCAAGTCCAGTGAGGGCTTGGCGTCGATGATTGCCGGGCGTATTGAGGCGTTATTTAAATCAAGCTTAGCTGCACGGTTAGTGGGTGCGTTGGCGCTACCGCTGTTGCGTCGCTTGCAGGGTGAGCTGGCGCCTGCGAAGCACAATGGCGCGAGTTTTGTCGGGCTGCAGGGCATTGTAGTGAAAAGCCATGGTGCAGCTGGGCCTGAGGGCTTTAAAAGCGCTATTCGCTGTGCGTTGACGGCGATTGAAGAAGATCTACCGCAGCGTTTGCAGGGTTGCTTGGCTCAGCACCTGCCTTAGAATGTGACCGCAGCCGGCAGGCGGCCATCCAAATTGGCAGTTTCCAGCGCTCCGCAAGGCTGAGCGCGCACTACCGACGATCACGCACATCTAGGAACAGGTTCCCATGTCTGCATCTCTCGCATTCGTCTTCCCGGGTCAAGGTTCTCAGTCCTTAACCATGCTCGCCGAGCATGGTGCCCAAAGGCCATTGATCCTCGATACCTTCGCTGAGGCGTCCGCAGCCCTTGGTTATGACCTTTGGGCGCTGACCCAGCAAGGCCCTGAAGAGCAACTCAACCAAACCGACAAAACCCAACCAGCCATTCTCACAGCCTCAGTAGCGCTGTGGCGTGCTTGGCTTGCCGAGAGCGCTGTGCGACCAGCGTTTGTTGCCGGCCACAGTTTAGGTGAGTATTCGGCGCTAGTCGCAGCCGGTAGCCTGTCGCTCGCGGCAGCCGTGCGATTGGTTGAGCATCGTGGTCAGTTGATGCAGCAGGCCGTTCCGGCCGGGCAGGGTGGTATGGCTGCCATTCTCGGCCTGGATGATGCGGACGTGCTGGCTGCTTGCGCCGAAGCAGCCCAAGGTGAAGTGGTCAGTGCCGTCAATTTTAATGCGCCAGGTCAAGTGGTTATCGCCGGCGGTAAAGCGGCTGTAGAGCGCGCCATTGAGGCGTGTAAAGCGCGCGGTGCTAAACGTGCGCTGCCATTGCCGGTGAGCGTACCGTCGCACTGTGCGCTCATGCGCCCCGCGGCTGAGCGTTTTGCTGAGGCAGTGGCAGTGATTGATTGGCAGGTTCCGCAGATTGCCCTGATACAGAATGTCAGTGCTGCGGCCGTGACTGATTTAGACGGGCTCAAACGTGACTTGCTGGCTCAGCTCTATAGCCCGGTGCGCTGGGTTGAGTCGATGGTTGCTTTGTCTGCGCACGGGGTCACTGATGTGGTTGAGTGTGGGCCGGGCAGAGTGCTGTCGGGCTTGAATAAGCGCTGCGTCAAAGGCATCAATACTTACAACTTGGACACGCCAGACGCGTTTGCTGCGGCGAACGCAGCCTTGGTCTGATTAAGGAAAAACATTATGAGTCTGCAAGGTAAAGTAGCGCTGGTTACTGGCGCTAGCCGTGGCATAGGTCAGGCGATCGCTCTGGAGCTTGGCCGTCAAGGTGCGGTTGTTGTCGGCACCGCCACATCGGCTTCAGGTGCAGAGCGCATTACTGAAACGCTCAAAGCCAATGGCATCCAAGGCACGGGTCTGGTGCTCGATGTTAGCGATAGCGAATCGGTTACCAGCACCCTCGAACATATTCTGCAGCACGTCGGGCAGCCGTTGATCTTGGTCAATAACGCCGGCATTACCCGCGATAACCTGATGCTGCGGATGAAAGATGACGAGTGGTTTGATGTCATCAATACCAACCTGAGCAGCCTCTATCGGTTGACCAAGGCGGTGCTGCGCGGCATGACTAAGGCGCGCTACGGGCGCATCATCAGCATCGGTTCGGTGGTGGGCGCCATGGGCAATGCTGGGCAGGTCAACTATGCGGCGTCAAAGGCTGGCCTTGAAGGTTTTAGCCGTGCATTGGCACGTGAAGTAGGCTCGCGGGCGATTACCGTGAATGCTGTCGCGCCAGGCTTTATCGATACCGATATGACCCGCGAATTGCCAGAAGCGCAACGTGATGCGTTGCTTAATCAGATTCCGTTGGGCCGTCTGGGGCAGGCTGAAGAGATCGCAAAAGTGGTCGCTTTCCTCGCTTCTGATGGCGCGGCTTACGTCACAGGCGCTACTATCCCTGTGAATGGCGGGATGTACATGAGCTGAATGTGACGGATGGCCTCAGAAAACTGTCATAGAAGCTGTCTAAAATCCGTTATAAAGCGCAATAGGTTTATAGGCAGATCGTTGAAGGGATCGTGGGGCGCCTCGGCATTAAGCTTGAAATGCTAAAAACCCTTTCTATACACTTGGCCACATACAGCGTGGCCTGGATTTGTCCCATTAGGAGTGAGAACAAGGTATGAGCACCATCGAAGAACGCGTCAAGAAAATCGTTGCCGAGCAACTGGGCGTGAAAGAAGAAGAAGTAACCAACAGCGCTTCCTTCGTTGAAGACCTGGGTGCCGACTCTCTTGACACCGTTGAGCTGGTGATGGCTCTCGAAGAAGAATTCGAGACCGAGATCCCAGACGAGCAAGCCGAGAAGATCACCACTGTTCAGGAAGCGATCGACTACGTTACCGCTCACGCGTAAACGTATTCGTCGGTCCCGACTTGGAAAGCCGTACGCCCTTTATCAGGCGTGCGGCTTTTCTTTAAGCGCATTCCAAGCGTAGATAACTAGAAAAGGAGATTGCTGTGTCGCGTAGACGCGTCGTAGTTACCGGTATGGGCATGCTGTCGCCATTGGGTAACGATGTGCCGAGTAGCTGGCAGGGCATTTTGGCTGGGCGCAGTGGCATTGGCCTGCTCGAGCATATGGACCTTTCCGCTTACACCACGCGCTTTGGTGGTGCGATAAAAGACTTTAATGTCGAGCAATACTTGTCCGCTAAAGAGGCGCGCAAGCTCGACTTGTTTATCCAATACGGCCTCGCTGCTAGCTTTCAGGCTGTGCGCAACTCTGGTTTAGACGTCAACGATGGCAATCGTGAGCGTATCGGTGTAGCAATGGGCTCCGGTATCGGTGGCCTAACTAATATCGAGAACAACTGCAGATCGCTGCATGAGCAAGGGCCGCGGCGGATTTCTCCGTTCTTCGTGCCGGGCTCGATCATCAATATGATTTCAGGCTTCCTGTCGATCCATTTAGGCCTGCAGGGCCCCAATTACGCCATCGCTACGGCCTGCACCACAGGCACTCACTGCATTGGTATGGCGGCGCGCAATATTGCTTACGGCGAAGCCGATGTGATGGTGGCCGGCGGTGCTGAAATGGCCGCATGTGGCTTGGGCATGGGCGGCTTCGGTGCGGCTCGCGCGTTGTCTACGCGCAACGACGAGCCTGCCAAGGCCAGTCGTCCTTGGGACAAGGACCGTGATGGTTTTGTCCTGTCTGATGGCGCCGGTGCGCTGGTGTTAGAAGAGTTGGAACACGCTAAGACGCGTGGTGCGACCATTCACGCCGAGCTGATTGGCTTTGGTATGAGCGGCGATGCCTATCACATGACCTCACCACCGGAAGATGGCGCAGGCGCCGCGCGTTGCATGACCAATGCGCTGCGCGATGCTGGCGTCAATCCTGAGCAAATTCAGTACATCAACGCCCACGGTACGTCGACCTCGGCCGGTGACAAGGCGGAAGTGGCGGCGGTTAAATCGGTGTTTGGCGAGCATGCCTACAAGCTGGCAGTCAGCTCGACTAAATCCATGACTGGCCACTTGCTCGGCGCGGCTGGGGCGGTGGAGGCGATCTTTAGTATTCTCGCACTGCGCGATCAGGTGGCGCCGCCCACCATCAACTTGGATAACCCTGATGAAGGCTGCGACCTCGACTTCGTCGCTCACCAGGCTAAGGCCATGATGCTGGATGTGGTGTTGTCCAACTCGTTCGGTTTTGGTGGCACCAATGGCTCTCTGGTATTTCGCCGGTTCGTTGGGTGATGCTGAGCTGGGTTGATGGCCAGCCGGCTGAGCTGCTGTCCGTCAAAGACCGTGGCGTGGCCTACGGCGATGGGTTGTTTGAAACTATTGCTGTGAACGCTGGGCAACCGGTGCTGCTGGAACGGCATCTGGCGCGTTTGGCCGAAGGCTGCGCGCGGCTGAAAATCCACGTCGATTTGTCAATAGTGCGCACCCAACTGCTGGCCTTCAGTCAGCAGTTGGGTGATGGCGTGGCTAAATTGATTCTTACCCGTGGTGACGGGCAGCGTGGCTATGCACCGCCGCAGCCTGCGCAGCCAAGGCTAATGCTGCAGGCAGGTGACAAACCGGCTTATCCGCCTGTCTATGCCGAGCAGGGCGTGCGTTTGTTCCCGTGCGTCACACGGCTGGCGGAGCAGCCCTTGCTCGCGGGCTTGAAGCACCTCAACCGTCTCGAGCAGGTGCTAGCACGCAGTGAATGGCAGGACGCCGAGCATGCAGAAGGTCTGATGCTGGACACCAGCGGTCGGGTGATCGAGGGCGTCTACAGCAACCTAATATTAATCAGTCAGGGTGCGTTGGTAACCGCGGATTTAAGTCGTTGCGGGGTTGCCGGCGTAATGCGCGCAGAGTTGTTGGCGCACGCTGCAAGTAGCGGTATTGCGTGTCAGGTGCGAGATATCAGCCAGACCGAATTGCTGGCCGCTGATGAGTTGCTGCTGTGCAACAGTGTTTATGGCGTTTGGCCGGTACGCGCTCTGCTTACGCACAACTGGCCGGTCGGCCCGCTCACCCGTAAACTGCAGGCCGTCGCCCGCGCTCTACTGGACTGTTGATTCGTGATACGCAAAATTCTGTTACTGCTCGAAGGCGCCGCATTGTTGGCCGGCTTGCTGGTTGGGTTTGCTGCTTGGCAGCAATACACGGCGCTGCATCAGCCTTTGCAATTGGCAGAGGAGTACTTGGTGGATGTGCCGCCCGGAGCGACCCCTGGCGGTGTGCTTAATCGCTTGGAGGCGGATGGGTTGCTGGAGCAGGCCTTTTGGTTACGTCTTTACTGGCGTTTTAATTTGCCTGATCAACCGTTGCACAGTGGCGAATACCGACTGACGCCGGGTTTTAGGGCCATCGATATGCTCGACCTGTGGCGTCGCGGTGAGGTGCTGCAATACAGCTTAACGCTGGTCGAAGGCTGGAATTTCCGCCAAGTCCGCGCCGCATTGGCGCGCGAAACACGTCTTGAGCTGACCCTAGGTGAACTGAGCGATGCCGAGCTAATGAAGAAACTTGGCCTGCCGGGTCTTAATCCGGAAGGACGTTTCTTTCCTGACACCTACAGTTTTGTACGCGGCATGAGCGATATGGAGTTGCTTAAGCAGGCGCACGTGCGGTTGAAGAACGTACTGGCCGAAGAGTGGGCGAAACGCGCCAAAGATTTGCCCTACAAAGAGCCCTATGAGGCGCTGATCATGGCGTCGATGATTGAGAAGGAAACCGGCGTGCCGCAAGAGCGTGGCGAGATTGCCGGTGTATTTGTGCGGCGCCTACGCATTGGCATGCGCCTGCAGACGGATCCGACGGTAATCTACGGCATGGGCGAGCGCTATAAAGGCCGAATTACCCGTGCTGATCTGCGCCAGCCGACGGCCTACAACACCTACACCATCGACGGTATGCCGCCAACGCCGATTGCTCTTGTTGGCCGTGAGGCTATTCATGCCGCGCTCAACCCTGTCGCTGGCAGTAGCCTGTACTTTGTCGCCCGCGGTGATGGCAGCCATGTGTTCTCCAACACCCTTGAGCAGCACAACCGAGCGGTGCGCGAGTACCAGCTTAAGCGCCGCGCGGACTATCGTTCGAGCCCGGCCCCCAGTCGTGCCCCATAACCACTAAGGACAGCCTGTGAGCGGTTTGTTTATCACCCTAGAAGGCCCAGAGGGCGCCGGTAAAAGCACCAACCGTGATTACCTGGCTGAGCGGTTGCGCGAGCAGGGCATTGACGTGATGTTGACCCGCGAGCCGGGCGGCACGCCTTTGGCTGAGCGTGTGCGTGAGTTACTGCTCGCCCCCAGTGATGAGCCCATGGCGGCTGATACCGAACTGCTGCTGGTCTTTGCTGCCCGCGCGCAGCATTTGGCGCAGGTTATTCGCCCAGCCTTGGCCCGAGGTTGTGTGGTGCTGTGTGATCGCTTTACCGATGCCACCTACGCCTACCAAGGTGGCGGTCGTGGCCTTAGCGAGGCGCGTATCGCTTTACTTGAAGCGTTCGTGCAGGGCACGTTACGCCCACACCTGACCTTGGTGTTCGACCTGCCGATTGAAGTGGGCTTGGCCCGCGCGGCCGCGCGTGGTCGGCTGGACCGTTTTGAGCAGGAAGGTCGTCAGTTTTTTGATGCCGTGCGCCAAACTTACCTGCGTCGCGCCGCTGAGCAGCCGCAGCGCTACCGCATTGTGGATGCCGCGCAATCCTTAAGTGGTGTGCAGCAGGCGCTTGATAATCTGTTGCCGCAACTGCTGGAGTTGCAGCGTGGCTGATGCCTACCCCTGGCAGGATTTACTTTGGCAACAATTGGCTGGCCGCAGCCAACACGCACACGCTTATCTGCTGCATGGCCCAGCCGGCATCGGCAAACGCGCCTTGGCTGAGCGGTTGATGGCGCGCTTGCTGTGCCATCTGCCCGACGGCCTGAATGCCTGTGGACAGTGCAAGTCCTGTCACTTGCTGGCGGCTGGCACTCATCCGGATAGCTATATTTTGCAGCCGGAAGAGGCGGATAAAGCCATCAAGGTCGATCAGGTGCGCGATCTGGTCAGTTTTGTCGTGCAGACCGCGCAGTTGGCTGGGCGCAAAGTGGTGTTGGTCGAGCCGGCCGAGTCGATGAACGTCAATGCCGCTAACGCCTTGCTGAAAAGTCTGGAAGAGCCTTCTGGCAATACTGTGTTGCTGTTAATCAGCCACCAACCGAGTCGCTTGTTGCCTACAGTGAAAAGCCGCTGTGTGCAGCAGGCGTGCCCACTGCCGAGCGAGGCAATGAGCCTTGCATGGTTGCAGCAGGCCCTGCCGGCTTGTAAGGCAGACGAGCACCACGAGTTGCTGTTCCTTGCAGCGGGCTCGCCCTTGATGGCGGTGAAAATGCATGAGCAGGGCGTTATCGCCCAGCGTGCGCAGGTAGTTGAGGGCGTAAAAAAGCTGCTTAAACAGCAAATTACAGCGAGCCAATTGGCTGAAAGTTGGAACGTGATTTCCCTGCAATTGCTGTTCGACTGGTTCTGCCAGTGGTCACAATTACTCTTGCGTTACCAGTTGACTGGTGACGAAGCCGGTCTTGGTCAGGCGGATATGCGCAAGGTGGTGCAGTACCTGGCGGAGAAAACCCCGCAGGCGAAAGTGCTGAACATGCAGGATTGGTTGCTGGCGCAGCGTCAGAAAGTTATTGGCAAGGCTAATCTTAACCGTGTCTTACTTCTCGAAGCCTTGCTGGTGCAGTGGGCAAGCTTGCCCGGACCGGGCTAGAATCGGCCATTAAGTGAATAAAATCAGGAATGCCGCATGAGTCTGCCTCCTAACTTGGGCCCGCGTAACGGAATTTTGTCGCTGACAATCAAAGACAAATCCGTGCTTTATGCCGCTTATATGCCCTTTATCAAAAATGGCGGCCTGTTTATTCCAACCAACAAGAGCTACAAGCTCGGCGATGAAGTGTTCATGCTGCTCAACCTGATGGATGAGCCGGAAAAAATCCCGGTCGCCGGCAAGGTGGTTTGGATCACGCCCAAAGGGGCGCAGGGCAACCGCGCCGCGGGTGTCGGTGTGCAGTTCAATGACGGCGACAACACCGCGCGTAACAAGATCGAAACCTACTTGGCCGGCGCGCTGACCTCGGATCGTCCGACGCACACCATGTAAATGTCTTCTTTGTCTTACGGTGCCTACTCTGTAGCACCGGCTCTCAAGTGACTGCCTCCTATGCTGGTTGATTCCCACTGTCACCTTGATCGTCTCGATCTGACCGCCTATGACGGTTCACTCGAAGCGGCCCTTGAGGCTGCCCGGGCGCGCGGCGTTGGCCATTTTCTTTGTATCGGTGTCAGTGCTGATAATGCATCTGCGGTCAAAGGCCTGGCTGAACGCTATGCCGACGTGGATTGCTCGGTTGGCGTGCACCCGCTGGATCTTCAGCCGGGTGCTGCGCCCGCGTTGGATTGGTTACTCGCTGAGTTGAACCATCCACGGGTAGTTGCCATTGGCGAAACCGGTCTCGATTACCACTACGAGCCTGAGTCCGCAGCGCTGCAGCAAGCCTCCTTTCGCTTACACTTAGACGCGGCGCGGATTACCGGTAAACCGGTAATCGTGCATACCCGCGAGGCGCGTGCCGACACCTTGGCGCTGCTGCGTGAGGCTGCGCTGGCGCAAGCGGGCGTGCTGCATTGCTTTACCGAAGACTGGGCGATGGCTAAGGCCGCACTGGATCTCGGTTTCTATATCTCGCTGTCTGGCATTGTGACCTTCCGTAATGCTGAGGCGCTGCGCGAGGTTGCTCGTCAGGTGCCAGTTGATCGTTTGCTGGTGGAAACCGATTCGCCGTATCTGGCGCCTATTCCGCACCGCGGTAAACCCAACCTACCCGAGTATGTCCGCGATGTGGCTGAGTACTTAGCGGTGCTGCGTGGGGTTAGCTTCGAGCAATTAGCTGAGCAGACCACCGCGAACTTTAAGCGCCTGTTTCCCTTGGCGCGCGTGAGCTGAACCGAACACAGCGCATCAATCTTGAGACGAAAAAAAACCCGGCCTCTGGGGGGGGGGCCGGGTTAAGACCATTAGGAGTAAATCAAGGCACGCGGTCCACGGTACCTTGCCTGGCGGGGTGCATGGGGGGTACGCCGCACACCAGTAAGTAACAGTATTGGTGAAGATTGCTGAATTTCCAGTTCATCTGCCGGCATTCTTAAACGCATTTGGAATACGCACCATGCTGCTGAGCGCTTAACCAGCACCTGACTGGCCGCAGTGGCTGTTATATCGTCAAACAATATGGGTTTTGATCGAGCCGTTGGCGATAGGCAAGAGTCAGTGTCGCCAGTGCATGGCTGATACGGTGCCAGTCATGAAGTTGCGCAAACACGTCATCAACTGCGCTGAAGGTCGGATGATCCGTGCAATTTGCCGTTAGTTAGGCATAATGCCTGCCTTCGTTTTTTCGACCCCGTAGTCCTTTTATGCATAAAGAACCCCGCAAAGTCCGTGAGTTTCGCCGCCGCGAACAGGAAATTCTCGACACAGCACTCAAGCTCTTCCTCGACCAAGGTGAAGACAGCGTGACTGTGGAAATGATTGCCGACACGGTTGGTATCGGCAAAGGCACCATCTACAAACATTTCAAATCCAAGGCGGAGATATACCTGCGCCTGATGCTCGACTATGAGCGCGATTTGAACGAGCTGCTGCATTCAGCTGATGTCGACCGTGACAAAGAAGCCTTGTCGCGCGCCTACTTTGAGTTCCGCATGCGCGATCCTCAGCGCTATCGGTTGTTCGACCGCCTGGAAGAGAAGGTGGTCAAGGGCAACCAAGTGCCGGAAATGGTCGAACAACTGCACAAAATCCGCGCCTCCAATTTTGAGCGCCTGACGCAGCTGATCAAAGGTCGAATTACTGAAGGCAAGCTTGAGGATGTGCCGCCATATTTCCATTATTGCGCCGCCTGGGCCTTGGTACACGGCGCTGTGGCGCTGTATCACTCGCCGTTTTGGAGCAACGTGCTGGAAGATCAGGAAGGGTTCTTCCAGTTCCTTATGGATATTGGCGTGCGCATGGGCAATAAACGCAAACGTGAGGGTGATACGCCGGTTAGCTGAGGTATTCATCCGGTAGATAACCAGCCGGCTGTGTGAGCGGTGACCCTATACTCGGCGCTTACTTTAGCTGGAGTCCTGCATGATCGTTGACCGCCAAGGCAGGCGTTTTCGCAATCTGCGTATCAGCCTAACCGCTGCCTGCAACTACGCCTGCACCTATTGTGTGCCTGACGGTAAGCGTCTTGTGGCCGCGCAAGATGAACTGTCGGCTGAGGCCATGCTGCGCGGCGTGGCTTATTTAATTGAAGCGGCCGGTATCGAACGGCTGCGTGTTACCGGTGGTGAGCCGCTGGTCAGCCCCAAGCTAGAAGCGTTTCTGCGCGGCGTTAGTCAGCTGGGCTTGGCTGACATCAGCTTGACCACAAATGCTCAGCTATTGACGCGTAAGTTACCGTTGCTACTGGAGTGCGGCATCCGCCGCCTGAACGTCTCCTTAGACACGCTGGACGCTGCGGCCTTTCGCTCCATTGCCCGTGGCGGTGATCTGCCTACCGTCCTTGAAGGCTTGCAGCAGGCTAAAGCGGCGGGGCTGAAGATCAAAGTCAACATGGTGCCCCTGCGTGGGCAAAACCTTGATCAGGTCATGCCGCTGCTCGACTATTGCTTGGTAAGTGGCTTTGAGCTGCGGTTTATCGAGCTGATGCGCATGGGCCATTTGGCACGTGACGGCAACACTTTCCAGCGCCAGTTTGTTGGCATGCCCGAATTGTTAGCGATGATTGCTGAGCGTTATGCCTACAGCCAAGCCACCGCGCCACTGGATGCCACGGCGCTGCGTTACGAAATCCCTGGGCTAGGTTTTTTCGGCGTGATTGCCAATGAAAGCGTACCGTTTTGCCGAACCTGTTCGCGGTTGCGTTTATCATCAACAGGCTGGCTGCACGGTTGTTTGTCATCGAGTAATCGGCACTATGTCGGCGATCTACTGGACAAACCGCGTCACCAAGCATTGCCGGCCCTGCAAGGTTTATTGGTCAAAGCTTTGGGTGATAAGCAGGATGTAGCGTTTTCGGGCGGCATCACCGTGATGAAGATTATTGGTGGCTGAGGCCAGCGTTTTTTTGAGTGAAGAGCATGCACGATTTCCCTATCAGCTATATCGAACCGGTATTCCGCCCACCGAGCGAAGCCCATTCGCTGATCTTGCCCGTCACAAACGGCTGCTCTTGGAACAACTGTACGTTTTGCGAAATGTATACCCAGGCGCAAAAGAAGTTCCGCGCACGTGATGAAGCACAGGTACTCGAAGAAATTCGCCTAACCGGTGAGCGAATGATTGTGCAGCGCGTATTTCTGGCGGACGGGGATGCATTAGTCCTGCCCACACGGCGCTTGCTGACCATCCTTGAGGCTATCCGTGAGCACATGCCCGATGTTTCGCGGGTGTCGAGCTATTGCTTACCGCGCAACCTGCGTAAGAAGACGGTAACAGAGCTCAAGGAGCTGGCCGACGCTGGGCTGCGTATGGCCTATGTGGGTTGCGAGTCGGGTGATGATGAGGTCCTGGCGCGGGTCAACAAGGGCGAGACTTATGCGTCTAGTTTGAGCGCTCTGGATAAGCTCGGCCAGGCGGGTATAACGCGTTCGGTGATGATTCTTAACGGCCTGGGCGGCACGTCATTGAGTGACCAACATGCTGATAATTCGGCGCGTCTCATGAATGAAACACAGCCTGAGTTTCTCTCGACCCTGGTGGTGAGCTTTCCTCAGGGCGTGGCGCGTTTTCGCCAGGGCTTTGCTGATTTTCAGGCGCTTAATCAACCGCAACTGTTTGTTGAGGTTGAGCGGCTTTTAAGTGGGTTAGAACTGCACGACACGGTGTTTCGTAGCGACCATGCCTCCAACTACTTGGTGCTCAAAGGCACCCTCGGGGCGGACAAGCAGCGCTTACTGGCGCAGGTGCAGCAAGCCATTAAACAGCCTCAGCAGGCACATTTGCGTCAGGAGTGGCAGCGTGGTCTTTGAGCGCCTAAAGAGGGGTTTATGCGACCTGCTGGCGTGAAATCTGCATTTAACTCCAGTCTGCCGGTTTTCCGTCACCGGCTGCGGGAGAACATGATGCGTGGTCTGTTGCTAATAGTGGGTGTGTTACTGCTCAGCGGCTGCATGAAGGCCAGTGATCTGGCCAATGAAGCGATTTATCAATTACGCGATGTCGGTGTGCTCGATCACAGCCAGACGCGCCGCGCCAGCCCTTGGCGTTTGCAGGCCGACTCATTTATCTACATCGCCCAAGGCCACTTTGTGCCGCCGGGTGGCGCTTATCCGCGGCCCAACGTGGTGGCTGAAGAAGCCTACAAAGGCTTTATCGAGTACTTCCCCATGGTTCGTCGCGCTAGGTCGCCGTTGGGGCTTGATGAGGCCCTTGAGCAGGCACGCGAGGCGGGTGCGCATTATTTGCTGTACAGCCGCTTCGCCTTCGCCGATGACCGTATCGGCACCGTGGAGGAGTGGGAAGACCAAGAAGCGCTGGACCGTTTAGGCACCGATCGCGGGGTCATTCAGTTGATGTTGCTTGAAACCAACACCCGCTATTTAGTCGATACTGCCCGTATTCGAAGCCGCGGAGGCTTCCTGACGCTTTATGATGCCAAACCAGACGATCTTATTGGTCCGGCATTGCAGGATTACGCTCGGCGTTTACTGGGCTTGGGGCATTAACCTATGACAGATACAAACAAAGTCGGCGACTTGCTGGCGCAAATTCCTAAAGGTGAAGGCAAAGGTTTACCACCGGTGCATTTGTGGAACCCGGATTTTTGCGGCGACATTGACATGCGCATCGCTCGCGACGGTACTTGGTACTACATGGGTACGCCGATTGGCCGTAAGCCGATGGTCAAGTTGTTTTCTAGCATTATTCGCCGCGATGGCGATAAGTATGTGCTGGTGACACCGGTTGAGATGGTCGGCATCCACGTTGATGATGCGCCCTTTGTCGCGGTCAGCCTAAGCGTGGACGGCGAGGGTGAGGCGCAAGTGCTGCGCTTCACGACCAACGTTGAGGATGAAGTCGCCGCCGGTGGTGAGCACCCGCTAAGGGTCGAGTTGGATGCGTTGACCGAAGAGCCTGCGCCTTATCTGCGTGTGCGAACTAATCTTGACGCGCTAATCCATCGCAACGTCTTCTATCAGTTAGTCGAGTTGGCGGTGACGCGAGAAATTGACGGCAAAGCATGGTTGGGTGTGTGGAGCGGTGGAGAATTTTTCCCGATTGGTCCGCAACCAGACTGATCTGATCCTCCCGTAGCGGTTTAATCCAGCTCAATAAAAAAGCTCCCGAGGGAGCTTTTTTGTGTTTTAAGCACTTGTTTCGGATCTCGCGAGCTAGAGCGATACAAGGCAAAAATGACCTAGGAGGCGGAGTTTACTGTTGTAAATGAGCATTCCGAGGCCATTTTTAGTACGGTATCGTTGACGCGAGGCCGATACCAAGCAGGTCTTACATGTTGGGGTAATTAGGCCCGCCTGTACCTTCAGGTGCTACCCAGTTGATGTTCTGGGAAGGGTCCTTAATGTCACAGGTTTTACAGTGCACGCAGTTTTGTGCATTGATCTGGAACTTCTTCTCGCCATCTTCCTTGGTGACGATTTCATAAACACCCGCCGGGCAATAACGCTGCGCGGGCTCGTCATACATGGGCAGGTTTTTGCTGATCGGAATGCTCGGGTCAGCCAGCTTCAAGTGACAGGGTTGTTCCTCTTCATGGTTGGTGTTGGAGAGGAATACCGAGCTGAGCTTGTCGAAGCTGAGCTTGCCATCGGGTTTCGGATAGCTGATTTTCGGCGCGTCGGCAGCCAGTTTCAGGCAGGCGTAATCAGGTTTGGTGTCGTGCAGGGTGAACGGGATCTTGCCACCGAAGATGTTCTGGTCGATGTAGTTGAACGCACCACCGCCCAGCACGCCGAACTTGTGAATCGCTGGGCCAAAATTACGGCTACGGAACAGTTCGTCGTAGAGCCAGCTGGCTTTGAAGGCGTCGACATAACCAGTCAGCTGGTCGCCACCGACTTTGCCTGCAAAGAGCGCATCCGCAACCGCATCGGCGGCCAGCATGCCGGATTTCATAGCAGTGTGGCTGCCCTTGATCTTGGCGAAGTTCAAGGTGCCAAGGTCGCAACCAATCAGCGCGCCGCCGTTGAAGACCATTTTCGGCAGCGAGTTCAAACCACCTTTGCAAATGGCGCGTGCACCGTAAGCAACGCGTTTACCGCCTTCAAGGTATTGGGCAATTACCGGATGATGCTTGTAGCGTTGGAACTCATCGAACGGCGACAGGTGCGGGTTGCTGTATGAAAGGTCGACAATAAAACCAACCACAACCTGGTTATTTTCCAGGTGATAGAGGAAGGAGCCCCCGGTGTTTTCGCTGCCGACGATATCCAGCGGCCAACCGGCAGTGTGGACCACCAAACCTTGCTCATGCTTGGCTGGATCGACGTCCCAAATTTCCTTAATGCCGATACCGTAATGCTGAGCATCAGCGTCGGAATCGAGGTCGAATTTTTTGATCAGTTGTTTGCCAATATGGCCACGGCAGCCTTCGGCAAACAGGGTGTATTTAGCACGCAACTCCATACCTGGCGTATAGTAACCCTCTTTAGGGTTGCCTTCACGGTCGACGCCAAGGTCGCCAGTGAGAATGCCGTAAACCGAACCATTTTCGTCGATCAGGGCTTCTTGGGCGGCGAAGCCTGGGTAGATTTCTACACCAAGATTTTCAGCTTGCTGCGCCAACCAGCGGCAAAAATTAGCCAAAGAGATGATGAAGTTGCCATGGTTGTGCATGGTCTTGGGCACAAACAGATCAGGGATCTTGCTGGCCTTTTCTGCGTTCTTGAGAACGTAGATGTCGTCGCGCTTAACCGGCGTGTTCAGCGGTGCGCCGAGCTCTTTCCAGTCTGGGAACAGTTCATTCAATGCGCGCGGCTCGAATACCGCACCGGAAAGAATGTGTGCGCCGACTTCGGAGCCTTTTTCGACCACGCAGACGCTGATTTCTTTACCGGCTTCGGCGGCTTTCTGCTTCAGTCGGCAGGCGGCGGACAAACCAGCAGGGCCGGCGCCGACGATGACGACGTCGAATTCCATAAATTCGCGTTCCACAGGCTATCTCCTACTCAGGCTCTCTAATTTTATTTGGCGATCAAGCTCGTTCCTTGAGCGACGCTGGATCATTATATCTGCCCGCTTGCAACGGGCCAATACAAACGTTTGTTTGAATTTCCTGTAGGGTTGTTAGAATCCTACTACATCGGTGACGATTGGCCACTGGGTCGTATTGACCAGCCTAGGTCCTACCGTCAATATACGAGCGTTTTATGTCTGCCATTACTGGCTGACCTCCGGTCCCGGCCGGCTTGCAGTTCCCGCCATGTTCGCTTCTGGCGACATTCTTATTCACCGGAGAGTAACGAGGAATCCATGAAGGTTCTTGTAGCTGTCAAACGAGTGGTCGACTACAACGTTAAAGTACGTGTCAAAGCGGACAATAGCGGCGTTGATCTTGCCAACGTCAAGATGTCGATGAATCCCTTCTGCGAAATCGCCGTGGAAGAAGCTGTACGCCTGAAAGAAAAAGGCGTGGCGAGCGAAATTATTGTTGTCACCATCGGTCCGACTACTGCTCAAGAGCAGCTGCGCACCGCACTGGCACTGGGCGCTGATCGTGCCATCCTGGTTGAGTCGGCGGATGAGCTGAACTCCTTGGCCGTTGCCAAGTTGTTGAAAGCTGTTGTCGATAAAGAGCAGCCACAGTTGGTGATTTTGGGCAAACAGTCCATCGACAGCGACAACAATCAAACCGGCCAAATGCTCGGTGCGTTGACTGGTTTTGCTCAGGGTACATTCGCCTCTAAGGTTGAAGTGGCCGGCGACAAGGTTCACGTAACCCGTGAAATCGACGGCGGTCTGCAGACTGTTGCGTTGAGCTTGCCGGCGATTGTGACCACCGACCTGCGCCTCAATGAGCCGCGCTATGCGTCGTTGCCGAACATCATGAAAGCTAAGAAAAAGCCCCTGGAAACAGTCACTCCGGCTGACCTAGGCGTTTCTACCGCATCCACCGTCAAGACCATTAAAGTC
This sequence comes from Pseudomonas sp. TMP9, assembly GCF_037943105.1. NCBI lineage: Bacteria > Pseudomonadati > Pseudomonadota > Gammaproteobacteria > Pseudomonadales > Pseudomonadaceae > Pseudomonas > Pseudomonas vesperimontis. The sequence continues at coordinate 1,404,830 of NZ_CP149803.1, forward strand.
GAGGCGCCTGCTACACGCAGCGCCGGCATCAAGGTCAAGTCAGTGGCTGAACTGGTTGAGAAATTGAAGAACGAGGCGAAGGTAATCTAAATGACTATCCTGGTTATCGCTGAACACACCAATGCCACCCTAGCTCCGGCCACACTTAACACTGTGGCGGCTGCTGTAAAAATCGGTGGTGACATCCATGTTCTGGTTGCAGGTGCTGCGTGCGCTGCTGCCGCCGAAGCCGCTGGCAAAATCGCTGGCGTAGCCAAAGTACTGGTCGCTGACAATGCCGCTTTCGCGCACCAGTTGCCGGAAAACATTGCACCGCTGGTAGCGGAATTGGGCAAGGCTTACAGTCACATTCTGGCTGCTGCCACCAGCAACGGTAAAAACGTCCTGCCGCGCGTTGCTGCTGCGCTGGATGTGGATCAGATCTCGGAAATAATCGCAGTAGATAGCGCTGATACCTTCAAGCGTCCTATCTATGCGGGCAACGCCATCGCCACTGTGCAGTCGTCTGCTGCTGTAAAAGTTATCACCGTACGCGCCACGGGTTTTGATCCGGTTGCTGCCGAAGGTGGCAGTGCTGCTATTGAAGCCGTTGCTGTTGGCGGTGATGCGGGTATATCGGCGTTCGTCGGCGAAGAGCTGGCCAAGTCTGACCGTCCAGAGTTGACTGCTGCCAAGATCGTCGTTTCCGGCGGCCGTGGCATGCAGAACGGTGAAAACTTCAAGCACCTGTACACCCTGGCCGACAAACTTGGTGCTGCTGTTGGTGCATCGCGCGCCGCCGTTGACGCAGGCTTTGTTCCGAACGATATGCAGGTCGGTCAGACCGGTAAGATCGTCGCTCCACAGCTGTATATCGCCGTTGGTATTTCCGGCGCGATTCAGCACTTGGCCGGCATGAAAGACTCCAAAGTGATCGTCGCGATCAACAAGGATGAAGAAGCGCCGATCTTCCAGGTGGCTGATTACGGCCTTGTGGCTGACCTGTTCGAAGCTGTGCCTGAGCTGGAAAAACTGGTTTAAGCCAGTTTTCTAGCCCAAAAAACCCGCTCAGTGAGCGGGTTTTTTTATCTCTATCGGTTTTGCGTGTTCTGCACGGTTAGCAGAAAGGTTCGATAATGCTGGGCGGTTAACTCAGGGCGCTCAATCATTGGTGCATGGCCAGTTTCTGGCAGGATGACTGCGCTTGAATGACGCAGCAGCGGTTGCATGACGGCAACACTGGAAACATCCAATACCCTGTCTTCTGCGCCCCAGATGATCAATGTCGGCGCCAGGATTTTTGCTAACTGCGGCTCCAGCGGGATATATCGCTCAGTCAAATGGGCAAAGACCGTATCGTAGTGCGCACTGTTGCTGATGGCCTGCTCGGCAAAATAGCGTTTGAGTGATGGCGGCAGGTAGGGCGGCTGCACGAAGACAAATTCCAATAACCGTTGAAAGTCGTCAGGGCTTCTGACCACCAGCGGGTTAGGTTCGCTGCGTTGCAAGCGTTGGCGTAACTCGCTGGGTTGCGGTGAGCTGATGCCGGCGTTGTCGAGCAGCGCCAAGGAACGTATATTTTGCGGATAGCGCGCAGCATACAGCGCACTGATATGGCCGCCCATTGAGTTGCCGATCAAATGCGGCTGGGTAAGCCCCAGCGCATCAATCACGTCGGCCAAGCGCTCGGTCTGAGTGCCAATGTCATAGCTGCCCAAGGGTTTACTGCTGGCACCAAAGCCCGGGAGGTCGAGGGCTATAACTCGATAGTCTTGGCTTAGATAGCGGGCTAAGCGCAGCCAGTTATCTTTATTGGCAGCAAAGCCGTGCACCATCAGAATGGTTGCTGCGTTACTCGGTCCGCCCTCGTAATAATGAATGTTAAGATCGCCCACCCCGATCTGCTTGAGCGTAAGGCCGGCGCGTTGTCGCTCAACCAGCTGTATGCCTGCCAATAAGGTTGCGGGTGAGAGATAGAGCAGGGCAGCGCTACCAACAAGCAGAAAGATCAAGCCAGCAATTAGTTTTTTCATTATCGTGCTCAATCGTGAATTTCTGTGCGTGCGTTATAAGCTAGCATGATGCATGTACGTTTTGATCTGCATGCGCAGACGCCCATCTAAGGTTAAGTCGAGAAGTTGCCAATGCGTGAGCGTGGTCTGTATAAGTCGGTTTTGCTGCTGTTCGGCTTCTTGCTGATGCCGGCTGTAACCTATGCCGCCGGCAAGTGCGAACGTTTGGTGGCGACCGGTAACCCGGAATACCCGCCGTACCTCTGGCGTGACCCAAAAAATCCGCAGCAGCTAATCGGTGCTAATGCCGATTTACTCCAGCACCTGGCCAAGGAGTTGGGTGTGGTTGTGGATATCATCTACACCGGGCCTTGGTCTCGCGCCCAAGATGAAGTCAGAACGGGTCGTGTTGACCTGATAGCGGGTGCATTCCTCACCATGCCACGCTTGGGCGTTATGGATTACGTGCATCCGGCGTTTTACTACACGCCAAGTGTGGTGTGGGTGCATCGCGGTTCAGAGTTTCCCTATGCGGGTTGGGAAGACCTGCGTAATCGTACCGGCGATACGTTGGTCAACAACAGTTTTGGTCAGCAGTTTGATGCCTATGCCAAGAGCAACCTGACCTTGGAGGGCGTTTCCAGTTTGACCCAAGCGTTCCAAAAGCTCTTGTTGGGGCGAACGGATTACGTCCTTTACGAGCGTTATCCAGGACAGGCACTGGCCGATAGCCTTGGTATGCAGGACGATCTGTTGGTGCTCGATCCGCCAGTTTCCAGTGAAGGCCTGTACCTGACGTTGTCACATAATTCGGTCTGCAACGATGCGTGGCTGCGTGGCATGTTGGCTAAGAAGATGACTGAGGCAGTGGCCAGTGGCTTGCCGGATGTCTTGCGCGAGCGCAACTTGCAGCGCTGGAAAGATCAACAGCTCACAGCCTCCGGTGACGCTGAACAGTAGGGAATTTCTGTGATTTATCGACTTATCTGTGCGGCATTGCTGCCGCTCATGCTCATGCTCAGCGCCTGTGCCTCTGACCCCGCGCCTACTGAGCAGCTGCGCTTATCTGAGCAAGCGCTCAGCCAGGCCAAGGCGCTGGGTATTTCCACCGAGCAATCGCCTTCGCTGCGGCTGGCTGAGGAAAAGCTCGCCCTGGCGCAAGCGGCTATGCAGGACCAAGACTACAAGCAGGCACGCGTTCTTGCCGAGCAGGCAGAACTGGATGCGCGCTTGGCCGAAGCGGAGCATTTGACCGAGAAGAGTCGCCAACAATTGGTCGAGTTAAGCAACGCCATCAATCGTTTGCGTAAACAACTGGGGAGTGTGCAATGAAGCGCTCATATCTCAGCCTCTGCGGTATTTGCAGTGCAGTGCTGTTGACCGGTTGCGCCTCATCGCACACATCCAGTGACCAAGCGCTGGAGGGTGCTCACACGGCCTTTCAACACGTTAAGGACGATACTGATGTGCTGCGCAGCGCGCCCAAGGACCTTATTCGCGCTGGAGAGTCGCTGGCTAAAGCCGATCGCCTTTCCAGCTACTGGGGCAGCACCGACGATGTGGCGCACTACGCCTATCTCAGCCAGCAGTTCAGTTCGATTGCCGGGCAGAAGAGCGCGCTGAACCTCAATCAGGAGCGCGCGGTTAAGCTTGAGTTGGAGCGTCAGCGGCTGCAGTTGGTTTTGCGTGAAGCTAAACTGCTCAGTGTGCAAGACCAAAGCAGCTGGCTTGAGGAACAGATAGCGAGCCTAGCCACCAGCCAAAGTGAGCGTGGCCTGGTCATGACCTTGGGCGATGTGCTGTTTGATGCGGGCCACAGTGAACTGAACGTTTCAGCCAATCGTAGCGTCTTGAAAATGGTGCAGTTCCTGCAGCTTAATCCGCGGCGCACTGTGCGTATCGAGGGCTATACCGATAGCCGCGGTGATGCACAGGAAAACCTCGAGCTGTCGCGCTCGCGGGCGCAAGCAGTTGCAGATGTACTGGGCGATTTGGGCATTAGTAGCGCGCGCATCGAGGTGCAGGGTCACGGCGAAAGCTTCCCGGTGACTGAGAATGCCTCAGCCAAAGGCCGGGCGCAGAATCGCCGGGTGGAGGTTGTATTCTCTGATGAGCAAGGTCGCTTAGGCTCGTCGCGCTAGCGCTGCTGCCAGTCAAATAAAACCCCGGCTCCCCGGGGTTTTTTATACCTTTTTAAAACTAGAGACAATTGAGCCAATCACCGACTGAACCGTTACAGTTCTGGCCATCAAGCACTGTATCGGCCACAATTCAGTGAGCTGTACCGGTGCAATTTTGAATGACCGGTTTACTGTTACGGCTCAGTCAAGCAGGAACGTGGTTATGACCAATCTGTTGCTTTATCAGCGCATTGCCCAGCAACTGGCGGAAGACATTCGCCGCGGCGTTTACCAGCCCGGTGAGCGTGTGCCTTCGGTGCGCAAGATGAGTGCGCAACTGAGTGTCAGCCACGCCACTGTGTTGCAGGCCTACGCCAACCTTGAAGATCAGGGCTTGATCCGCGCCCGGCCGCAATCTGGTTTCTATGTGCACCAGACGCCTGCTTTAACTGCGCCGACCCCGGATATTGCGCGGGTAGAACGGCCTGGGTTGGTCACCCGCAGCAGCATTATCAACCAAGTGCTTACCGAGTCGCGCCGCGAGGGTGTGTTCCCCTTAGGCGCTGCAGTGCCACATGTGGATTACCTGCCAGTGCGCGCGTTGCACCAACAACTGGCTAAAGTCACTCGCTTTCACAGTGCCAGAGCCTTTAGCTATATGTTCAGCCCAGGTTTTGAGCCGCTGCGTCGCCAAGTGGCGATCCGCATGCGTGACGCCGGTGTGGTGGTTGACCCAACTGAGGTGGTGATCACCCACGGCTGCGTGGATGCCCTGCAGATGAGCCTGCGGGTGCTGACCAAGCCGGGTGATCTGATCGCCACCGAGTCACCGACCTATTACGGCCTGCTGCAATTGGCTGATTTGCTGGGCCTGAAAGTCATCGAGATTCCCAGTGACCCCACCACGGGTATTAGCCTTGAAGCTCTGCAGTTAGCGGCTAACCAATGGCCGATCAAAGCACTGGTGCTGACGGCACGTTTGAGCAATCCGTTGGGCGGCACCATTCCTGAGCAACGTCAGCGTCAATTGCTGCGCTTGGCCGGTGATTACGATATTCAGATCATTGAAGACGACATCTACGGCGAATTGATGTTCGAGCAGGGCCCGACCAAAGCGCTGAAGTCGCATGATCGGGAAGGACGAGTGCTGTACTGCTCAAGCTTTTCGAAAACTCTCTCGCCGGGCGTGCGTATCGGCTGGATTATCGCGGGTAAATACCAAGACGAAATCCAGCGCCTGCAAACCTTCAGCACCCATTCTGCCTGCAGTGTGACGCAGATGGCGGTGGCCGCTTATTTGGAGAACGGCGGCTATGACCGCCACCTGCGCTTTATCCGTCAGGAATACCGCAAAAACCTCAATGCGTTCCAGCTGGCGGTGCAGCAGTATTTTCCCGAGGGTACGCAAATGACGCGGCCTAAAGGCGGCTTTATTCTCTGGGTCAGCTTGCCGGCTCGGGTCAATACCAAGGACCTGCACGTGCGTGCCTTGCAGCAGAGCATCAGCATTGCGCCAGGCTTAATCTTCAGCAACACCGAGCAGTTTAACCACTGCATTCGTCTGAACTGCGGCATCCCGTGGAACCGCGAAGCAGAGCGTGCGTTGATGACCTTAGGCATGCTGGCTGGGCAGCTGTGCCAGGACGGGGTGGCGAGCTTTTAGCCGCTGCTCGACCCGAGTAAGGGATACGCTGCGTCTGTAACTGAGCGAGTGTCTGATTCGACAACTGAACAGCAGTGACGCCTTGGTGATAGCTGTTTGTGCCTCAATGCGCTGGCACAGTTACTTGCGGTGCTGATTGCTGGCTTGCCACAGGCGTTGGGTTGGGGCCAGCATAGCGGCTTGTCTGTCAGCCTTTGTATGTGCCATGCCCGTCATCAGAAGCTTCGTGTTGTTGTTCACTTTGTTGTCCTTGGTCGCCTGTGAACAATCGGCTCATCCACCAACGCCGCCTAAAGCGCCAGTCGATCAGGCACAGAGCGTTACGCCACCCGCCGAACGCACATCCTCGGCGGTTATTCGGCATGCAGCTAAGCCTGCGTCAAGTCCTGAAGTAAATTCGCGTGAGCAACCGCGCAGCAAACCAGCCGAGCCTGTCGTTGAGCACACCAAGCCAAAAGCGGCGGTAAAGGTGCGCCCGCCAGAGGTGTTTGAACCCAAAGCACCGATCGATTTGAGCCTGCGTCTTGAGGTGTTTGACCCATTACAGCCGTTACAGCCGTTACAGCCGCTCAACGATCTTTCCACACCGCTTTTGCCGCCACTCTTTGCTGAAAAAGTCGACGAGCAAGACGGCTTCCAGCTCAATGGCAAGTTGATCACCAATGACAACGGCGATGATTACTGGCAATCGGTAGAAGGTGCGCAGTTGCAGTTTGAGTTCAAGCAATAGCCAGCAGCTGTAATTATTCAGCGTGCCAGCCGTTGCACTTTTGTGTGTGGACGGTTAATCCACGAACAAGTCCGGAATTAACGTGCCGCCCTGAGGATCAAAGCGGTAATGCTCGAACTCGCTGGCGCCGTGCTCGCGCAAAATGTCTTCATCAATCAATAAGCGCCCCGTGATGCTGCGCCCGCTGCTGCTGAGAATAGCGTGGGCGGCGTCGGCCATGATGGCTGGGGTACGAGCGCGTTTGAAGGCGTCGCGGCTGCCCAGTTCAAACTCGATGGCGGCGGTGGCGATCATAGTTTTCGGCCACAGGGAGTTCACACTGACGCCGTACTTCTTAAACTCTTCGCTCATGCCCACGGTGAGCATGCTCATGCCGTATTTGGTCACGGTGTAGGGGCCATGCTGGGCAAACCACTTGCTGTCCATGTTCAGCGGTGGCGACAGGTTGAGGATATGCCCTGCGGCACTTTGTTTAAGGAATGGAAGCGCGGCCTGGCTGCAGACCATCACCGCGCGGGTGTTGATTTGGAACATCAAGTCGAAGCGCTTGGGTTCGAGCTTCTCCACCCCCACCAGTTTGATGGCGCCGGCGTTATTGATCAGCACATCAATGCCGCCAAAGTGCTCGGCGGCTTTGGCCATCGCCGCGTTTACGGCCACCTCGTCACGCACATCCAGCTGCAAGGCAAGGGCTTTGCCGCCAGCGGCTTCGACCTCAGCCGCCACTGAGTGGATGGTGCCCGGTAACTTGGAATGGGGCTCAGCGCTCTTGGCCGCGATGACGATATTGGCGCCGTCGGCCGCCGCTTTGAGAGCGATTTCGCGGCCGATGCCCCGGCTGGCGCCAGTGATAAACAGGGTTTTACCGTGCAAAGACATGGGCATGCTCCGTGATTTATTGTTATTCGCCTGGATGGCTAGTGAGGATGGGTATCGCTGTGCTCAACCTGCGCGATCCGCCCCATCCTAGGGTTGTGCCATTAAGCGTCGTGGGCGTCGATCTCCACCAGCAGTTGCCGGTTTTTCACCTGATCACCACGGCTTACGCTAACTCGGCGGACCACGCCATCGATGCTGGCTTTAAGCGGGTGTTCCATCTTCATCGCTTCCAGCACAACCAACAGCTGGCCTTTGCTGACGGTGCTGCCTACCTCGACCAACACCTCGACAATCGCCCCATCCATCGGCGCCTTAACGCTGCCTGAGCCTGCACCCGCTTGACTGCTGACGGGCTGATGGGTGATGTCCAGCAGCTGCAGATTACCGTTGTGGCCATACAGCCAGAGGTTGTCGCCATCCAAGTGGTAGGCCAGGCGTTGACGAATACCGTCCAGCTCCAAAGTGGCCCAGCGACCATCACTGGCCAGCAGCGTGAGGTTGATCTGTTGTTCGCCGAGTGTGAGCAACAGACGAGGTTGTGCGCCGTCAGCAGCTACGTGCACATCCACCGTAAAGATTTGCTCGCCATGTTTAAGCACAAAGCGCCAAGGCGCACTGCCGGCATTACGCCAGCCGGCAAGGCCGTTTTGATGGGCGCGCGCATTGGCCGATCGCTGCAACAGCAAGGCTGCAGCAATGGCCAGTTCATCGGCAGCGGGCGCTTGCGGGCTGAGGCTTGGGTCGGTGGCAAAATGCTCAGCGATAAACGCAGTGGTGGCATTACCAGCGGCGAATTCGGGATGGCTAAGCAGATTGGCGAGGAAGCGCTGATTGCCATTCACGCCCAGCAGCACGCAATCCTCCACCGCGCGCACCAGCTTGCGCCGCGCCTCTTCACGGGTGGCGCCATAGGCGATCACTTTGGCCAGCATCGGGTCGTAGAACGGGCTGATAACCTGGCCTTCAACCAGGCCGTGGTCGATACGGATGCCGTCACGCAGCGCGGGTTCCCAGCGCAATGCGGTGCCGGTCTGCGGCAGGAAATTTTGCGTGGCGTCTTCAGCGTACAGGCGCACTTCCATGGCGTGACCGGTCAGACGAATGTCTTCCTGCTTGAGCGGTAACGGTTGGCCCTCGGCGACGCGAATTTGCCATGCGACCAGATCCTGGCCGGTGATCAGCTCCGTCACGGGGTGTTCAACTTGCAGACGGGTGTTCATTTCCAGAAAGAAAAACTCGCCGCTCTGATCCAGCAAAAACTCCACTGTGCCCGCGCCCACATAATCAACCGATGCGGCTGCTTTGACCGCCGCCTCGCCCATGGCCTGACGTAACTGCGGCGTCATCACCGGGCAGGGCGCTTCTTCAACCACCTTCTGATGGCGGCGTTGCACCGAGCAGTCGCGTTCGCCTAGGTAGACGATATGACCGTGTTGGTCGCCGAACACTTGGATTTCCACATGGCGTGGCTGGATCACCGCGCGCTCGAGAATCAGCTCGCCAGAACCAAAGGCGTTCTGCGCCTCGGAGCGCGCGGTGCGGATCTGTGCCAACAGTTCGCTGGGCTCATGCACCAAGCGCATGCCACGCCCACCGCCGCCGGCGCTGGCCTTGATCATCAGTGGGTAGCCGATGCGCGCAGCCTCTCGGCTTAGGGTTTCGTCGTCCTGGGCCTCACCTTCAAAGCCTGGGATGCACGGCACGCCGGCTTCAAGCATGGCAATCTTCGACAGGCGCTTGCTGCCCATCAAGTGAATGGCCTCTACCGTCGGGCCGATAAAGACGATGCCTGCCGCTTCACAAGCGCGGGCGAAATCAGCGTTTTCAGAAAGGAAACCGTAGCCGGGATGAATCGCATCGGCTCCAGTTTTTTGTGCGGCCGCGATGATGTTGTCGATCAACAGGTAAGACTGATTGACCTGCGCTGGGCCGATGCACACGGCTTCGTCAGCCAGCTGCACATGACGCGTATCCGCGTCAGCCTCGGAGTACACGGCCACCGTGCGGTAGCCGAGGTCTTGGGCGGTGCGCATCACTCGGCAGGCAATTTCCCCGCGGTTGGCGATCAGGATTTTGTTAAAGGCGGGCATCTGTGTGCTCCTGCTAGACGTAGCCCGGATGCATTCCGGGGTTGGTTTTCCCGGAGTGCATCCGGGCACCTGCAATTCATTCCTTCTCCCGCAAGCAGGAGAGGGGCGTTATAACTGCGCCCATTTGGGCGTGCGTTTTTGTACAAAAGCCATTGTGCCTTCAACACCTTCGGCGCCGGTTACGGCGGCCGCGAACTGTTCAGCGGCGCGGTCCAACAGTGGGCCGATCGCCTCGTTTTCTGCGGCTAACAACAAGGCTTTGGTTTGCGCGTTGGCGTGCGGCGCACAGCTGCGCACCTGGCTTAGGCACTGTTGCAAGCGCGCTTCGATGGCATCGTTACTGGCTTCGCTGAAGTGCACCAGGCCAAGGCGCTCTGCCTCACTGCCATTGAAACGCGCAGCGGTCAGGGCTAGGCGGCGGGTGTGGGTGAGGCCGATCCGTTTAACCACAAAGGGTGCGATCTGCGCCGGCAAAATGCCTAAGGAGGTCTCTGGTAAACCGAACTTGGCATCTTGGTGACAAATCGCGACATCGGAAACGCAAGCCAAGCCGAAACCACCGCCCAGAACCGCGCCTTCCAGTACAGCAATTAGCACCTGTGGCGTGTTTTGCGCTTCTTCCAACAGGCTGCCGAAAGCGCGATTCAGGTTGCGATAAGCATCATCACCGGCAGACCGAGCTCCGGCCATGTCCTTGATATCGCCACCGGCGCAGAAGTGCCCACCAGCGCCGCGCAGCACGATGGCGCGCACGTTCAGATCATTGCGCAGGCTTTCCAGTACTGCACGCAGCTCCGTAACCATGGTCAGGCTCATGGCATTGCGGCTGTCCGGGCGGTTAAGGGTCACATGCAGCATGCCTGCCTCAAGGGTAAGCAGCAGGGTTTCGCAGTTTGGTAGGTCGGCCATGGCAGGTTCCTTGATGTATTGGCAAAGAGGGCGGCCGTAGGGTGGGTCACGCTTTATTGACCCACCGAGCGGTGCCACGGTGGACGTAAAAAGCGACGTCCACCCTACGTGTGTCTGCTCTTAGCCCTTCTTTTTGCCCGGCAGAATGCCCATCAGCTTGCAGATAATGCCCAGCATGATTTCGTCGGCACCGCCGCCGATGCTAACCAAACGGACGTCGCGGTAGGCGCGCGAAACGGTGTTGTCCCACATAAAGCCCATGCCGCCCCAGTATTGCAGGCAGCTGTCGGTGACTTCACGGCCCAAACGGCCCGCCTTTAGCTTGGCCATGGAGGCCAGGTTGGTGACATCTTTGCCGCGTACGTACTGCTCGGTGGCCTGGTAAACCAAGGCGCGCAGGCATTCAATTTCAGTCTGCAGCTCGGCCATGCGGAAGTGGATGACCTGGTTGTCGATCAATGCGGTGCCAAACGTTTTACGCTCTTTGCAGTAATCAATGGTGGCGTTGATGCAGTGCTCCAGACCTTTGATCATGTTGGCCGCACCGAACAGGCGCTCTTCCTGGAACTGCAGCATCTGCATCATAAAACCGGCGCCTTCATGGCCGATGCGGTAGCGCTGCGGCACGCGCACGTTGTCAAAGAACACCTGGGCGGTCTCCGAGCTGCGCATGCCGAGTTTTTCCAGGTGCGGGCTAAGGGTGATGCCCGGCGTATTCATTGGCACCATGATCAGCGACTTGTTGACGTGCGGCTTGTCGTCGCTGGTGTTGGCCAGCAGGCAGATAAAATCAGCACTCGGCGAGTTGGTGATCCACATCTTGCTGCCGTTGATTACATAGTCATCGCCATCTTTCTTGGCGGTGGTTTTCAGCCCGGCCACATCGGAGCCGGCGCCCACTTCAGAGACGCCGATGCAGCCGACCATCTCACCGCTGATAGCTGGGCGCAGAAATTGCTCACGCAGCTCGTCAGAGCCGAAGCGGGCCAGGGCTGGGGTGCACATATCCGTCTGCACGCCGATGGACATTGGGATGCCGCCGCAGATGATGGTGCCGAACTCTTCTGCTGCAACGATTGAGTAGCTGTAATCCAGGCCCATGCCGCCGAACTTTTCCGGCTTGGAGATGCCCAGCAAGCCGAGGTCGCCGGCCATTTTAAAAATCTCATGGGTGGGGAAGCGCCCAGCTTTTTCCCACTCTTCAACGTGTGGGTTGATTTCTTTGTCGACGAAGTTGCGGACTGTACGGCGTAGCTCTTCGTGTTCTTGAGTGAAGATCATTGTTTCTCTCCGGATGATTACAGGCGGGCTACGCCGAACGAGTTGGTTTTAAGGGGGCGTATGGCGGCTTCGGCGCAAATATCCAGCAAATAGCCAAGCAATTTACGCGTATCGCGGGGGTCGATCAGGCCGTCGTCCCACAGGCTGGCCGTGCCGTAGAGCGCGGTGGACTGGCTGTCGAGTTTTTGTGCGGTGACGGTTTCCAACATATCGAGCATCTTTGGATCGGCTTCTTTACCTTCCTTCAAATGCTTATCTTCGGTGACGATGCGCAATACTTTGCCGGCCTGTGCGCCGCCCATGACGGCGGTTTTACTGTTGGGCCAGGCGAATATAAAACGGGGGTCCAGCCCACGGCCGCACATGGCGTAGTTACCCGCGCCATAGGAGCCGCCGACCACGATAGTCAGCTTAGGTACGGTGGCGTTGGCCACTGCCTGGATCATTTTTGAGCCGTGTTTGATCACGCCCTGTCGTTCCGATTCGGTGCCGACCATAAAACCTGTGGTGTTATGAAAAAACAAAATCGGCGTGTTGCTCTGCTCGCACAGCTGAATAAATTGCGCGGCTTTAGCTGCGCCCTGTGGCGTGATCGGACCGTTATTGCCGATAAAGCCGCAGGGTTGACCTTCGATCTGTAAGTGACCGCATACGGTTTGGTTGTCGAACTCATTTTTGAAGTCGAGAAACACTGAGCCATCAGCGATACGGGCGATAACTTCGCGCACGTCGTAGGGTTTTTTCGCATCAGAGGGGACGATGCCAAGCAGCTCTTCGATGGCATACAGCGGCTCGCGATAGGTCTTGGCCGGGCGCGCCGGTAATTGAGCATTCCACGGCAACATGGCGACAATTTCGCGGGCCATGCGCACGCCGTCAGCGTCATTTTCAGCGAGGTATTCGGCGGTGCCAGCGACTTGGGCGTGCATCTCTGCACCGCCTAATTGCTCGTCCGTGGCAATTTCACCCGTGGCAGCTTTCAGCAAGGGCGGGCCAGCGAGGAACATCTTGGCCTTGCCGCGTACCACCACTACATAATCAGACAAACCGGGCTGATACGCCCCACCGGCTGTGCTAGAACCGTGCACCACCGTGATTTGCGGCAGGCCCATGGCCGACATACGGGCCTGGTTGGCAAAGCCGCGTGCGCCTTCGATAAAGATATCGGCGGCGTAATTAAGGTTGGCGCCGCCACTTTCCGCCAGGGTGACCACGGGCAGTTTATTCTCGACGGCAATTTGCTGCAGGCGCAGGGTTTTTTTCAGGCCGGTGGGGGAGATAGTGCCGCCTTTGATGGCGCTGTTGCTGGCGGTTATCAGGCAACGCACTCCCGCAATGTAGCCGATGCCGGAAATAATTCCGCCACCGGCCTGGGTGCCATCCTTATCGTCATGCAGCTTGTAGCCTGCCAGCGACGACAGTTCGAGAAACGGGGCGCCTGGGTCAAGCAGCAGGTTAAGGCGCTCACGGGGCAGCAATTGGCCGCGCTTGTCGAATTTGGCCTTAGCATCGGCCGCCTTGTTTAGGCAGGTCTGTTCAATGTCACGGAAGCTGGCCACGGCGGCGAGCATCACCTCGCGATTTTTGGCGAAGTCCTCACCCTGTACGTCGATCTCGGATTGAATCACCGGCATGCTGCTACTCCTGATCTTTCAAAACATCAGGCACATAGGCCCGGTGGAAGCCGTTATAAGACTCGCTATTTTTCGCCTTGCCCAACGTCCACGCGCGGGTGCCTTGGCTCGCTGCACCGTCGATACGAATGGTGTTGCCGCTGATAAAGTTAGCCCCGGGGGTGAGCAGAAAGACGATGGCCGCCGCTACTTCTGACTCGCTGCCGATGCGCTGCAGCGGCACGTGATCTTTGAGGTTGCGGATCATGGTTTTCATTGATTCGGGGTAGGTGTCCATACCGCTGGAGGCGATCCAGCCAGGTGCAACGGCATTCACCCGCACCCCCGCGTGACCCCACTCATAGGCGGCGGTCTTGGTGAAGTTTTCCATACCCGCGCGTGCTGCCCCGGAGTGGCCCATGCCGGGCATGCCGCCCCACATGTCAGCGAGCATGTTGACGATGCTGCCACCATGCTTGCTCATGCTCTGCATAAACACTTCTTTGGCGATCAGAAAGCCGCCGACCAAGTTGGTGCGCACCACCGTTTCAAAGCCCTTTTGGTTGATACCAACCAGCGGCGCGGGGAATTGGCCGCCCGCATTATTGACCAGGTGGTGGATCTGCCCGCGTTCGGTGACTACCGTTTTAACCATGGCCTTGACGGCGTCTTCGTCGCGGATGTCGCACACCTGCACGCTGGCGCTGCCGCCATCGGCGTTAATTTCGCTGCAGGTGGTTTCGAGTTTTTCCAGCTTGCGCCCCACCAGCACCACATGAGCGCCTAGGTGAGCGAGTTCATGAGCGGTGCAACGGCCAATGCCGCTGCCGCCACCGGTGACCAGAATGGTCTGACCGTTGAACAGACCGGGTTTAAACACTGAGTCGTAGCTCATGTCGAATACGTGCCTTTTTTAGGGTGGGTTAGCCGCGAAGCGGCGTAGCCCACCATGGATCTGTGCCTCGTTACCGGCTTGGCTGAGGCTTTCGGTGGGTTACGCCTACGGCTAACCCACCCTTCGTTTTATAGGTGTTCGGCGATGGCCTTGGGCACCGGGATTGGGAACTCCAGCAGCTGTTGTGCGAAGGCTTTGCCCTGCGGGTCAATACGCAGGGAAGCAATACCGCCACCGCCTAGGGCGTTCTCCAGCAAAAAATTCAAGCTGTGGCTGGCGGGTAAATACCAACGGGTTACCGTGCTGCTTTGTGGGTCGAGGGCGTGTTGCATCCATTCGGCCACGGCAGCCTCGGTCAGCGCAGCCGCGATCCACGCCAGATACTCGGGCTTTCTGGCCATCACGCCGATATTGCTGTGGTTACCCTTATCGCCGGAGCGCGCCACTGCCAGTTTGATTAGCGGCACTGTGGTATCGGCTTTACCGGTTGGCAGCGGGGCAGGTATGTCGCGGGCGATCTGCGTGCTATCGAGTACCGCGATCTGCGGCAGTGCAACGGGCGTACGTTGACCGTTTATTTCCACTTCCAAGGCGCAGGCCTGTTTGTCTGCGAGGAAGCTAAACAGTCGGATCACCGGGTAAACAGTGGGACGGCCACCGACGATGCCGGTTAGGCCCGGTGCCATGCCGGTGGCGGCTTGAGCGATCTCACGGGAGAACAACACCAGCGCTTCTTTCTTGGCATGGCGTACGGCGATCTTGATGACAATTTCGCGGGTGTCAGTGCGTTGACCTTGAGCGCCGTAAGTGGCTTCCGAACCCAGCAGTTCAATGCTGACTTCTTTGTAAGGCCCCCAGCCGCGCTCAGCGAACATCTCTTCGGTCTTGTTGATAATTGCTTGGCTAACGCGCTCAGCTTTTTTCACCGCATCAATGCCCGCCATCAGGCAGCTGGCGGTGCAGCGAAAGCCGTCTGGATGAGTGGCGCTGACTTTGTATTGATCAGTGGGCGGCAGGCCATGTGCGCCTTTAAGTGACACATGATTTTCACCGACCTGCGCGAGTTCGACGTGGGTAAAGTCACACAGCACATCAGGCAGGTAATAAGCCCGTGGGTCGCCAATTTCATAGAGCATCTGCTCACCGACCGTAAACGGTGTAATCAAGCCGCCGGTGCCTTGGGGCTTGCTGACAACAAAACTGCCATCAGCGGCGACTTCCACCACGGGAAAGCCGATATGCTCGTAGTCGGGTACGCTTTGCCAATCCGTGAAATTACCACCGCTGCATTGCGCGCCACATTCGATAATATGCCCGGCCAGCGCTGCTTGAGCGAGGCGGTCGTAATCGCTCCACGCCCAATTGAATTCATGCACCAGCGCGGCGCTGACCACTGCGCTGTCGACGATGCGGCCGGTGATGACGATATCGGCACCGGCTTGCAGGGCCGCGACGATGCCCGGTGCGCCAAGGTAGGCATTAACCGAGACGCAAAAGGGCGGTAACGCCGCACCGGTAAACATCTCCACTGTGCCGGCCTTGGTCAGCTCGCCAAGTTTGCTTTGCAGGTTGTCGCCATGCAGCACGGCAATCTTCAAGTTGACGCCAGCCTGTTCACACGCGGCTGCCAGGGCAGCCGCGCATGCACTGGGGTTAATCCCGCCAGCATTGCTGATTACGCAGATTTTTTTCGAGGCAATATCAGTCAGCAGCGGGGCGAGTGTTTCGACAAAATCAGTGGCGTAACCGGCGTCCGGTTTTTTCATCCGTGCGCCAGCCATGATCGACATGGTCACTTCGGCCAGATAGTCGAATACCAAGTAATCCAGTTCGGTGCCCTTTACGAGCTGGGCGGCGGCGGTGCTGGTGTCACCCCAAAAGGCGGAAGCGCAGCCGATGCGTACGGTTTTAGTCATTGGGATAGGTCCGCAACACATGAATAAGGTGAGTTGAAGGCTACCAAGCAAGCGCTTGGTTTAAAAGCCCTTCGCTGTATTTTCTTTGCTTAATTCTGCCCAAGCGCTTGCTTGGGTGGCTAGCGCAGCATAAATTTAATCAATAACGACAAGCACTTGGGCGCAAACACAGAAGGTTTTGGGTCCAGGGCAATAAAAGCTGGAGAATTTTTAGCGTGGATGATCAACAAGCGCAGGCGGTGATGCGGGACCTGGTGGCCAGTGGGCAAGTCACCGACCCGGACAGCGCACGTGGCAAACTGCTGCAAACCGCAGCACATTTATTCCGCAGTAAGGGCTATGAGCGCACCACGGTGCGTGATTTGGCCAGTGCTGTAGGTATTCAATCCGGCAGTATTTTTCATCACTTTAAGAGCAAGGATGAAATTCTGCGCTCAGTGATGGAGGAAACCATTCGCTACAACACGGCCCTGATGCAGGCGTCTTTGTCCGAGGCCAGCGATTTACGTGGGCGCGTGTTGGCGCTGATTCGCTGCGAGCTGCAATCTATTATGGGCGGCACCGGTGAGGCGATGGCGGTGCTGGTGTATGAATGGCGCTCGCTGTCAGAACAGGGCCGGGCGGTTGTCCTCGAGCTGCGCGACACCTATGAGCAGCTTTGGTTGACGGTACTCAGTGAGGCGAGGGCGGCCGGTTACTTTAAGGCGGACCCCTTTATCATGCGTCGCCTGCTCACTGGCGCGCTGAGTTGGACCAATACCTGGTTTCGCCCGGAGGGGGCCATGTCGTTAGATCAGCTGGCCGAAGAGGCGTTGTCACTGGTTATTAAAGAAATCTGAGTAGATTGAGCTACGCTTGGATGGCAATTTGATAGTATTTTGGCGCCAACATATTTGAGTGCTTAGGTTCACTCAATCAACCACTGCATTTAGCCTGTTCTGAGGTCCTCTCTTGGCCATGCTGATTAAACGTATGCTATTGACGCTTATGCTTTCAGCGGCCTGTGTTGCCCAGGCCGCTACAGAAATCAGAGTGGGGGCTTACCACTTTCCGCCCTATTTGATTAAGCCGGAAAGTGCGGGTGCAAGTGGCCTGCTGCCAGATTTGCTGAAAGCGTTTAATCAACTGCAGGGTGAATATCGCTTCACCCTTGTGGCCACCTCAGCGATGCGCCGTTACCGCGACCTGCAAAGCGGTCGCTTCGATCTAATCCTTTTCGAGTCGCCCGCGTGGGGCTGGCAGCACATAGCCCACGAATCCTTGGGGCTGCATATCGAAGATGCTGAAGTGTATGTGGCGCGGGCGCAGCCGGATCGCGATCAACGCTATTTTGATGACTTCACGGGCAAGCGTATGGCCCTCTACAGCGGCTATCACTACAGCTTCGCTGGGTTTAATTCGGACAGGCAGTTTTTGACTGAGCACTTCAATGCGCTGCTGACCTATTCCCACGACAGCAACCTAACAATGTTGCTGCTTGGCCGTGCTGATATTGCCTTGATACCGCGTTCTTACATGCGCACTTATCAACAGCGCTACCCTGAGCAAAGCACGGCGCTGCTGGTTTCCGATCGCCCCGATCAGGTTTATCAGCATCAGGCTTTATTTCGCCTGCAATCAGCCATTTCCCCGCAGGTATTTGACGCTCTACTTGAACAGCTTAATAGCGATCAACAACTGGAAAAATTGCTTGGCCGCTACAATTTACGCAGCACTCCGACGCCGAGCCGCGAGTGAAAGCCTGAGGCACGCTGACCTGAGGAAACTGAGGGTTGTAAGGTTGATTGTTGTGAGGGGTGAGCCGCACTGGCAATTTGGTCAGCGTTGTGTGGGCTGCGTTGCGGCGACTTAATGCAGCCACTGCTCAAGATTGACTGCGGACCCCGTGGGCAGAGCTTGAGCAGGCCGCTGTATCAGTAATTAACCACCGATTGACCCCGCGCAGGGCCGACATATCAGTCGCCTGCACCCCGCTCGTGCGGTGAGCGGGAGTTAATTCTCGCGGGAATCTTTGGCTTCTTGTTCAAGCTCACGCAAATGGATTTGCTTGAGTTGCTCCTCGCTTAGTGGCAGCGGTTTAGCGGTGCGTAGCACCATCATCAGGCCGCCAGCGATGGAGCCCAGTACCAGAAGTAACAACAGCCAGATATACCAAGGCATGGGCAGTTCCTCATTGGTTTGGATCTGCACCATAACCTGTTGTCGGCTGTTCTGTCAGGGCAGCCGCCGCGATTTGATCGCTAGCGGCGGACCTGCTTTAGGGTTTCCGCGATCAGGAAGGCCAGTTCCAGCGACTGGTCGGCGTTCATCCGTGGGTCGCAGTGGGTGTGGTAACGATCGGACAAGCCTGCCTCGGTGATCGGCCTCGCGCCACCAATGCATTCAGTGACGTTTTGCCCGGTCATCTCAATATGGATGCCGCCGGCATAGCTGCCCTCCGCTTGGTGCACGGCAAAAAACTGCTTCACCTCATTAAGAATCTGCGCAAAGTCGCGCGTCTTATAGCCACTGCTGGCCTTGATAGTGTTGCCGTGCATCGGGTCAGAGCTCCACAACACCTGGCGGCCTTCACGTTGAACGGTCTGGATCAGGCGCGGCAGGCCGGCTTCGACTTTATCAGCGCCCATGCGCACGATCAGGTTGAGGCGGCCGGGATCGTTGTCCGGGTTAAGGATGTCGATCAGGCGGATCAGGTCTTCGCTGCTCATGCTCGGGCCGACCTTCACCCCAATTGGGTTGCCGACACCGCGCAAAAACTCAACGTGCGCGCCGTCCAGCTGCCGGGTGCGATCGCCAACCCAAAGCATATGCGCCGAACAGTCGTACCAACCGCCCGTCAGGCTGTCCTTGCGCACAAAGGCTTGTTCGTAATTCAGCAGCAACGCTTCGTGGGCGGTGAAGAAGCTGGTTTCACGCACTTGGGTGGCGCCGTCCATGCCGCAGGCGCGCATAAAGGCGAGGGTCTCGTCGATGCGCCCAGCCAACTGGCTGTACTTCTCGCCTAACGCGGAGTTAGCAATAAAGTCGAGGTTCCACTGGTGCACCTGGTGCAAATCAGCAAAGCCGCCTTGAGCAAAAGCGCGCAGCAGGTTCAGTGAAGCGGTGGACTGATGGTAAGCCTGCAACAGACGCTCTGGGTCCGGTACGCGACTTTTCTCATCAAAACCGATGCCGTTGACAATGTCACCGCGGTAGGCAGGCAGGGTGACGCCGTCGATGGTTTCATCATTGGCCGAGCGTGGCTTGGCGAACTGGCCAGCCATACGGCCAACTTTCACCACCGGGCAGCCAGCGGCGAAGGTCATGACGATAGCCATCTGCAGCAACACCTTGAAAGTGTCACGGATTTTTAGCGTGGAAAATTCGGCAAAGCTCTCCGCGCAGTCGCCACCCTGCAACAAGAACGCACGACCCTGGGTGACTTCAGCAAACTGACGGCGCAACTCTCGAGCTTCCCCAGCAAACACCAGCGGCGGGTAGCTGGCGAGCTTTTGCTCGACGTCTAGCAAGTGCGCGGCGTTTGGGTAAATGGGTTGCTGCTGGATAGGCTTGGTTTTCCAGCTTTCAGGGCTCCAGGGTTGCGACATTAAGGCTCTCGGCTTTGGTCAAATTGGGCGGACTGGCATGTTAACCGATAAGCCGCATGCTTCAAGCCGATAGGCTCGATAGAGCTGCTGCATGATGACGCACGCTTTATTTTGATCGCGCAGCGTGAACGCCTCTAGGTGCTAGTGGCTGGGCAGCGCGGGGCAGTTGGGCATGAGCGGGGCACGGTCGATTGCGTGTTGGCGCAGTTGACGCGCTGTACACAGCCCATGGGACCCGCACCGATAATGGTGTACGTGGCAGAACTCGATGCGTTCTTCTTGGTTTAGCTGTGCGGCGGCCACAGTGCAGAAGGCAAGCTGGCTAATTATTGCGTGACCCCGGTGGGGTACCTCAATGACAATTGCTGCCGTTACCTAGGTTAAAATAATTTGGGATATCAAGGTGGAGAGGGGTGCATGCCAGGTTTACCTCCGGTTGGTCAGATGCCGGATCCGTTATTGATCGCCGAAGTGCACGACGCCTTCGGAGTTATTCAAGTGGTCGAAATGGGTGCTTACCGTTTTCTTGAATTCGGTGAGGCGATCGAGCAGAGCTGCGTCTATATGCCTGACCCGAGCTGGCTGGAGTACGACTACACGCGTGCCATGCTGCTCGGCGCGTTGTGCCATGAGCATCCCGAAAGTGCGTTGTTTCTCGGGCTCGGTGCCGGCAATCTGACCCAGGCGTGTTTGAAGTTTTTACCACTGGACGATGTTGAAGTGATCGAGTTGCGTGCCGATGTGCCGCGTCTGGCTATGGAGCATATGGGCCTTGCTGACGACCCTCGGCTGACCATTCGCATCGGTGATGCGCTGGAGTTGCTGGAGAGTGCGGAAAAGACCGACTTGCTATTTGTCGACCTGTACACCGACCACGGCCCGGCGACGGGGCATCTGGCTTGGCGTTTTCTCGAAAACTGCCAGAAGCAGCTCAACCCCGGCGGTTGGTTGATCATTAATCAATGGGCTGGCAATGACGGCAAACCCCTTGGTGCGCCGCTGCTGCGTGGTCTTTATCACCGGCATTATTGGGAATGCCCGGTGAAGGAAGGCAACGTGGTGCTGCTGGTGCCGGCTGACCTTGAGCAGCAGATTGACCCCGATGAGCTGCGTCGGCGCAATGCCTTGCTGGCGCCGCAGTTTGGTTATTCGCTGGAGTCATTGATTAAGGCGCTGCGCCCAGCGACTTAAGGGCCTGTTGAGGGTCTGCTGCGCGTCTGCCCTGCTGCCTTAAAAGCAGGCTTGCAGGGTCTTGGCGTGTGATCGCGTAAATTCAGTTTCTTCGAAGCCCGGCGGCTGATTGCGTTCAGCGCCCTTTAAAGTCCCCCGCGCGCCGCTCCAGCATGGCGTTGACGCCTTCCTGCGCATCTTCGCTGGCCATCAATCGAGTTACCGTGGCGTGCAAGCCGGCCGCTGCAGCTGCAGGCCCTTCAACCACAGCCTGACGTGCTGAGGCCAGCGTAGCCTGCACACCCAACGGCGCCTGAGCGGCAATCCGTTCGGCCAGTATGAGTGCCTTGGGCAGTAACTCTTCGCTGGCTACAACTTCTTGCACTAAGCCGAGGCGATAGGCCTCATGGGCATCGAACTCATCACCGGTCAGCAACCAGCGCATGGCATTGCCCCAGCCTGCCGTTTGATGCATACGCAAGGTGGCACCGCCGAAGGGGAAAATACCGCGTTGCACTTCCATTTGGGCAAAACGGGTGTTGCTGGCGCACAGATTAATGTCTGAGGCGAGCATCAGCTCAATGCCAATGGTGTAGCAGTAGCCTTGCGCGGCGACGATCACCGGTTTGCTCACCCGCGGCCCGCCAAAAACGCCCCAAGGGTCGCAACCGCCTTCGGGTATTTGCCAGCCAGCGGCAAACTGCGCCGCCACGTTGGCCAAGTCTAGACCTGCGGTGAAGTGTTCGCCATGGGCAAATACCAAGGCCACCCGGGCATCGCTGTCACGCTCAAACTCACCATAAGCCCGGCACATGTCGTCTAGCAGGGGCAAATCGAACGCGTTACGTTTGCTTGCCCGGTCTAGACCGATCATCATGATTTGGCCGCGTTTTTCTCGGCTGACGCGGCCGCTGGTGCTTTGGGTCATGGCGGTGAGTTCCTTGTGCGCGGGTTGAGTAAATTCAGCTGCAGGGTTATAGCTGACAGTTGCAGGCTATCAGAGCATGGCCACCAAGCACGTTATTGGCACTATTAATGACCTATTTTTGCTCTGTTTCAGTGCTTATTTTGCAAAACCAGCCACATCGGCCAGGTTTTCAGGTATATTGCGCGCCGGTCAATTCATGGCCACGTTCAGGTAGTACAACTCGCCCGAAGGTTAACTTTGGCAGTTAGTCCCTTTTGCGGACTATCCTTGACGATTCATTTATCACACGTTTTCGCAAATCCCCGCCGACATGGCTGCCAGGGTGACTTTCGGGTCTTACACGGCATGCGCAGCTTTGGAATATGGGTCTTTGCGGATGCACTAGAGGCAGACCCATGACCCAGGAAATCGGCGGCTTCGCCGCTCTCGATCTACACCCCAATGTTCTCGCTGCTGTTATTGCCACCGGCTATGAAGAGCCATCGGCTATTCAGATTCAAGCAATTCCAGTGATCCTTGCCGGCCACGACATGATCGGCCAAGCTCAGACGGGTACCGGTAAAACCGCTGCCTTCGCCCTGCCAATCCTCAGCCGCATTGACCCGGCCAAGCGTCAGCCACAAGCGCTTATCCTGGCGCCGACGCGTGAGTTGGCGCTGCAGGTTGCCACCGCGTTTGAAACCTATGCCAAGCAAATGCCTGGCGTTAGCGTTATTGCTGTTTACGGCGGCGCCCCGATGGGTCCGCAGCTGAAAGCCATTCGCAATGGTGCGCAAATTGTTGTGGCCACACCGGGTCGTCTGGTTGACCACTTGCGTCGTGACGAAAAAGTGCTGTCGACTATTCAGCACTTGGTTCTCGACGAAGCCGACGAAATGCTCAAGCTGGGCTTCATGGATGACCTTGAAGTGATCTTCAAAGCCATGCCGGAAAGCCGTCAGACGGTGCTGTTCTCCGCCACGCTGCCGCACTCGATCCGTGCTATTGCTGAAAAGCACTTGCGTGATCCTAAGCACGTCAAAATCGAAACTAAAACGCAGACCGTAACTGCCATTGAGCAGGTGCACCTGATGGTTCACGCCGATCAGAAGCAAGCTGCCGTGCTGCGTTTACTCGAAGTCGAAGAGTTCGACGCACTGATCGGTTTTGTGCGCACCAAGCAAGCCACCTTGGA
Organism: Pseudomonas sp. TMP9; assembly: GCF_037943105.1. NCBI lineage: Bacteria > Pseudomonadati > Pseudomonadota > Gammaproteobacteria > Pseudomonadales > Pseudomonadaceae > Pseudomonas > Pseudomonas vesperimontis. Next base: position 1,427,776 of record NZ_CP149803.1, read on the forward strand.
CCTGGCCTCCGCGCTGGAAGCTAAGGGTTATAAGGCTGCCGCACTCAACGGCGATATCGCGCAGAACCAGCGTGAGCGCGTTATTGAGTCGTTGAAAGATGGCCGTTTGGACATCGTGATTGCAACCGACGTTGCCGCTCGTGGCCTCGACGTACCGCGCATCACTCACGTGATGAACGTGGACATGCCATACGACCCTGAGTCCTACGTGCACCGTATTGGCCGTACTGGCCGTGCTGGCCGTACAGGTCGCGCCCTGCTGCTGGTGACGCCGCGTGAGCGTCGCATGCTGCAAGTTATTGAGCGTGTTACCGGTCAAAAAGTCGGTGAGGTAAAGCTGCCAGACGCCAAACAGGTACTGGATGCACGCATCAAAAAACTAACCAACAGCCTCGCGCCGTTGGTGGCTGATGCTGAAGCCAGCCACGGTGAGTTGCTTGATCGCCTGACTGCTGATATCGGTTGCAGCCCGCGCGCGCTGGCCGCAGCCCTGCTGCGCAAGGCCACCAATGGCCAGGCACTGACTCTGGCTGAAGTTGAACGTGATCAGCCATTGGTGCCCGGCAGCAGCGGCGGTCCGCGTGAACGTAGCGAGCGCAGCAGCGAACGCAGCGAACGTCCTGATCGCGAAGGCAGCCGTGAGCGTCGTGCTCCAGTACCGCTGAGTGAAGGCAAAGCGCGTTGCCGTACCGCCTTGGGCGCTCGTGACGGTATCGCCGCGAAAAACCTGCTGGGCGCCATTCTTAATGAAGGCGGTTTGGTCCGCGAAGACATCGGCCGCATTCAGGTGCGCGAGAGCTTCAGCTTGGTCGAACTGCCGGAAGATGGCCTTGAGCGCCTACTGACTAAGCTCAAAGACACCCGTGTTGGCGGTAAGCCGTTGAAGTTGCGTCGTTATCGCGAAGATTGATCTTCGCTGAATAAAGAACCCCGCTCCGTGCGGGGTTTTTTATGGCTGTTGCTCGGCGAGGTGTTGAGGTTAACGGTCGACGTTTGAAATCTTTAGCCGTGAGCTTGCTTGCGCTGCTTTTTATAAAGCCCAATTGTCAGTGCGCGGGTGGCTGCAAAAAGCTTTGCGCCGATCATCGATTAGCCGAGAGATAGCCTTTTATGCGACTTTTCCGCTTGGTTTAAGGCAGGATATTAAGCTCGATATTAACCGGAGGCGGTATGCACGCAGACTTTTGGCAAACGCGCTGGGCGCGCAGAGAAATTGGCTTTCATCTGCCCCAGGTTAATCCCTATCTGCAACAGTACTGGCCGACGCTGGGCTTGCCGGTGGGTACACAGGTGTTGGTGCCGTTATGCGGCAAAAGTTTGGATCTGGCCTGGTTAGCCGGGCAGGGATTTGCAGTGGTTGGCGTTGAGCTGGCGCAGCGTGCCGTCGAAGATTTCTTCAATGAGCATGGGCTTGAAGCGCACGTCAGTCATGAGGGTGCGTTTCAGGTTTATCGAGCGGGCGCCGTGACCATTTATTGTGGGGATTTGTTCGCCCTAGAGTCCAAGCACGTGGCGCAGTGCAGCGCGTTGTATGATCGCGCCGCTTTGATTGCACTGCCGCAGGCAATGCGCGAGCGCTATGTGGCGCACTTGTCGCAGATTCTGCCCGCCGGCTGCCAGGGCGTATTGGTAACCTTGGATTACGACCAAACGCAGATGCAGGGGCCGCCTTTCGCGGTGGCTGATGCTGAAGTGCAGCGCTTGTTTAAACCGGCTTGGCAACTGCAAAGCCTGACCAGCGCCGATGTGTTGGGCGAGAACTGGCGGTTTCTTAAACGCGGCCTTAGCCGTTTGGATGAGCGGGTGTACCAGCTTACACGGCAATAAAGATATGAGCTAAAGCAGGATCGCTCAGCCGCTTTAGTGGTGACTGAGCGATCCACTTGGGCAGCTTATCGTCACAACGCTTCGACGGTGATTGTGTCGAACACCTCTGGCGTCAACGCCGCCAAGCCATGGCTTTCAAGCACTTGACGCGGATGTTGCTCACCGGGAAGGCTGCTGTCGATCATGCTCAAAAGCTGCAAGCCTCGCGGGGTCAGTACAAAATTCTCACCATTGCCGCCCTCAATTTCTGGGCGTGGGGCGATAAAACCAGCCTCCAGCAACTGTGCTTCGTAGCGTGTGGCTTGCGCCTTAAGTGCATCAACATCACTGACAGGGTGCCCGGTTTGATCTGAGTGGGCGGCTAATTCTTGTGCATAGAGGCGCGGCGCAAAATGCTCATCAGCAGACTTTTGCACCTCAAGCAGCAAGCGTTCGATTAGATCCCAGTTGTAGTGCATATGATTGCCCCCCAGAATTTTTAAACCCGGCGCAAGGCCGAGGTCAGGCCAGCCGTTACGATGGGCCCTGTTAAATTCCGATTCAGGAGGGGTGAGAAAGTTCGGTTTAAGCGCATTAAGCCCGCACAAACGGGCGGAGTGAGACGAAAAAATGGCGACCTAAGGGTCGCCATTTTATGACGCATGCCTGATTTAGCCGCGCTGGCGCAGGGCTTCAATCCGCTGCTCCAATGGTGGGTGGGTCATTAACAGACCTGCCAAGCCATGCTTTAGGCCGCCATTGATGCCGAAGGCCATTAAGCTATTAGGCATCGTCACCGGTACTTCCTGTTCGGCGCGCAGGCGCTGCAGGGCGGCGATCATCGCGCCAGTGCCAGCGAGGCGTGCACCGGCTTCGTCAGCCTTGAACTCGCGCTTACGCGAGAACCACATAACGATAATGCTGGCCAGAATACCCAGTACGAGCTCGGCAAAAATGGTCGCCACAAAATAGCCAATGCCCGGGCCGCCTTCGTTTTTAAGGATGACCTTGTCGACGAAGTTGCCGAAGATCCGTGCGAAGAACATCACGAAGGTGTTCACCACGCCTTGAATAAGCGCCAGAGTGACCATATCGCCATTGGCCACGTGACCAATTTCGTGGGCCAGTACAGCGCGTACTTCGTCCGGTGAGAAGCGCTCCAGCAGGCCTTGGCTTACTGCCACTAGGGCATCGTTTTTATTCCAGCCGGTGGCGAACGCATTGGATTCATAGGCCGGGAAAATACCCACTTCTGGCATTTTGATGCCAGCTTCGCGGGACAGTTCTTCGACAGTCTGCATCAGCCACTGCTCATGGCGTGTGCGCGGCTGAGTGATGATTTCGGTCTTGGTGCTCATCTTCGCCATCCACTTGGACAGGAACAGCGAGATCAGCGACCCGGCAAAACCAAATACGGCGCAGAAAATCAGCAAGCTGCCGTAGTTCTGCCCGGTGAAGCGGTCCACCCCAAGCAATTTCAGGGTGATGCTGGCAATGATCAACACCGCGATGTTGGTGGCCAGGAACAACATAATGCGCATCATGATCTGTTGAGACTCCTCACGGGAACGTGCTGATAGGTCGCTGTAAAACCTCGGTTTGGCTGCATCGCCAGGTTTTACAGCGGCCTGCTGTTAGTTATGTCGGCTATATAAGGGCGCACACCCCTGCACTTCAACCTGACGACTATTTCAAACTATGTCGTTTGCGCCGCTCAGGGTGCTTTCGAACAGTAAGCGAGTGAGGCGGGCGATGCGTTCGCCGTGCTGCTGGCCTAGCGCTTCCCGTAACTGAAAGGCGAGGGTGGCGTGCACGCGGCGAATGCTTGGCGGCAATGCATCGCCATCTGGCACAGCATGCGGCACACCACGGGTTAGGCGCAGAAAGCCTTTTTCCGTGAGTACAGCTTGGTCCAGTGCGTCGAAGCCGATGGTTGTGTCAAAGCGGATATAACCTTCTTCGGCTAACCACAACAACGCACCCAGGCAGCTTTGGTGGCGCGGTGTTGGTAGGCCGAATTCATCGGGCTCTTCACGGCCGATCAGGTCTTCGACATACAACGCCGCTTTGCTCGGGAACGCGTGGTAAAGGCTTAGCATGCCGGCGGCGGCGTCTTTGTAGAAATCGTCGATTTGCAGGTCCATCAGAATTTGCCAATCACTGCGGTCGGAAGATACGGCAGCACGCGACCCAACAGGGCCCATGGCCAGCCCGGTACGTAAGCGCTGGGTGTGCGTTGTTCGATGTGCTGGGCGATCAACGCCGCGCCACGTTCTACGCTGATTAAGAAGGGCCGGCTGGGCATGTCGCTGTTCAGCGGCGTGTCGATAAAGCCCGGCAGCAGCAGGGTGGTGTCGATGTGTTTGCCAAGCAATTCGGCGCGAGTCGCTTCCATATAGCTGATCAGCCCGGCCTTACTTGCCGAGTAGGCGGCCGTGTGGGGTAAGCCGCGTTTGCCAGCGACCGAGGCGACCGCCACCAGATGCCCGTAGCCTTGTTGACGAAACAGTGCACAAGCCGCATCCAGGCAGGCAATCGCGCCAATCAGATTCGTTTCTACTGTGCGTTTGGCGCGGTCGAAGTAGCCACCACCGGCTTTACCGGTCAGAGCGATGCCGGCATTGGCGATAATCCCATCCAACCCGCCTAGGGCATTCGCCGCCAAGTTCACGGCCTCTTGGCAGGCGGCGTAATCCGTCACATCCAGTGGCAATACAACAACGCGGTTGCCGAAGCGTGACTGCAGTTCAGCCGCCAGCAGGTGCAGGCTGTCCTCACGCCGCGCCGCCAGCGCCAGGTCGTAACCCTTGGCAGCCAATTCGCGGGCTAGGGCTGCACCAATGCCGGAACTGGCCCCGGTCAGTAGGTAGCGTTTGCCTCGGCTCATGCTGCTCTCCGTTACTGTTGGTAAGTCTTGAGGAAGTTGCCGATGCGACCGATAGCCATGTCCAGTTCATCGACCCGCGGCAGCGTGACCACGCGGAAGTGATCCGGCCACGGCCAATTGAAGGCCGTGCCTTGAACGACTAGGAGCTTTTCCGAAAGTAGCAGGTCGAGAACAAACTTTTCATCGTTGTGGATCGGGCAGATTTTTGGGTCGATCTTGGGGAAGGCATACAGTGCACCCATCGGTTTGACGCAGCTCACACCGGGGATGTCGTTGAGCAGCTCCCAGGTACGGTTGCGTTGCTCCAAAAGACGGCCTTGCGGCAGCACCAGGTCATTGATGCTTTGGTAGCCGCCCAGTGCGGTTTGGATCGCGTGTTGGCTCGGTACGTTGGCACACAGGCGCATATTGGCGAGGATGTCGATGCCTTCGATGTAGCTCTGCGCGCGGTGCTTGGGCCCGGAAATCGCCACCCAGCCGGAGCGGAAACCCGCCACCCGATAGGACTTGGACAGGCCATTAAAGGTCAAACACAACACATCTGGGGCCAGCGAGGCGGTGCAAATATGTTGGGCGCCGTCGTAGAGAATCTTGTCGTAGATTTCATCGGAGAAGAGCACCAGGTTGTGCTGGCGCGCCAGTTCGACGATGTCCATCAGCACTTCTTTGGAATACACCGCGCCGGTTGGGTTATTAGGGTTGATCAATACCAAGGCTTTGGTGTTTGGGGTGATCTTGGCCTTCATATCGGCGATATCGGGGAACCAGCCGGCCTGCTCATCGCACAGGTAATGCACGGGCTTACCGCCTGACAACGCCACCGCAGCCGTCCATAAGGGGTAATCCGGGGCTGGAATCAGCACTTCATCGCCGTTGTTAAGCAGCGCCTGCATGGCCATGACAATCAGCTCGGAGACGCCGTTGCCGAGGTAGATATCTTCGATACCAATGCCTTCAACCTGCTTTTGCTGGTAGTACTGCATCACCGCCTTGCGTGCGCTGAACAGGCCTTTAGAGTCGCTGTAGCCTTGGGCTGTGGGCAGATTGCGGATCACGTCCTGCAGAATTTCTTCCGGCGCCTCGAAACCAAACGGTGCCGGGTTGCCAATGTTCAGCTTGAGGATGCGATGGCCTTCCTCTTCCAGGCGTTTAGCGTGCTTGAGCACCGGCCCGCGGATGTCATAGCAAACGTTGGCGAGCTTGTTGGATTTGCTGAACTGCATGAATGTGATCCCAATAGAAGGAAACGCCGCGTGACAGCTACGGCCTTGGCAGGTTGTATCGCCGGTGACAGACTGGGGCCGAATGATACGTGGCAGCCTGATGTTGGCAAAGGGACTGGTCGGGCTTTTTTATAGCCTACTGGCTACGGCCACAACCCCGTGTGCCATCGCTGCGTGACCTTAAAAATCGTTCCAGACGATTTCTTTTATGAGGATTTACCCATGAATAAGCTGGAAAAACCCTTAGAAGCCTGGCGTGAAGAGCTTTCCGATGAGCAGTTCCAGGTGTGCCGTTTGGGCGGCACTGAGCGCGCGTTTACCGGCCAGTACAATGACTGCAAAGCCTCAGGTATTTATCACTGTGCGTGCTGCCAAGCTGATTTGTTTGATTCGGCGGCTAAATACGACTCCGGCAGTGGCTGGCCGAGCTACTTTCAGCCGGTCAGCAATGAAGCCATCCGCAGCGTGGATGATCACCAGCACGGCATGCATCGCATTGAAGTCAAATGCGCCACGTGTGATGCCCACCTAGGCCATGTATTCCCCGATGGGCCGGCGCCGACCGGGCTGCGCTATTGCATCAATTCGGCATCGCTTCAGTTGGTGGCTAAACCTGAGGCGTAATGCTTGCAGGCTTCGGTTTGAGACTCTGCCTGCTGTTGCTTGGAGCTAGATTTTAACCAGCAGCAGGGTGGGGCTGTGAAAATAGAGCTCTTAATTTTAATCAATTAGATTGTGCGCAATCTAATTGTTCGCTATCTTGTACCCATCGCCACTTACTAGGATCATCCACATGAGCAACGCACTTTTCGATATTCCCGTTACCACCATCAAGGGCGAGCAAAAAACCTTGGCTGATTTCGGCGGCAAAGCCGTATTAGTGGTTAACACCGCCAGCAAGTGCGGTTTCACCACGCAGTACAAGGGTTTGGAAAATGTTTGGCAGCAATACAAGGATCAAGGCTTGGTTGTGTTGGGCTTTCCCTGCAACCAGTTCGGCAAGCAAGAGCCCGGCGATGAGGGCGCGATTTCTGAGTTTTGCGAGCTTAATTTCGGTGTGAGCTTTCCATTGTTCAAAAAAGTGGATGTGAATGGCGGCGCTGCCCACCCGCTGTTCGTCAACCTAAAGAAAAGCGCGCCGGGCTTGCTGGGCAGCCAGGGGATTAAGTGGAATTTCACCAAGTTTCTGCTGAGTGCTGATGGTCAGGTCATTAAGCGTTTCGCCCCCACCACTAAGCCTGAAGACATGACTGCCGAGATTGAAGCGTTACTGAAATGAGCACCGAAATCCTGCCCGTAGAGGAGGGGTTGCAGCTGGATAATCAGCTATGCTTCAAGCTCTACGCGGCTTCACGGGCGGTGATTCGTGCGTACAAGCCGATGCTTGATCAGCTAGGCCTGACCTACCCGCAGTACCTGGCCATGCTGGTGCTGTGGGAGTGGCAACAACAGCCGCCCGTGCTGCCGACTGTCAAGGCGCTGGGCGAGCGTTTATTGCTGGATTCCGGCACGCTTACCCCGCTGCTAAAGCGTTTGGAGCTGCAAGGCTTGCTGCAGCGCAAGCGCTCGGTCAGTGATGAGCGCGAGGTGCATCTGGGGTTAACGCCGCTCGGCTGGGCTTTACGAGAACAGGTGCTGCCGCTTAAAAGCCAGCTGCTGTGCGAGCGCGGCGTTGATCTGGATGCAGTTGCCGCGCTGCGCCGCAAAGTGGGGTTGCTGCTGGATCAGTTTGTTTTGTCCAGCCACTGATTAAGCAGGGCCGCCAGCTCATTTTTGCGAAAGGGTTTGGCCAAGTAATCGTCCATTCCCGCCACGCGGCAACGCTCGCGCTCATCGGACAGTGCGTTGGCCGTGAGTGCAATGATGGGCAGGCCGGCAAACTCGGGTTTCTGACGAATCCGGCGGGTGGCTTCATAGCCATCCATGATCGGCATATTGCAATCCATCAGGACCAAATCAACCGCGTGTATTTCCAGAAGATTCAAGGCTTCTGCGCCGTGCTTGGCCAGCAAAACGTCACAGCCAAGTTTGCCCAGCATCCCTTTGGCGACTAACTGATTGACCGCATTGTCTTCGACCAGCAACACCCGGGCTTGCCGGTTACGCGGCGGCTCACTGGGTGGCGTAGCGGTTTCTGCCTCGACTTGGCCGAGGGCGCGCCGCACAGCCAGTAGCAGCGCTTGACGCGACAGCGGCCGAGCCAGTTGTTCAATCGGCGCCAAAGGCTGCACCTGCTCGTGGCTAAGAAAATTGCCATAGGCGCTAACCAGAAGAATGGGTAAACGGGTAAGCGCGCGCAACTCATGCAGGCGCTGTGGGCAATCGCTAATCAGCACATCGCCCTCAAGCGTATCAACGGCTGCATCAGCGTTGAGGTGCTGATAATGCAGGCCCCAGCTAGGCAACAGGCTCGCCAGTTGTTCGCTGAGCCCTGAGCTGGCTGAGCTTAGGCCGATAATGCGCCCGTGCAGCTGAGGTGGTTGCGCAGGGCTGCTTTGGCTGGGCAGTGGCAGGTCAACGCAGAAGCTGCTGCCAATGCCCTCCTTGGTATCTAGGCTGAGCGTGCCATGCATGGCCTCGCAGAGACGGCGCGTTAGGGCTAAGCCCAAGCCGGTGCCGCCAAATTGCCGAGTAATACCGACCTCAGCCTGTGAGAAGGGATGGAAAATCCTCACCTGGGCGTCTTCGGCGATGCCGATTCCAGTGTCGCGCACAATGATTCGGACCCCGCATGCTCGTGCTGCAACGTAGATATCAACACGACCGGTGCGGGTGAATTTTAAGGCGTTAGACAGCAGGTTACTGACCACTTGGCGGACTCGAGTGGGGTCACCGAGACGCCGGTTGTGCAGCCGCGGGTCGATCAAGCAGGTCAGCTCAACGTCGTGGGCAGCGTTCTGTGAAAGCAAGGTGGCGGTTTCCTCGACCAAGGCGCCGATATCGAAGGGTATGTGCTCAAGCTCCAGCTGCCCGGCTTCAAATTTTGACAAATCGAGGATGTCGTTGAGCAGGTCGACCAGGACCTTGCCGGAGTCGTGAGCAATAGAAAGTTGCTGGCGTTGTTCGTTATCCAATGGTCCGTCCATGGACAACGCAAGCATTCCCAGCAGGCCATTGAGTGGGGTGCGAATCTCATGGCTCATATTGGCCAAGAACGCTGAACGGGCCTGGGCCATGTCCAGTGCAATCCGTTTAGCCGCTTCCAGTTCTCGGTTAGCGTCGAGCAGATTGCGGTTGGCGGTTTCCAGTTGTTCGGTACGCGCCGAAACGCTATTTTCCAGCTCGGCCAAATAGCGGGTTAAACGTTCTTCGGCGTTTTGGCGTTGTTCAATCTCACTGGCGATGCTGGTCAACTGGCGGTTGGTCACATCGACCAGCACGCCGATCTCGTCGCGCTCATGCTTGGGCGGGTAAGGCAGGTTGGTATGCTTGGGGTTGCGCAGGTCGCGCTCACTGAGTGCGCGGATAAAGCCTGTCAGCGGCTTGGTCAGCATAAAGTAAAAGAGCACCAGCAAAATCAGTGAGAGCAACAAGCTGCGGGCGAAACCGGTGACAAAGGTCAGCAGCGAGCGACGCAGAAAATGGCTGCCAAACGCATAGGTGTCCACTTCAAGGCTCAGCGTGCCCAATGATTCAGCGGGCGAGTGGCTGACGAACAGGGCTGTCTCGAAGTGTCGACGCTCGCCAAAGATGAAGTCGCTGAGGAGTCGGTAGGGGCTTTGCATCGCTGGCCGGCTGACGCTGGCCAAGTTCAGCTGGTTATTGTCGATGATTTGCGCGCTGATTACGGCGGGGGAGCGTAGCAGGCCCAACACCAGCTCTTGGGCCAGTTCAGCGTCGATGTTATAGGCGATGCGTGCAGCCGGATTGTGGCTGATTTCCATCAGCGCGTTAATCTCGCGGTCAATCGAGGCGTCTTCGCTGGCATAATCAGTGCCCACTTGGAACACGCTCAGTGCTGTGCCGAGGATAAAAGCGACCAACACGGTCAGGCTGGCTTGTTTAAATGACAGACGTTGGGTGAGTGCTATATCCATATTGGCGGGTCGTTCTCGTGTTGAATTGCCTGCCAAGCATAGCCCATCCGCTTAACAGTTCGACTGAGGCTGTGCGTCTGAACGATTTTTGGAGTGTGGTGTGGATGCGCGTTTAAGTGATTTTTTGTTGCAAGCGCAGGGCGTGCTGGCCCGCCTTGAACCCTTACTGCCGGCCCTGCGTCCGGCAATAGATTGGCAGCAGAGCCTGGCCGCGCGCTGGCAGCGTGACGGGCGCAGCGGCTTTCTGGCACCCCTTAAGGTCAGCCTAGATGTAGGTTTGGATGATCTGATCGGCGTGGATCGGCAGCGAAGCCAGTTGGCGCTTAACACTCAGCAGTTTCTCCGCGGCTTGCCGGCCAACCACGCATTGCTCTGGGGGGCGCGCGGTACAGGCAAGTCATCGCTGGTGCGCGCGCTGTTGGCTGAATATGCAGCGGCTGGGCTGCGCTTGATTGAGATTGAGCGTGATCATCTGGCCGATCTACCGCGTATCGTCGAGCAGCTGAGCGACCTGCCGCAGCGTTTTGTGTTGTTCTGCGATGACCTCTCGTTCGAGGCTGGAGAGGGGGATTACCGCATGCTGAAAACCGTGCTCGACGGCTCTCTTGAGCGCGCGTCGGATAACGTGTTGCTGTACGCCACGTCCAACCGTCGGTACTTGCTGGCGGAAAAACAACGTGACAACGAAAGCTGGCAACGGGTGGATGGCGAGTTGCATCCCAATGAGGCGGTAGAGGACAAGATTGCCTTGTCTGATCGCTTCGGTTTATGGCTGTCGTTCTACCCCTTTACCCAAGAGCATTTCCTCGATGTGGTGCGTCATTGGGTTGAGGTACACGCGGCGCAGGCAGGCTTGACCTGGCAGTGGAATGAAACCCTTGAGAAGGCTGCTATTCGCTGGGCTTTGGGCCGCGGTAACCGCAACGGCCGCTGTGCGTATCAATTTGCCCGCGACTGGGTAGGGCTGCAATTACTGAGTGAGACTGATGATTGAATTACAACCAAGCGAACAAGGGCATGAAGACTATCCGTTTTTAGTGATGCAACTGCAGTCACTGCTGGCGGATGAACGCGACTTTATTGCTAACACGGCGCAATTTTCTGCATTTTTGTTCCAGCAAATCAGCGATCTGAACTGGGCGGGCTTTTACCTGGCAAAGGGCGATGAGCTGGTGCTAGGACCTTTTCAGGGCAATGTGGCCTGCGTGCGGATCCCCTTTGGTCGCGGTGTGTGCGGCGCGGCGGCGGCTACCGGGAAAACTCAGCGGGTTGATGATGTGCATGCATTTGCCGGGCATATCGCCTGCGACAGCGCGTCTAACAGCGAGCTGGTTGTGCCACTGTTTAAAGATGGACGCTTATTCGCCGTGCTCGACCTCGACAGCCCGTCGCTGGGGCGCTTTAGCGTCGCGGATCAGGCTGGTATTGAACGCCTAGCCGAGGTGTTTGTTGAACTGACCGATTGCTAAAGCACTGATAGCACAGAGCCCGGATAAACCGGGCTCTGTGCTGTTGGCAGCTGAGTGCTCAGGCCTTGGTGGCCATTTTCGCCAGCATTTTCTGTTCGCCCGGCAACAGCCCCTGTACCGAGTCACGCGCTGTGATACGCGTGTAATGCGCGCTCAGGTTAGGCCAGCGCTCAGCGTCGAGTTGCTCGCCGCCATGCTGCATATTGACCAGCTGGCACGCCAGCGCTAGGTCGGCCAGGGTCAGGCTGTCGCCGACCAGGTATTCGGCCGGGCCAAGGATTTTTTCCAGGTAGTCGAAGTGAGGCGGTAGTTGCTCATGCAGGGCTTTCTGCACGGTAGCCTCATCACAGGGTTTGCCCATGCTCGGTTTGAGTACACGATTACGGAACACGGTGAACGTGCACAGGGGCGCCAGCTCATAGTCTGCGTATTTCTCCAGCCAGCGCACCTGTGCGCGCTGCTCCGGGGTTCGACCCAGCAGATTTGAGCTTTGTGGGTACTTCTCGTCGAGGTAATGGCAGATCACGCTGGAATCAGCGAGTGTCAATTCGCCGTCTTTAAGGGCGGGAATGCGCTCAAGCGGATTGAGGTCTCTGAACCAAGCGGGTTGGGCGAACGGCAGGATGATTTCAAGCTTATAGTCCAAGGCCTTCTCGGCCAGCAGCAAGCGGACTTTACGTACGTAAGGCGACAGTGGGGCGCCGTAAACAGTCAGGCTCATGTGTGGCTCTCATGGTTAGGGCGTTATGGCGCAAACGGCGCGTCGCCGGAGTTTAGTCGTAGATGTTCTTTTTCTTCCATTCGCCATCGCCCCCTAAAGACTCCAAGCCTGCGTCCAGTTCACTGGGTGCATCCGTGCTGGGTTTGCTGGTTTCTAATACCAGTGCATTGGCGTGAGCGAGCTGTGTTTCGAATTTCTTCAAGGTGTTTTTGTATTGGCCAGGATCAGGTTGCTTACGCAGATACTGAACGCCGCGCTCGAAAGCCAGGCGTGCTTGCCCGGGTTGGTTCTGTTGCAGTGCCTGCGTGCCAAGGTTGCCGAAAAACTCGATGTGCACTTGGGTCAACATGGTGTGCACCTCTTTAAGCCAGCGCTTGGCCTCGTTGGTGGCGAGGATGCCGTCTTTGGCGCAGCGAGTCAGTTGGCTGTGCAAGCTTTCTAGTTGAAAACGTACCTCTTTGGCCTTGGCTTCATTGAGGATCGGCTGTTGCGTGTTTTCGACAGTAATTGCATCGCCTTGGGTCAGCAATAAACGTAATTCCTCGACCCGTGTACGCAACGCTTTGTTGCTTTTATCAAGAGGCAATATGCGTTCAGCGAAGTGCAACTGCATGCGACTCAAAAGCTGTTTGAGTGGCGGTGTCATCAGCTGGCCTGGCAGTGTTTCGGACAGGGTCTCGCAGCGGCGCAGGCGATCACCTAAGTCAGCCTTGATCCGCGATTTTTCCAGTTTATTGCTCTCGACCATATGATTGATGTAGGCAATGGCGATCAAAATAAAGATGCCTGACACGATCAATACGGTAATCACAAGTGGGGACATGGGGTGGAGCCTCTCGATCACCGGTTTTTCGCCCGAGTGTAATGCCTTAGCTGTTAGGCTGATAGAGCCGCCTCATATTCGCCGCTGAAGTCGTTGATTTATATAATTTTTAACATGGAGGTTGACGGACCTTTCAAGGCTCCATAGAATGCGCGCCACTTCGTAGCGCAATGCCTCAGGGCAAAACGCGATGAAGCCGGATAGAAGTTGTAGTTTCCGGGCTGCGTCCCCTTCGTCTAGTGGCCTAGGACACCGCCCTTTCACGGCGGTAACAGGGGTTCGAGTCCCCTAGGGGACGCCACTTTTTTATGAAGTGTGCTGCAAAAAACCAAGTTGTATGCGGGAATAGCTCAGTTGGTAGAGCACGACCTTGCCAAGGTCGGGGTCGCGAGTTCGAGTCTCGTTTCCCGCTCCATATTCGGATGATTTGCTCAGGCAAATCACCAGCAAGTTCCAAGGTCCCCTTCGTCTAGTGGCCTAGGACACCGCCCTTTCACGGCGGTAACAGGGGTTCGAGTCCCCTAGGGGACGCCATTTTTGTTGTTGCTACAGGCTGTAATTGCGGGAATAGCTCAGTTGGTAGAGCACGACCTTGCCAAGGTCGGGGTCGCGAGTTCGAGTCTCGTTTCCCGCTCCATATTTGAAAGAAAACAGCAAAAACGCCGCTCGCTGAGCGGCGTTTTTTTTGTGCGGATTTTGCCCGTCAAAAAGCCCGCCGGTGACGCCGTGCGGGCTTTAACGTTTTAGCGGAGTTGTTTAGTGCTTACTGGCTTGGGTGGGCATGGCCAGCAGCTGCTTTTCTCGGTTCCAGTCGAAGGGTTCATCGTTTTCTGCAGCGTAAAAGCGCCGCTCTTCGAGGGTCTGGTACATCTCGATTTCTTCGTCTGGCATAAAGTGCAGGCAGTCCCCACCAAAAAACCACAGCAGGTCGCGCGGTATCAGGTGGGCAATTTGTGGGTAGCGTTGGAATATCTGGCTGATCAGGTCCTGGCCCAGATAAAGGCTAGCTTCCGGGTCATTGGGCAGGTCGCTGAGCAATTCGTCGTAGCGTTCTAAATACATGGCGTGGCTGTCATCGAGAATCTGCTCGGCTTCACCCAGTGCTACCAAGATGGTGCGCACGTGCTGGAGCAGGGCGAGGTGGTGGTCGATGTGAACGTTGGCCATGGGGCAAATCCTGTAGGTAAAACGGGCGGCGCAGTATAAAGCCGGCGCAGCCCGCTGTCCTGATTGAGGTTTATCCCTAGCGCACCTTGCCGGGGCTGAGGGTCAACTCGTCCTTGGCAAAGTCATCGACATCAATCACCACACGGCGCGCCGCCTCTGCTTGTTGCAGGCTGTGCGCTTCTTCAGTGCTAATAACGCCAGCTGCTAACGCCGCATCAATTAAGCTTTGCCCTGGCAGCGCTTGCACTTCACCGGCTTTGACGGCTTTGTGCAGTTTCTTCTGCAGGCTTTGTACGCCTTGCAGCAGGTTCATTGCATAGTGCAGGGCCCCCACCGGGTCGTGTTCGGCGTGTGGGCGATAGCAGCCTTCGAGCAACTCCTCAAGCGCCGGGTCACCGCTGTTTCGGCCGATAATGGCAGCTACCTGTGCATCCATTGCATCAGTTGGGCCTTTGTGACGGCGACCCAGCGGCAGTACCAGCACGCGCAGGGCGCAGCCGAGCAGTTTGTTGGGGAAGTTGCTCAGCAACGCCTCAAGTGCCTGTTCGGCTTTGCCCAAGCTTTCTTCCATGGCCCAGCGCAACAGGGGTTGGGAATGCTCTGGATAACCAAGGTCGTGATAGCGCTTGAGGGCGGCAGACGCCATGTACAGATGGCTGAGCACATCACCAAGGCGCGCAGACAAGCGTTCGCGGCGTTTCAGCTCGCCACCGAGAATCATCATGCTGGTGTCGGCGAGCAGGGCAAACGAGGCGGCTAAGCGATTGAGCGCGCGGAAATAAGGACGGCTGATGTGATCGCCCGGTACCTGACTGAACACGCCAAAACCCAAGCTGAGCAGCAGGCTACTGGCGGCATTACTTACAGCAAAACCGATGTGTTGCAGCAGTAATCCGTCGAATTCCTGCAGCGCTTGGTCTTGATCGGCGTGGTTGGCCAGGGCCATTTCCTTGAGCACATAGGGGTGGCAACGAATCGCGCCCTGACCAAAGATCATCAGATTGCGCGAGAGAATATTGGCACCCTCCACGGTGATAAAGATCGGCGCACCTTGCCAGGAGCGAGCGAGGTAGTTATTCGGGCCCATGATAATGCCCTTGCCGCCGTGCACGTCCATGGCGTGGCTGATGCACTCGCGGCCGCGTTCGGTCAGGTGATATTTAAGGATGGCCGACAGCACCGAAGGTTTTTCGCCCAAGTCCACCGCATTAGCGGTAAGAATCCGCGCGCTGTCCATCAGCCAGGCGTTGCCGCCGATGCGTGCCAGGGCTTCTTGGATGCCCTCGAAGGCGGCCAGCGGCACGTTGAACTGCTCACGCACTTGGCTGTACTGACCGGTGGTTAAGCTGGTGAATTTAGCCGCACCAGTACCCACGGCCGGCAATGAGATGGAACGACCCACCGACAGGCAGTTCATCAACATCATCCAGCCTTTGCCGAGCATCGCCTGCCCGCCGATCAGGTACTCCAGCGGGATAAATACATCCTTACCGCTGTTCGGGCCATTCATAAAGGCGGCGCCAAGCGGCAGGTGGCGGCGGCCAATTTCGACCCCGGCAGTCTCAGTGGGGATCAGAGCCAGGCTGATGCCTAGGTCTTCCTCTTCACCCAGCAGATGCTCAGGGTCATAGGCCTTAAAGGCGAGGCCGAGCAAGGTCGCTACAGGGCCTAGGGTGATGTAGCGTTTTTCCCAGTTCAGGCGCAGGCCGATGACTTCTTCGCCTTGCCATTGACCCTTGCAGATGATGCCCGTGTCTGGCATGGCGCCAGCATCGGAGCCTGCCAACGGGCCGGTGAGGGCAAAGCAGGGGATGTCTTCGCCACTGGCCAGGCGCGGCAAATAGTGGTCGCGTTGCTCATCGGTGCCGTAATGCAGCAGCAATTCGGCGGGACCGAGCGAGTTGGGCACCATCACGGTAGAGGCCAGATCGCCTGAGCGAGTCGCCAGCTTCATCGCCACTTGGGAGTGGGCGTAGGCGGAGAAACCCTTGCCGCCATATTGCTTGGGGATGATCAGGGCGAAGAAACCATGACTCTTAATATGTGCCCAGGCTTCGGCAGGTAGGTCCATGTCTTGGCCGATCTGCCAGTCGCTGACCATGGCGCAGAGGTCTTCGGTTGGGCCGTCAATAAAGGCCTGTTCTTCCTCGGTGAGTTGCGCTTTGGGGTACGCGAGCAGGGTGTCCCAGTTCGGACGACCGCTAAACAATTCGCCATCCCACCACACTGTTCCGGCTTCAATGGCGTCGCGTTCGGTGGCTGACATGGGCGGTAATGTGTGTTTAAACCACTTAAACAATGGCGCACTGAGCAGGCTGCGGCGTTGCTGTGGCAGCAACAGAGGCAACGCCACCGCTAACAGAAGAAGCCAGAAAACACCCATCAACCATGCGGGTGCGTGGCTGAAAATGCCCATTAAGATCAAAAAACCACCCACTATTGCCAGCGCGGGGAGCGGGGCATTGCGGCGGTGGGCGAGGAAGGCCGTGCCAAATAGCAGGGCCACTAACCAGAGAGCGAGCATGCAAAATCCTCCGTGATGACGATGTGTATGACGCACCATCATGGGCGCAGTCGCCGGGAATGGCGACAAGAGCGGTGAGCTTGGCTGAATCGTCGTTACATCGGCCGCACTCGCGTCGCTAGACTGGGTCCTCAGCCTTGGAGAGCCCCTATGCGCGAATACCTCAAGCCCAGCCGCTTCATCGATAGTGACCACCCAGCGCTGGTGGAGTTCGCAGAAAAGTTTCGCGGGGCCAGCCGCGACCCACGCGAACAGTCAATTAATCTGTACTACGCCGTGCGTGATCAGATTCGTTACAACCCCTATGTGTTCAGCCGCGACCCCGCAACGCTTAAAGCCAGTCACGCCCTGCAAACGATGGAAAGTTACTGCGTGCCCAAGGCTAATGTGCTCGCCGCTTGCGCCCGCCACTGCGCGATCCCCGCGCGCATTGGCCTGGCTGATGTGCGTAATCATTTAGCCACCCCGCGCCTGCTGCAATTGCTGCGCAGCGATGTATTCGCCATGCATGGCTACACCGAGTTGTACCTTGATGGCCGCTGGGTCAAAGCCACACCGGCGTTTAACTTGGCGCTGTGCCAGCTATTTAACGTGGCTGCGCTGGAGTTTGACGGGGTTAACGACAGCGTGTTTCACCCATTCAACCAACAAGGTGAACGCCACATGGAATACCTGCGTGACCACGGCCAGTTTGCTGACGTGCCGGAGCAGCTGTTCTTTGAGCACTTGGCTGCCTGCTACCCGCATCTGTTTGTCGAGGATGCGCTGTCGATCAGTGGTGACTTCGCCAGCGAAATACCCTCAGCCTGAGTACGCGCTTCTGATCTGCTGAAGCAGTCTATCGACAAGGTCGATAAGCACCATCAGAAACTTCCGAGTTTCTTCCTGCGCGCTCGCTGCTAGGCTGCGAGACCGCCTTGCCGCTGACAGCGTGCGGCAAAAGAGCTGCGGTGAAGGCGATTCAAGGGCTAGACTTGGCCCCCTTCACGCTGCGTGGCGCAGCCCGCGCACATTTCTTTTATTGACCAGGTGTGCACATTTTTATGAGTACTGCTCTGTCCATTCGCCAGTTGACCAAGACCTATGGCAACGGCTTTCAAGCGTTACATGGCATCGATCTTGATGTGGCCGAAGGTGACTTTTTTGCCTTGCTTGGCCCCAACGGTGCAGGCAAGTCCACCACCATCGGCATTCTCTCCACCCTGGTGACCAAAAGCAGTGGCACCGTCAATGTGTTTGGCCACGACTTGGATAAACAGCCTTCGGCGCTTAAGCGCTGCTTGGGCGTGGTGCCGCAGGAATTCAACTTCAACCAGTTCGAGAAGGCCTTCGACATTGTCGTGACCCAGGCCGGTTACTACGGCATTCCCGCGAAGATTGCCAAGGCACGGGCTGAGCAATACCTCACACAGCTGGGCTTGTGGGACAAACACAACGTGCCGTCACGCGAACTGTCCGGCGGTATGAAGCGCCGTCTGATGATTGCCCGCGCGCTGGTGCATGAGCCGCGCTTGCTGATCCTCGATGAGCCGACCGCAGGCGTCGACATCGAACTGCGCCGCTCGATGTGGAGTTTTCTCACCGAGCTAAATCAGCAGGGCATCACCATTATTCTGACCACTCACTACCTGGAAGAAGCCGAGCACCTGTGTCGCAACATCGGCATCATCGATCACGGGCGGATTGTCGAAAACACCAGCATGAAAGACCTGCTGAAGAAGCTGCATGTGGAGACCTTCCTGCTCGACGTGAAAGGTTCCTTGCAAGCCGCGCCGCCGTTGCTTGGCTACCCGGCGCAGTTGCTTGATGACCACACCTTAGAAGTCCAAGTGGACAAGGCCCAAGGCATTACCGAGCTGTTCCGCCAGTTGGCGCTGCACAATATCGAGGTACTCAGCTTGCGCAATAAAACCAATCGTCTTGAAGAGCTGTTCGTCTCCCTAGTGGAAAAAAATCTGGTGAAGGGGACGGTATGAGCACGGCGTATCTGAACTCTGAATTTGCCGCCAATATGGTGGCGCTGCGTACCATCGTCTATCGTGAGATTCGCCGTTTTACCCGCATCTGGCCGCAGACCCTGCTCCCGCCAGCCATCACCATGGTTTTGTATTTCGTGATTTTCGGCAACCTGATCGGCCGGCAGATCGGCGACATGGGCGGCTTCACCTACATGGAGTACATCGTGCCGGGGCTGATCATGATGTCAGTGATCACCAACTCCTATAGCAACGTGGTCTCGAGCTTCTTCGGCAGCAAATTCCAACGTTCGATTGAAGAGCTGATGGTCTCGCCGGTCTCGCCGCACATCATCCTCACTGGCTATGTGATTGGCGGGGTATCGCGCGGCCTGGCAGTCGGCTTTATCGTCACCCTGCTGTCGATGTTTTTCACCAAGCTGCAGGTGCATCACTTAGGCGTGACCGTGCTAGTGGTGCTGCTGACCTCAACGATCTTCGCTCTTGGCGGCTTTATTAACGCGGTATTTGCGCGCAATTTTGATGACATTTCGATCATCCCAACCTTTGTCCTCACGCCGCTGACTTATCTGGGTGGGGTGTTCTACTCAATCACCATGCTGCCACCGTTTTGGCAAACGGTGTCGCTTGCCAACCCAGTGCTGCACATGGTCAACGCTTTTCGTTACGGCATCCTCGGGGTTTCTGATATCCGGATCGGGGTGGCCATCAGCTTCATGCTGGTCGCAACCGCCGTGCTCTACGGCATCTGCATCCGCCTGCTGATCAGTGGCCGCGGTATGCGTCAGTAACCTGCCGTCAATTTTAATATTGGGAAACATTTTTAACGGCTGAGCTGAATGGCCCGGCCGTTAGACTGATCCTCTACACGCACTAGAGGTTGTATATGTTTGCCCGCGCGCCTGCTTTGCCTACTCTGTTCGCCACCGCCGCTTTGCTGTGTTTGTTTGCCAGTGCCCAGGTCTCTGCCAATGAAGGACCGCTGGTTGAGGTGGTTACGCCTGAACAGCTGCTGGTGCGTGATGAGTTGGTGACCTTTGGTTCGCTGACGCCGGACGAATCGGTGATGATCCGCCCCGAAATCAGTGGCCGTATAGCCCAGCTGCATTTTGCTGAAGGCCAGCGTGTTGAAGCCGGTGCTCTGCTGGTCAGTTTGGATGACGCGATTACGCGAGCAGAATTGGCTTTGGCAAACGCCAACTTGAACTTGGCGGAAAAGAACTTTCAGCGCGCACAGATGTTGTTCAAGCGGGGTGCCAGCAATGCCCAGGCATTGGATGAAGCCAACGCCCAGCAGCAAGCCTCGCGCGCCAGCGTGGCCCTCTCGCAAGCACGGCTAGACAAGACCCGCATTCTTGCTCCCTACGCCGGCGTGCTGGGCTTGCGCCAGGTCAGCCCTGGCGATTACCTCAGCGAAGGCCAGGATATCGTTAATCTTGAGGTACTCGATCCGCTTAAAGTGGATTTTAGTATTCCGCAAAAAGCGGTCAGCCAGATTCGTCTCAAGCAATCGGTTGAAGTCAGCCTGGATGCCTATCCGGGGGAGCGTTTCAGTGGTGAGATTTTTGCCATCAACCCACGTTTAGATGAAGCGGGGCGTAGCCAAGCAATCCGCGCGCACCTCAGCAACCGCGAAGGGCGGTTGAGCCCGGGGCAATTTGTCCGGGTTTCGGTGATTCTGGCTGAACGTCCGAATGCCCTGGTCATCCCAGAAGAAGCCGTGATGCCCGTGGGCGAGCAGCGCCTGGTCAACCTAGTGGTGGCGGGTAAGGTTGAATTGCGCGAGGTCACGTTGGGCAAGCGCTTGGCGGGTAAGGTCGAAGTGGTTGAGGGCCTGCAAGGCGGTGAAACCCTGATCAGTGCCGGCTGGCAGAAGGTCCGCGCGGGCTCGCCAGTGCGCACCAAGGCGGTGGAGCCGCGGCCATGACCCTGTCTGATATTTGCATCCGTCGGCCCGTATTTGCCACGGTGCTGTCATTGATTGTGGTGCTGCTCGGGTTGATGGCCTACGACCGCTTGGCGGTGCGCGAGTACCCGAATATCGACGTGCCGATTGTCACGGTTAACGTCACCTACCCTGGGGCAAGCCCGGAGATCATGGAGTCCCAGGTCGCTCAGCCGATTGAGGATGTGCTGTCAGGCATCGAGGGGCTGGATTTTGTCAGCTCCATCAGCCGCTCGGAAAATACCCAGATCACCGCGCAATTTCGCTTGGGCAGTAATTCCGACGAAGCCGCTAATGATGTGCGCGACCGCTTAGGTCGGGTGCGCGGTTTGCTGCCGGATGAGATTGCTGAACCGATCGTGCAAAAGGTTGAGGCTGACGCGCAGCCAGTGATTTGGCTGGCGTTTTACAGTGAGCGCTACAGCGCCATGGAGATCACCGATGTGTTGGAGCGGGTGATCAAGGATCGCCTGCAAAGCATTCCCGGTGTCTCTGAAGTGCAGATTCGCGGTGCGCGCACCTTTGCTATGCGCATCTGGCTGGATCCAGAAAAGCTCGCGGCGCACAACCTCACGGTGCAGGACGTGGAAGATGCTTTGCGCCGGCAGAACGTCGAGATTCCAGCCGGTCGCATTGAATCGCAGCAGCGCGAATTTACGGTGCTGTCGGAAACGGACCTGAACACGCCCGAGCAGTTTAACCAGCTGATACTCGATGATTCTCGCGGTTACCTGCTGCGTTTAGCCGACGTTGGTTATGCCGAAATCGGTGCGCAGGATGAGCGTAGCATCGTGCGCTTCAAGGGCAAGCCTGCGGTATCCATGGGCATGATCAAGCAGGCCACGGCCAACCCGCTGGACATCTCGGATGGGCTTGAAGCGGCAATGCCGGATGTGCGTGCCTTACTGCCTGACGGCATGCACATGGCAGTGGCGAACGACAACTCACAGTTTATTCGCGAGTCCATCGACAACGTCTTCATCACCATCTGGGAAGCCGTTGGGCTGGTCATTCTGATCATCTTTATCTTTCTGCGTTCGCTGCGTGCCACCCTTATTCCGCTGGTGACCATTCCGGTGTCGCTGATCGGTGCATTCGCCCTGATGTCGCTGATGGGCTTCACCATTAATACCCTGACGCTGCTGGCCATGGTGCTGGCCATCGGCTTGGTGGTGGACGATGCCATCGTCATGTTGGAGAACATTCACCGGCATATCGAAGAGGGCATGCAGCCCATGCAGGCGGCTTTTAAGGGCAGCCGCGAGATTGCTTTTGCAGTCATCGCCATGACTCTGACGCTGGCGGCTGTATTCGCCCCTATTGGTTTTATGCAGGGCACCACCGGCAAACTGTTTACTGAATTCGCCTGGACCCTGGCCGGCGCGGTACTGGTGTCGGGTTTCGTGGCCTTAACGTTGACGCCGATGATGTGCGCGCTGTTGCTAAAGCCCCACGAGCCCAATAAGCGGCATAACCGTGTGTACACCGTCATTGAGAATTTCCTCAATGGTTTGACCTACAGCTACAAGCACACGCTGGCCAAGGCGCTGAACCTCTGGGTACTGGTTGTAGGGGTGTTAGTGCTGACCATCGTGGCCTGCGTGCTGCTATTTGCTGGGCTTAAGTCCGAGCTGGCACCAACCGAGGACACGGGCACCATTATTGGCGTGTTTAGCGGCCCAGATGGCGCCACCATTGACTACACCGGCCGCTATGCCCGTGAGCTGGAGGCGGCTTACGCCAGCATTGAAGAAACCAACCGTTATTTGGTGATTGCCGGCTTCCCGACTGTGGCCCAAGGCATTTCCTTTATGAAACTGGAAGATTGGGCTGACCGTTCGCGCAGTCAGTTCGAAATTCGTAATGAACTGCTGCCCAAGATGCAAGAGATTGCCGGCGTGCGGGCCTTCCCGGTCAATCGTCCGCCGCTGGGGCAGAGCGCACGTAATCAGCCGGTCAATTTCGTCATCCGCTCCTCCATGGAGTACCGCGAGTTGCAGGGTTATGTTGATAAATTACTGAGCGAGTTGCGAGACTACCCCGGCCTGGAAAGCCTGGACAGTGACCTTAAGCTCAACGCGCCGCAGCTCAAGGTCGCGGTTAACCGTGAGCAGGCGGTGGCGGTGGGTACTGATGTCGCCACTATCGGCCGCAGCCTGGAAAGCTTATTCGGCAGCCGCCAGGTCACCCGCTTCAAGCAAAATGGCGAGCAATACGATGTGCTGGTACAACTGCAAGACGTCGACCGCAGCAACCCGCAAGACCTTGAGCGTGTGTATGTACGCGGCCGCGATGACAGCATGGTGCAGCTGTCGAATTTGATCGAGGTGCGCGAAACCGTAGCGCCACGTGAGCTTAATCACTTCAACCAACTGCGCGCGGTAACCGTTAGCGCTAACGTCGGTGCCGGCTTCACCTTAGGCGAAGCCTTGACGCATCTGGAGAACACCGCCCGCACGGTGTTCCCGCCGGAAACTCAGTATGACTACACCGGTACCTCGCGGGATTTCAAAGAGTCCAGTTCGGGTATCGCGCTGATTTTCGTCTTGGCGTTGGCCTTTATCTTCTTGGTGCTGGCGGCGCAATTTGAGAGCTTCACCGACCCCCTGATCATTTTATTCAGCGTGCCGTTGTCGATGGCTGGCGCCTTGCTGGCGCTGACCTTGTTTGGCGGCACTCTAAATATCTACTCGCAGATTGGTCTGGTGACGCTGATTGGGTTGATTACCAAACACGGCATCTTGATCGTCGAGTTCGCTAATGTATTGCTGCGCCAAGGCCATGAAGTACGGGCGGCGGTGATTGAGGCTTCGGTGCAGCGCCTGCGGCCGATTCTGATGACCACCGGGGCCATGGTGCTGGGCTCGGTACCATTGGCAATTGCCACGGGTGCGGGGGCAGAGAGTCGTCAGCAGATTGGCTTGGTGATTGTTGGCGGTCTGTTGGTCGGCACGTTCTTCACGCTGTTTGTCATTCCGACCCTGTATATGTTGCTGCGCCGCTGGCGGCCAATCAAACAATCGAATGAAGCGATAACAGCGGCCTAGCATGTCCAGCGCGTCGCAACGGCGCGCGGGGCTAATCAAGGCTGTATGATTATGTTTTTGCGCCGGCAATTGATGCTGTGCCGGTGTATAGGCCGAGACATTTATGTACCAACTCGATGACCTGCTGCACCTCATGGCACGCCTGCGTGATCCACTGCATGGTTGCCCGTGGGACCTTAAACAGAGCTACGCGACCATCGTGCCGCACACCCTTGAAGAAGCCTACGAGGTGGCCGATGTAATCGAGCGTGCTGACTTCGACCACCTGCCCGGTGAGCTGGGCGACCTGCTATTTCAAGTGGTGTATTACAGCCAATTGGCGCGCGAAGAAGGGCGCTTCGAGTTTGCCTACGTAGTCGATGGCATCACCCGTAAGCTGCTGCACCGTCACCCTCATGTGTTCCCCGATGGCGACCTGTATGGCGCGGTAGAAGTGGCCAAGTTGGATGAGGTGGCAGTCAAGCAACGCTGGGAAGCCATCAAGGCTGAAGAACGTGCTGAGAAAGCCGCTGCTCCCGAGCAACTGTCGCTGCTGGATGATGTGCCTACGGGCATGCCGTCACTGAGCCGGGCGATTAAATTGCAAAAGCGCGCGGCTCAGGTTGGTTTCGATTGGCCGGATGCCTTGCCAGTGGTCGATAAGGTGCGCGAAGAACTGGATGAAGTGCTCGAGGCCATGAGCGAGAACGACGCCGGAGCCATCAGCGAGGAGATCGGCGACCTGTTGTTTGTGGTCAGCAACTTGGCGCGGCACCTTAACGTTGACCCGGAAACGGCCTTGCGTGCAGCCAATGCTAAGTTTGAGCGGCGCTTTCGTTTTATCGAGCAGGCATTGCGCGAAGCGGGTCGGGCTATGCAAGATTGCACCCTGGATGACTTAGATGCGCTATGGGGTGAGGCGAAGAAGCTCGAGAAGCTCACCCCGAGCGACTGAATAGGTGGGCGCCCCATGCCCATATGCGGCATGTTACGGGTGGCTGCGGCCATTCAATATTGATGCTTGGAAAGGTAGGTTATGGCTCTCTCACTACGCGACCAGATGCTAAAAGCCGGGCTGGTCAACGAAAAGCAGGCTAAGCAGGTCGGCAAGGAACAACAGAAAAAGCAGCGTCTGGAGCAAAAAGGACACATTGAAAAGGACGAGTCGCAAAAGCTTGCTGCGCAACAGGCCATGGCCGAGAAGGCCGCGCGCGATCAAGCGCTAAACCGCCAGCAGCAAGAAAAGGTCGAGCAAAAAGCCCGCACCGCTCAGGTTAAGCAACTGATTGAAGTGTCGCGTTTGCCCAAGCTGACCACTGAGGATTACTACAACTTCGTCGACGATAAGAAGGTTAAACGTTTACCGGTGAACGCGCTGATGCGCAATAAACTCAGCAGCGGCTCATTGGCCATTGTCCGTCACGGTGGCGGCTACGAAGTCATCCCGCGCGAAGCGGCGTTGAAGATTCAGGAGCGCGATGCGCAGCGTGTGGTGTTGCTCAACACCCCAACCGAAGCGCCGGATGCCGATGATCCCTACGCGGCCTATCAAGTGCCGGATGATCTGATGTGGTGATGACCAGCAGCCGTTTAGCGGGCTGCCGCAGGTCAGGTTTTATCCGCTCTAAACAGGTCGCATAAACGGCCCTGATTCGACCGATTAGCCTGTATAAAAAACCGAGCCACCGGCTCGGTTTTTTTGTAGGCAGGGCGCGATCAGTCCTGCCGACCTGCGACGGTTTTACCATTGACCGTGCCTTCCTTGAGCATGATCTGGTATTCCTTGCCGTCCGTCTCAACCTGATGCAGGCGCACCAGCAGGTAGTCCCAGTCCTTGGCGAACCAGAGGATGGTTTTACGGCTGCTTTGCGTCGGGTCGCGCACTCGCTCGACCTTAATCGCATCAATTAAGCCCGCCTTGGTCCGCACCACTTCTTCACCAAGGACGCGGAAATCATAAGTTTCCACCTCGTCGCCATCGACCACCTGGTAACTCATGCTTTGGGTGCCGGCGGCCACGTCGTATTGCAAGGCTAACTGGTAAGTCGATTTATCCAACAAGCCGCGGTTCAACGGTAGGCGAACAGGTTTACCGCGATCGCTGCCGATGACCTGTTTGGCTTGCCAGTCGAAGTCATGCTCAATTTTTTTACCTTTGCCCAAGCCATTGCGCTCGTACAGATAGGTGTGTGGCAGGAACACTTCTTTATCGATGCGAAGCGTGCTTTGTTCAGTCACGCTGGCCACCAGCATGGAAGCTTCAAAGCTCAGTTGCCACAGGCCATCATCCAAGGCTTGCAGGCTGCGCTCGGCGCTGCCACTGACGGGCAGTTGCTTCCAGTCGGCGGTGTAGCTGGCTGAGAAAGGTTTTAGCTCGACAGCCAATGCTGGCAGGCAAATAAGCGAGAGGGCGAACAATAAGGCGCGACCCATGGTGTCTCCTGGTTAAGTTCAAGGCTGCGTTCGAGTTTGGTATCCGCTGGCCGGCAACAGTTGCTCATCCAACATGGCCCCTTGCGGCGTTAGCTGCAAGCGGCCCTCAGCGAACCAGCGAACAGCCAATGGATAAATGACATGTTCCTGCGCATGCACGCGCTGCGCCAAGCTCGTCGTGGAGTCATCCGCTTGCACCGATACCAGTGCCTGTAGGACCAAGGGGCCGCCATCGAGTTCCTCGCTGACGAAATGCACGCTGCAACCATGTTCCCTGTCACCGGCATCCAGCGCCCGTTGATGGGTATGCAGGCCTTTGTACTTTGGCAGCAAGGAGGGGTGGATATTCAGCAGGCGCCCCGCGTAATGACGGACAAAATCAGGGGTCAGAATGCGCATGAAACCGGCCAGCACCACCAGCTGCGGATCATAGCTGTCGATGGCATGCATCAACGCGGCGTCGAAAGCTTCACGGCCGTCGTACTGCTTGTGGTCAAGCACCTGGGTGGCGATACCGGCTTGTTTCGCACGCGCCAAACCGTAAGCATCGGCGCGATTACTAATCACCGCGCAGATACGAGCCGGGCTGCTCTTGGAGGAGTCAGCGCCGGTTTGGGTGCTGTCAATCAGCGCCTGCAGGTTGCTGCCGGAACCAGAAATCAGCACCAGCACATTACACGTTGCCGGCATTAGCGCTGTTTCAGGTTGTTCAGTACGACCTGGGCAGCACCTTCAGTCGCTGCAGTGATCTGGCCGATTACCCATGGCTGCTCACCGGCAGCTGTGAGGGTTTGCAGGGTGATGTCGACGTGTTCCTGCGCCACACAAATCACCATGCCGACGCCGCAGTTGAGTACGCGGTGCATCTCATGTTCATCGACATTGCCTTGCTCTTGCAGCCAATCAAATACCGCCGGCCGCGTCCAGCTGGCCACATCGACCACTGCTTGTGCGCCTTTTGGCAGCACCCGTGGGATGTTATCGAGCAAGCCGCCGCCGGTGATATGGGCCATGGCTTTAACGGCGCCGGTGTCTTTGATCAGCTTGAGCAGTGGCTTGACGTAGATGCGCGTTGGCGTCATCAGCAGATCAGCCAGTGGCTTGCCGTCAACCTGGGTGGTTTCGATATCCGCGCCGCACACTTCGATGATCTTACGGATCAGCGAGTAGCCGTTGGAATGAGGGCCGGAAGACGGCAGGGCAATCAGGGCATCACCGTTGGCCACTTTGGAGCCGTCGATGATCTCCGCTTTTTCCACAACACCGACGCAAAATCCCGCCAGGTCGTAGTCTTCGCCTTCATACATGCCAGGCATTTCAGCCGTTTCACCGCCAACCAATGAGCAGCCAGCCAGCTCGCAGCCTGCGCCAATACCGGTGACCACGGTCGCCGCGACATCAACATTAAGTTTGCCGGTGGCGTAGTAGTCGAGGAAGAACAGCGGTTCAGCGCCGCACACCACCAAGTCATTGACGCACATGGCGACCAGGTCCTGGCCGATGCTGTCGTGTTTGTTCAGGTTCAGCGCCAGGCGCAGTTTGGTGCCGACGCCGTCAGTGCCGGAGACCAGTACGGGCTGCTTGTAGCCAGCCGGGATTTCACAGAGTGCGCCGAAGCCGCCCAGCCCACCCATGACTTCCGGACGTGCAGTGCGCTTGGCCACGCTTTTGATGCGCTCGACCAGGGCTTCGCCGGCATCTATATCTACACCTGCGTCCTTGTAGCTAATGGAGGGTTGCTTGCTCATTGATCCAGGCCTTTAGGGGAAATTCGGATGGGCACCGCCGCGTGCGGTGGCGGTCTACGAAGGCGCGCGATTTTATCAGGCTTACCCGGCAGCGGCCAGCCGCGCCGGTTGTGGCCGTTGGGGCAGCTGCCGAATGTGGCTAAATTGCACGCAATCTGCTGATTGCAGGCCATGCGGAACTGAAAATGCCTTGGGAAAGGGCCTTAACAGCCACTAAACTCGCTGCCCTTAGCCCTTGTCAGCGGCCACGCGTGACCTGCGCCGGCACTGCTGTTGTTACACTTGACCTGTATGCCACTTTCCGTCCGTCGAGAATTTATAGATGCGTTTCGCCACTCGCCTACTGCTTGCCTGTCTTTCATTTGTTGCTCTGCCAGCTTTTGCCGCGCCTGTGAGTGATTTGTACCAGGTCCGTGAAGCGGTCAGCAGCCAGCAGCCAGAGGAACGCGCTGCTGCACTGAGCCGTGCGCTGGACACCTTGGTACTGCGCTTAACCGGTAAAACCGACGCGGCGCAAAGCCCGGCATTAGCGGCGCTGCGCAACGACCCGCAACAAATCGTCAGCCAATTTAGTTATGAAGGCGAGGTGTTGCAGGTTGATTTTGATCCGCTGAGCACCGAACGTAGCATGCGCCAGGCCGGCTTGGCGCTGTGGGGTGCCAATCGCCCGAGTATTTTGCTGTGGTGGCTGAGTGATGCCAGCGATGGCAGCCGCTTATTGGGTGATGGTCAGGAGGTGGCCGCTCCCTTTATGCAGGCGGCTCAGCACCGCGGGCTGCCGCTGCGCCTGCCGTTGGCTGACTTAGCGGAGCAATTACTTGCGGTGCCAGAAAACCTTACAAGCAACCAACCGGCGGCATTGAGTGAAGCCTCCGAGCGTTACGCTGCTGACGCTTTGCTGGCCGTACTGGCGCGTGAAGCCAACGGTCAGTGGCAGGCTGAGTGGCGGCTGTGGCTGGGCGATGAGCGTGAGCAAGGTACGGTTAAAGGCGCCGATCAAAGCGCACTGGCAGATGCCATCTTGCGCGAGGTCAGTCAGCGTTTGGCGCCGCGCTTTATTGTGGCGGCAGGCGCGGCCACGGGCTTGACCGTTGAAGTGCGCGGCGTCGATCTGGCGCGTTACGCAGAACTGCAACGTATTCTTGAGCCCTTCGCCGCGCAACTGCGCACGGTTCAGGGCGACACGCTGACGTTTAGCGTCAACGCCAATGCCGACCAATTGCGTGCACAACTGAGCCTGGCGCGGCTGCAGGAAGTCCCAGCAGACGTACCACCCGTTGATGCGGACCCTGCAGTCACACCGCCCGTCACCGCTGCGGAGCCTGCGACGCCTAACGTCGCGCAAGGCACAGTGCTGAGGTTTAGTTGGTAGCTTGCCGCCGTTACGTGCCGGTATTGATTTAACGATCGCAGCTCGCAAGCGGTGTTTTATGCGTAACTCAAGCGTCCAGGCCTGGGCGCTTTCAACCTAGAATTTTGGCACAAGGAGGGCGGAGCATGATCGACTCGCATCGTTGGATATGGGCAGTCGCCGCGTTATTACTGGGCGGTTTGCTGTACCTGCTGGCGCCGATTCTCACGCCGTTTTTGATCGGCGTGCTGCTGGCTTATATGGGCGACCCGCTGGTTGATCGCTTAGAGCGCTGGAAGCTCTCGCGCACGTGGGGTGTGGTGGTGGTCTTTGCGCTGATTACATTGGTCATGGCCATTCTGTTGCTGGTGTTGGTGCCCATGCTCGGTAAGCAACTGGTGCGTTTGTATGAGCTGGTGCCGCAAATACTGGATTGGTTACAGCATCAAGCGTTGCCGTGGGTTCAGCTAAAATTAGGTTTGAGCGATGGTTTTTGGCGGTTTGATCAGCTGAAAGAGGCGCTGTCCGGGCAACTGGGTAAAACCACCGATATCGTCGGCATGCTGTTGTCTACTGCCACCGCTTCGGGGTTGGCGCTGTTGGCGTGGGTGGCCAATCTGTTGCTGATTCCAGTGGTGAGCTTTTACCTGATGCGTGACTGGGACCTGATGGTTGCCAAGCTGCGCAGCCTGCTGCCGCGAGGTCGCGAGAGTCTGGTTGTGCAGCTGTTCGGTGAATGCCATGAAGTGCTGGGCGCGTTCTTGCGTGGCCAGTTACTGGTGATGTTGGCGCTGGGCGTGATGTATGCCACCGGGCTGATGATGATTGGCCTAGAGCTTGGCCTGTTGATCGGCGTGCTGGCGGGTCTGG
The DNA here is from genome assembly GCF_037943105.1 of Pseudomonas sp. TMP9. Taxonomy (NCBI): domain Bacteria; kingdom Pseudomonadati; phylum Pseudomonadota; class Gammaproteobacteria; order Pseudomonadales; family Pseudomonadaceae; genus Pseudomonas; species Pseudomonas vesperimontis. The sequence continues at coordinate 1,457,782 of NZ_CP149803.1, forward strand.
CCAGTATCGTGCCGTACCTCGGTGTCGTGGTCGGGCTTGGCGCCGCCATGACGGCAGGCTTGTTCCAGTTCGGAATGGACGTCTACCCGCTAATGGGTATTGCCGCGGTGTTTATCGTCGGGCAAATGCTCGAGGGCATGCTGCTGACGCCGCTGCTGGTGGGCGATCGCATCGGGCTGCATCCCGTGGCAGTGATCTTCGCGATCATGGCGGGTGGTCAACTGTTTGGCTTTACTGGCATCTTGCTGGCCTTGCCGGTTGCCGCAGTGGTGATGGTTTTAGTGCGTCATCTGCATGATTTCTATAAACTTTCCGATCTTTACGGTGAGCCAGCCAGCGCTCCAGATGAGCCATCCAACCCCGCATGACACCCATTCAACTGCCTCTAAGTGTGCGTTTGCGTGATGACGCCACGTTTGCCAATTACTACCCCGGAGCCAACGCTGCGGCGCTGGGCTATGTCGAGCGGTTGTGCGAGGCCGATGCGGGCTGGACCGAAAGTCTGATCTACCTGTGGGGCGGCGAGGGCGTGGGGCGTAGCCACTTGCTCCAGGCGGCGTGCCTGCGGTTTGAACAACGCGGCGAGCCAGCGGTGTATCTGCCTCTGGCGGAGGTGGTCGAGTACGGTCCGGCGCTGCTGGATAACTTGGAAGGCTGCGAGCTGGTCTGCTTGGACGATTTAGATGCAGTGGCTGGGCACAGTGAGTGGGAAGAAGCGCTGTTTCATCTGTTCAACCGTCTGCGCGACAGCGGTCGGCGGTTGTTGCTTGCGGCCAATACCTCGCCGCGCGAGTTACCGATCAAGTTGGCTGACTTACAGTCGCGTCTAACGCTGGCGTTAGTGTTTCAACTGCACTCATTATCCGATGAAGATAAGTTGCGCGCCTTGCAGCTTCGCGCCTCGCGCCGCGGCTTGCACATGAGCGATGAAGTCGGGCGCTTTATCCTGACTCGAGGTGAGCGCAGCATGAGTGCTTTGTTTGACTTGCTTGAGCGGCTTGACCAAGCGTCGCTGCAGGCCCAGCGCAAATTAACCATTCCTTTCCTCAAGGAAACGCTGGGCTGGTAAGGCCGATTGAACGCCTTTACAACGCTCAATCACTTCTTTTTGGCCTAGATTTCCCCAGCCAACTTACGTTCGTACTGAAAGCGCCAGCGGGTAAACATTAGCGCTGCGCAAAACAGGCTAAAGCTCAACCCGGACAACACCCAACCGTACAACGCTTTGCTCGGGTCGAAAGCCGCCAGTACGCCTTGGATAAAATAAAGATTCACCACAAAACAGGTCCAGGCGTGGGCGCGTGCCGTGCCGAGAATCATGCCCGGTGTTAACAGCAGCAGCGGTGCAAGTTGAGCGCCAAGGACTATCCAAAGCAGATTACTGGGGATGTTGGCGAACCACAGGTTCCACACCACCAGCGCCGCGCCAATGCCAAAAAAACACAACAGGCTGAGTACGCGGCTGATGTTCAAGCGTGGCTGTAGCCACTCCAGCGAGGGTAACGGTTTTGCGACTTTAGCCACGGTGACTCTCCAGTTTTACTGCAGTCTGCGCCAGGCGTTGGCCGAGTGCGCGGCAGAGGGCGATTTCATGTTCATCGAGGGCACGTTTACCATCTTGCCCGGCATGGTGGCTGGCGCCATAAGGCGTGCCGCCGCCACGTGTTTCCAGCAAAGCGCCTTCGCTGTAAGGCAGGCCGGTAATCAGCATGCCGTGGTGCAGCAGCGGCAGCAGCATCGACAACAGAGTAGTTTCCTGGCCGCCATGCAGGCTGGCAGTTGAGGTAAACACCCCGGCAGGTTTGCCCACCAGGCTACCGGTCAGCCACAGGCTGCTGGTGCTGTCGATAAAGTACTTGAGTGGCGCGGCCATGTTGCCAAACCGGGTCGGGCTGCCGAGTGCCAGACCTGCGCAGTTTTTCAAGTCATCCAAGCTGGCGTACAACGCGCCTTCTGCCGGAATATCCGCTGCAACTGCCTCGCATTCGGCGGATATCGCCGGCACAGTGCGCAGGCGCGCTTCTAAACCGCCCAATTCCACTCCGCGGGCAATCTGTCGGGCCATTTCGGTGGTAGCGCCATGGCGGCTGTAATACAGCACCAAGATGTAGGCTGAGCTCACGGTAAAATCTCCAGAATGGTTTCAGGCGGGCGACCGATAACTGCTTTGTCACCGACAACCAAAATGGGTCGTTCAAGCAATTTTGGCTGGCTGAGCAGGGCGTCGAACAGTTGCTCGTCAGTCAATTGCAGGTTGCTCAGGCCCAGGGCCTTGTAGTCATCTTCGCCGGTACGCAGCAGTTGCCTGACGTTCAGGCCGAGCGTGCTTAACAGCGTCTGCAACTGGACAGCGTTCAGGGGCGTTTCCAGGTAGCGCACGATGGTTGGGCTGAACCCGCGCTCTTGCAACAGGTGCAGTGCGTTACGCGATTTAGAGCAACGCGGGTTATGGTAAAGCGTCATAGCGGTCATGGTCGGGTCGCCGGTCACCTTCGATGGAAGCTATTCTAACCGCTAACGGCGCCCAGTAAGCAGGTTGCCAGGGTGCAAATGGCTAAGGAGCAGGCATGTTGCAACGCATCAACACTCTCTGGGAATTTTGGCGCTTTTTGCTGCAGCGCTTTATTGCTGACCAAGGCACTAATAATGCGGCGGCACTGACCTACACCACCTTGTTTGCGGTGGTACCGATGATGACGGTGACGTTTTCCATGCTCTCCGCGATTCCGGCGTTTCAGGATACGGGCGAGCAAATCCAGAGTTTTATCTTCAGCAACTTCGTACCGTCCGCCGGCGAAGCCCTGCAGCAATACCTGCGCGACTTCACCACCCAAGCGCGGCAGCTGACCTGGATTGGCGTGGCACTGTTAGCCGCCACCGCGTTTTGGATGCTGGTGACCATCGAGAAGACCTTCAATACCATCTGGCGCGTGCGCCAACCGCGCCGTGGCGTGTCGAGCTTTCTTCTGTATTGGGCGATTCTCAGCCTAGGGCCCTTGCTGCTTGGCGGTGGTTTTGCCATCAGCACCTACTTCACCTCACTTTCGCTGATTTCCGGGCCGGGCGCTTTGCTGGGTGTGCAAGCCTTGCTCAAATTTATGCCGCTGCTGTTTAGCGTCGCCGCGTTTACCTTGCTGTTTGCCACGGTGCCGAATGCTCATGTACCGATGCGTCATGCTTTACTGGGCGGGCTATTTGTAGCGATTTTGCTTGAAGCAGCCAAGATGCTGTTTGGCCTGTATGTGCGCCTTTTCCCTGGTTATCAGCTGATTTATGGCGCGTTTGCTACGGTGCCGTTGTTTCTTTTATGGATCTATCTGTCTTGGCTGATCATCCTCTTCGGCGCTCAATTGGTCTGCAACCTGGGCGTTCCCCAGCACTGGCGCAAACGTGAGATGCCACGTCTGTTGATGGCGCTTGGCGTTTTGCGGGTTTTTTATGAGCGTCAGCAATCAGGCTTGAAGGTGCGTTTGCGCGATATGCATCGCCAAGGCTGGTTACTGGCTGAGCATGAGTGGGAAGAGATTTTGTTTTTTCTCGAACAACAAAAGCTTGTTGCGCCAACGGGATCGGGTTACTGGGTACTCAGCCGCGACCTTAGTCATTACTCACTGCAACAATTACTCAGCCACAGCCCGTGGCCGCTGCCAAGAGCTGAGAACCTGCCTGAGCAGCTAGATGAGGCGTGGTACCCGGCCTTACGCAGCAGCTTGGCAACGTTGCAAAACGCGCAAGCGGCGCTATTTGATGGTGACCTGGCGCAGTGGCTGCAGCCTCAGGCTAAGTCACTGGAGTGACGTAAAACGTCAGTTTGCAGCGTTGTGCTGCTGGCGCTCGGCGGCGCTTGTGATTCGGCAGTTCGCCAAGCATGGCGATCGGCGAGCTGGCACGCTTCTGGCTAATAAGCCTTCATACAGCGATCAGGTGGCCATTGGGGCAAGGCTTGGCGGAGTGTGAAGGCGTTATGACAGCTACAAAAGGCAGTGTGATTCATCTGGATCAGCGTGACCCGCAAGAGGCCCTCAAACGCCTCAATCGCGTTACCGGTTTACGCTTTAGCAGCTTGCCGCATTCCTTGGTCAACCTGAACGACTCTAGGGCGCAAGCTCAAGTCGACGAAACGGCTATGCAGCCAGACTCAGATTACTTGCGTGGAGCGGTTGCACGGCTGTCGCGTTAAACGCAAAACCCCGCGAGACGCGGGGTTTTGGCTTAACACGGCGCTATCAGGCAAGGGCTTGGCGGGTGTCAACGTGTGCCAGTTCGACCGCTTGTACAAATAACTCCTCAACAACCAGGCTCGTCGCCGGAACGGCAGAGCGCATGCGGACCTGCATCTCTTCGATTTTAACGTTGACCGGCAAACGGGCGATGCTGGACAGCAGAATTTTACTGTGCGGATTAACCTTGCCGTGATCGACCATGACTTCACGGCGCGCAGTGCCGTCGCGGTAGCTGATAAGCAGTGACACTGGCAGATTAGCCAGGCCAGGCAGGTGCAGCCATGCCGCTACGTTGAACTCCGCCACGCGCCCTTCGTATGGGGTGACGTGTAAGCGGGCGAGATTAACGATGGCAGTTGGCACTGGGCCGACCAACTTATCGAGGGCTTGGGTCATGGTGGTGTTCCCGGCTAGTAACAAATCGCAGCAAGCGTGAGTGCGCGTAATTATAAGCTCGGCCCTGTTGATCAAACTGTGCACTCGGCCGCCGTGCGGCGTGACCTTTCTCGCAGTTTTAGCCTAACAATCTGCGCGTCTAGGCCAGTTGCATCGGATAGCGAGTGACCGAGGCGGTGAGCAGGTTCGCCTTCGGCAGCGGCAAGATGGCCTGGTTGTGCGCGCTGGCCATTTGCAGCCAGACGTTTTCCCCCTCCACGAATTGCCCGTGAAGCAGCCACAAACCATGATGCCAGCCATTACCCGGTGCGGGGGTGCTTTGCAGCACACCCGGGTGTGTCTGGGCACTCGGTGCGCGGCGCAGCCATACCGCACGGGGTAAGCCTTTCAGGTAGCGCAACCCTAGATGCAGGCCTTCATTGTTTAAATGACGCCAGCGCACCAGTGCCAAGGTCGGTGTATCGCTGCCGGTGAGAAGAAGAACCAGTTGGCCCACTGACAGTTGCCCAGCCGCCTCAGTGCTGCATAACAAGCGGGCGCCGCCAGCGCTGGCATCGAGCATTTGAACACTGCTGCGCTTGGGCCGTTGTTCCAGCAACTGCGCATGAATAGCGTTGAGCCCAACAATCAAATTGCATTCGGAGCTGAGCTCCGCGCGAGTATGGCGGCGCAACTGGCGACCGGACCAGTGCATTTGCACCCGTTCCAATACTTGGCGCTCAGCAGTGCTTTGCAGGGGCGCCGGATCATGCAGGGCGACCAGCAGGGGCCCCAGTTCAAAGCGGCGTAAGTAATCAGCACTGCCTTGGGGGGTCTGTGCATAGCTGAGGCAAGGCTGGGCTTCGCTCAGGTCGATGACCGGCCCTTCGATTTCTTCTTCCTCATCCCAAGGCAGCAGGCGGGCTAAGTTGGCCAAGGGCGATAGCGCGCCAAATAGCAGCGCACATTCACCGTCAGCTAAGTGGAATGGGTTGCTCAGCGCCAGCAGTAACATCTGCTGATAAAGGCCGCGCAAGGTGCTCGCCGGTTGCGGAATAAATGCCGCTGCCACCGGCTCATCCAGGCAGCCCTGATACTCACCGATCCAATACAGCAGATGGCTGTCGCGCCATAGGCTAGGCGGCGGTTCTTGATACAACTGATAGTGACGCAGCAGGCTTTGGGCGAGAAAGTGCTGAGCCATGTACAAACACCAGGCCAGATGCGGCAAGGATGGCTGGCGACCTTGCAGAATCTGCAACAGCAGGCGCTTAAAGCCAATGGCCAGTTCATTGCACAGGTGCACGAACAACGCCGTTGGCGGATTTTCGCCCTGGTAGGCCTTGCAATAATGCCGGTACTGATCGCTCAAGCTTTGCAGTGCGCGCTGCCTTTCGAGTAAGGTCATAGCGCTGCGGTTAAGCTGAAACAGCAGGCTGAGCACTTGCTGCACGGCCACCTCTGGCGACTGCAAGCGAGCCTGAGCCAATTGCTCGTTGAGCGTGGCCAGTGACGCAACGTCGGTTTCGACGATGTCTGGCACTTCTAGGCGCAAGGCATCTAACGTCATATCAACCTTATTGAATCAGGGAGCGAATGGATGGCAATGCGTTTCCAAGCAATCATTCGTGCTGTAGCGGGCGTTGGCATAGGTCTGATTCTGGCCGGTTGCGCTGAGGACATGGGTGTCGATCAACATGGACGAAAGGTAGCGGCTGAGCGGCTGGATGGCCAGTGGTTAGTGATTAATTACTGGGCACAATGGTGCGCGCCGTGCCGGACTGAGATTCCTGAACTGAATGCCCTAGAGGTGCAACTCAAGGACCAAGCCGTGCAGGTGCTCGGGGTTAACTTCGATGCGTTGCAAGGGGAAAAACTCAGCTTAGCCGCGCAAGACATGGGTATTACCTTCACCGTGCTCGCGCAAGACCCGGCTGAGCGCTATCAATTACCCCGCGCCGAAGCGCTGCCGGTGACCTACATCGTCGACGGTCAAGGCCGCCTGCGTGAGCGCCTACTGGGTGAGCAGAGCGCTGCCGGTCTGACTGCCCGCCTAGTTGCGCTTAAGGCTGAGCAGTAAGCCCATGGCGCGTATATGCATGCATGGCTACGTCAGTGGTGATGTTCAAGGGGTAAGTTTCCGTCAGGCAACCGCGCTCCAGGCCGAGCGCCTTGAACTTGATGGCTGGGTGCGCAACCTGGCGGATGGTCGGGTTGAGGTGCTGTTCGAGGGCGAAGAAGCGGGGGTGGCCGAACTGAGTGGTTGGCTGCAGCAAGGGCCAGAGCATGCTCAGGTCAGTGCATTGGATTTGCAAGAGCAGACGCTGCAAGGGGTTGCCGGGTTTATCGTGCGGCGTTGAGCCGTCAGATTTTACTCAGGGTTTGACGTGCCAGACGTCCAATACTTAGGCCGTGCAGCGCGCTGGTAAAGCGCGGCTGCACAAGACAGTTAGTCGTTGCCAGGGTCAGCGACCAGGCGGCCGGCATCTTGAGTCAAGGCCAGCATAAAGATCTTTTGCAGTTCCGGATCGTTGCGTGTTAGCTCGATTAAGCTTTGTTCCAGCTCACTGGCTTCCTCTTCGAGGCCCAGTTCCGACAGACGTTTAACTCGGTGTACCCATTGAGCAACGTCATCGCCCTCAAGGTCGTTGTAAATCAGCTCATGGGCTTCTTGCAGCTTGCCACGCAGCGTGCGGCTGACCAGCAATGAAGCATCAGCGCGTGCTGAACCCTGATCATCAGCAACGCTTAACAGTAGGGTGCTAATCAGGGTGACATCCTGCTCAGCGAATGGGCTGTCGAGCAAATTCAGACGTAAAACACCGTTGCGGTCGGTTAACAGTTCATGGGTTTGCTCGCCCGCTTTGATCAGCACCGTGCGCTCAGCCCATGGCAGGCTTGAGTATTCCAAGCGCGCGTCATGGCGGCGTTCTTCCAAGCTGGCGAGGTTCTGTTGCGAGCGGCCATTGGACTCGACGTTGATCGCCGGGTTAAGGCCGGCAAAGCCGTAACTTATCCAGTCCTTGGTTGCGCTGTCAGGCAAGCTACCGAGCAGCGCCACATTCAGCACATTAGCGCTAATACCACCGACCACAGCCAGTGCCCCAAGTGGCACTTCATAGAGCTCGCGCCACGGCTGATAGGGGGTGTAGCGGTCATAACGACGCGTCACATCAAATGCGGTGACCTCGAAGGTCTTCTGCTCATACACGCGAACGCGGCGCTGCGGTAATTCCAGCACCCGTGGTTCACCCACATCGATCTGCAGGCTGTGATCGAGCAATTTGCGCTCAGTGCGCTCCTCATGCTCACTGCGTTGCGGCAACTGGTTAGCGCAACCGCTGAGGAACAGGCTGCCACCCAACAGGGTGGCGATGAGGCTGAGGGTGTTTCGCTGGTACATGATGACTCGTGCTAAAGGGCTGAGATCAGTGGCTGATGCGGGCTTGGATAAAACTCATAATGTCAGCTGCAGGCACGGCCAGAGCTTCGGTTTCTTTACGGCTCTTGTATTCCAAGTTGCCTTCGGCCAAACCACGGTCGCTGACGACAATACGGTGCGGGATGCCCACCAATTCCATGTCCGCGAATTTGATGCCCGGGCTGGTCTTTTTGTCACGGTCATCAAGCAACACCTCAAATCCTGCTGCGGTAAGTTGCGCATACAGCGTGTCGGTGGCTTCACGAACCGCTTCAGTTTCGTAGCGCAGGGGTACCAAGGCGATCTGGAAGGGCGCCAAGGCATCATTCCAAAGGATGCCGCGCTCATCAAAGTTCTGCTCAATGGCTGCCGCCACCACACGGGAGACGCCGATGCCGTAGCAGCCCATGGTTAGGGTTACCGGCTTGCCATTTTCGCCGAGTACCTGGCAGTTCAGCGCTTCGCTGTACTTGGTGCCCAGTTGAAAGATATGCCCGACTTCAATGCCGCGCTTAATTTCCAGGGTGCCGTTGCCGTCCGGGCTTGGGTCGCCCGCGAGGACGTTGCGCAGGTCTGCTATATCCGGCAGCGGCAAGTCGCGCTCCCAGTTGACGCCGAAGTAATGCTTATCGTCGATGTTGGCGCCGATGGCGAAGTCGCTCATGAATGCGACTGAACGATCGACGATGCACGGTAGCGGCAAGTTCAGCGGGCCGAGGGAGCCAGCACCGGCACCGATCGCGGCGCGCAGTTCGTCTTCAGTGGCCATGGCCAAAGGGCTAGCAACCTGCTCCAAATTGGCCGCTTTGATTTCGTTCAGCTCGTGGTCGCCACGAATGATCAGGGCGATCAGGCTGCCGGGCTTGGCACCATGCACCACGAGGGTCTTAATGGTCTTCTCGATGGCCAGGTTATAGCCTTCAACCAGATCATTGATGGTCTTGGTGTTCGGGGTGTCGATCAAACGCATGGCTTCAGTTGCGGCGCTGCGCTGAGTTTCTCGCGGTATGGCTTCAGCCTTCTCGATATTGGCGGCGTAGTCTGAGGTATTGCTGAAGGCAATATCGTCTTCACCCGATTCGGCCAGCACATGAAACTCGTGAGAGCCGGTGCCACCGATGGAGCCCGTATCAGCGTGCACCGGGCGAAAGTTTAGACCGAGGCGAGTGAACACATTGCAGTAGGCCTGGTGCATACGGTCGTAGGTTTGCTGCAAGGAGGCCTGGTCGACGTGAAAGGAGTAGGCGTCCTTCATGATGAACTCACGGCCGCGCATCACGCCGAAGCGTGGACGCGTTTCGTCACGGAACTTGGTCTGGATTTGATACAGGTTGATTGGCAGCTGCTTGTAGCTGTTCAGCTCGTTGCGCGCCAGATCGGTGATCACTTCTTCATGGGTTGGCCCGGCGCAGAAATCGCGGCCATGGCGGTCCTTCATGCGCAGCAGTTCTGGGCCGTATTGCTCCCAACGGCCAGACTCTTGCCAGAGTTCCGCAGGCTGAATCCCGGGCATCAGCACCTCCAAGGCGCCAGCGGCATTCATTTCCTCGCGCACCACTTTCTCGACCTTGCGCAGCACACGCAGGCCCATGGGCAACCAGGTATAAAGGCCAGATGCTAGTTTGCGGATCATGCCGGCGCGCAGCATCAGCTGATGGCTGATCACTACGGCATCGGAAGGGTTTTCTTTAAGGGTCGAGAGCAGGAACTGGCTGGTACGCATATTTGGCTGTTCTGTCGGTTGCAAGAGGTTTTCAATGGCCGGCATTGTACGGTGCCTGTACACAGGCGTACAGGATGCCGGCGCTTAACAATAAAGGAGAGATGTGTGTCAACACTGACAGCGGAGCAAGTGCAGGCGCTGATTCGAGCGGGGTTGCCGATGGCGGAAGATATCAACCTGTGTATCGACCGGCTGGATACTGACGGCGCATTAGCCCGCGTGCCATTTCACAGCAAATTGGTTCGCCCAGGCGGCACATTATCCGGCCCAACCATTATGGCGCTGGCTGACGCGGCGATGTATGCAGTGGTGCTGGGTAGGCTAGGGCGAGTGGAAATGGCGGTGACCTCGAATTTGAATATCAACTTTCTGGTCAAGCCAAAGCCTGTTGATTTATTGGCCCACGCGCGGATCTTGCGCCTAAGTCGCCGGCAGGCGGTTTGTGAGGTATCGGTGTATTCGCTGGGGTACGAGGATGAGTTGGTCGCGCATGTAACGGGTACCTACGCCTTGCCGATTTAAGTTTTCAGCGGACAAGAAAAAGCCCGACCTAAGTCGGGCTTTCTTTACAAGCTAAGCAGTCTGAGTTACAGAACGCTTAGTGGGTAGTCGACGATTACACGGAACTCGTGGATATCGCCTTCGCCTTGTGCGTCGTTAGCATAGTGAAAAGCCTGGCGGAAGCGTACGGAAAGATCCTTGGCTGGGCCATCTTGAAAGACATACTTAATGTCCAAGTTGGTTTCGCTATGCTTGCCGCCTTTTCCTTGCAGGCCGGCGTAGCCACCAAGAACATCTGCATCAGTGCCGTCGACACCCGTACCCTTAACGTAAGTGGCCATGGTGGTCAGGCCTGGTACGCCTAGACCAGTCCAGTCATAGGTGTAGCCCGCGCGGTAGGATTTTTCGTTAGCGCCGTTGAAATCAGAGTACTGCATGGAGTTGGACAGGAAAATCGAGTCGCCCCCCACGTAGTCGAATGGAGTATCGCCGTTTACTTCCTGGTAGGCAGCCAAAATACTGTGGTAGCCGATAGAGTAGACAGTAGCGAAACTAAATGTGGTGTTACTGATATCGCCCTGCAGAGAATCGCCGGTGTCGGAAGTGCGATAAACGTTCAGGTCGAAGTTCAGGCTCTGATCTTCAGACAGACTCAGGTTGTAGTTGGTGTTCAGGTAGTACTGGTTCCAGGTTTCTTCAAACTTGGAACCATACAGTGTCACACTCAAATCATCGCTGAAGCTGTAGCTGCCGCCAACGAACCCAATGCTGTCGCCGACTTCACCACCACCGTAGTTCAACAGCAATTCGTCATCGCTGTTGGTGGAGGCACGGTTGTTGTAGGCAGTGAAGTAACCGCCTTCCAGAGACAGGTTTTCAATTTCGTTGCTGGTTACGTTGAAACCGGTAGCAGTTTCCGGCAGCAGGCGGCTGTGGGAGGTAGCAAAGACAGGGGCTTCGGTACGCATTTCTCCATACTTGAGAACTGAGTTTGAAATACGAGCCTTAACTGCACCGCCGGCTTCAGAATATGAATCTTCAGCGGTGCCGTCACCGTCGATAGGTAGCAGGCCGGTGTTGTTACGACCGTCGCCGCTATCAAGTTTGATGCCTAGATAGCCATACGCATCAACACCAACGCCAACTGTGCCCTGGGTGAAGCCTGAGGTGAGCTCAGCCATAAAGCCATGAGCCCATTCTTCCCTTTTGTTTTGGCCTGGGGCGTTGTTCTTGAAGTCGCGCTGGAAGAAGTAGTTGCGATTTTTAAGTGTTAGGTCGCTGTCTTCGATGAAACCTTTCGAGTCAGACTGGCTCGAAGCCATGGCCATTTGGGTACTGCCCGCTGCTACTGCGAGGGCGATTACGCTCCACTTCATCACTTGCATCGTGATTGCTCCTTGGTTTAGAAAATTTGCGCCGTCTGGCTGGTTTTTATTGAGACGACTCTTTCTTTTTGTGTCGGCGGTAACTTATAGCACGCTGCCTATGATGGCGATAGTTGCAGTCTATTCACTACGACTTCTTCACGCTTATGTCGCGAAAGCTTATGAATCATGTCGCAATTTTGTAGAGGCTGCTGGCGTGCTTTAGGTCAAAGCTGACGGTTTTGTAAGCGTGCATGCTGGAAATGTGGGCTACCAAACGCTGCAGTTCGCTTTGTCACTGATCCTCTAAGCAAAAGCCGTGCACAAAACTCAAAAATCGACTTTTAAATCCTCAAGCTAACCTCTGCTAGCCGTTTTTCAGGGGTTGCGTCGGTTTTACGATGAGTTTTAGGGCGTTATTTCTATTTCCATCAGTAATAAAAGGCTTTTTATGGGGTTGTTTTTTGTACAGAAACTAAGCCGTTGCTGCCCTGTCGCCACTGCTCGGTATGCCACCTGTACCCAGTTATTACCGAAGGGAACAATTTTGGTGCATGTGGGCGCAAGGTTTATGGGTGGGTGCTGTTTGTTGGTGCAATTGAGGCGGGCTCTGATCGGCCGTGCTGGCGTTTCTGCTTCGGCGTATCCTATGCAGGCGTAATGCTGTCTCTTTTTGTGGCCCTGCGGTTGGTCGCGCGCATTAGATTTGCGCTTATCAGGGCTGTCAAAGCAGGTGGCTGAGCGTTGTCGCTCGGGGGGTAAATACTTTTCCACGTCACTGATCGGGTTTTGCTTAGAGGTAAAGGTTATGTTCACTCTGGATTCGCGGTTACAGCAGGACACCGTCTGGTTGGGTGATTACCCTTTGTGCAGCCTGCTGCTGATGAACGATGCGCAGTACCCGTGGTTTATCTTGGTGCCGCGTCGTGACGCGGTCAGTGAGTTGTTTCAGCTGGATGCGCCCGATCAGTTACAGCTCTGGCACGAAACAACTGAGCTTGCGGTGGTGCTCAAGGATTGTTTTGCAGCCGATAAAATGAATGTTGCAACTCTGGGTAATGTGGTCAATCAGCTGCACATGCATGTCATCGTGCGGCGTCGTGATGATGCGGCTTGGCCGGCGCCGGTGTGGGGTCTTCATCCGGCACAGGCGTATACAGCTGAGCAGCTGGCGCAGGTTAAAGCGCGATTACGCGTTGTACTCACTGATAATTTTTGTTTTGTTGAGAGTTGACCGGTGGAAACAGAAGAACGCATTAACGATCTGCAAAGCCGCCTGGCTTTTCAGGACGACACCATCCAAGCACTGAACGATGCGCTCGTGGCGCAGCAGCGCCTGTTGGAGCGTTTGCAGTTACAGGTGGCGGCTTTGATTAAGCGTCAGGACGAGGTTGGTTCGCAGTTCGGCCTAGCAGAAGATGAGGCACCGCCGCCTCATTACTGAAGCTCTAGAACGCAAAAGGCCCGCTCTGTGCGGGCCTTTTGCGTTGTGACGATTAACGTCGTAGCGGCAGTGCAGCGATTACGTCTTCAGCTTGTAGGCCTTTGTCGCGTTGCATCACGGCGAATTCGACCCGCTGGCCTTCGACTAACACGCGGTGGCCTTCGCCACGAATTGCGCGAAAGTGCACGAAAATATCGTCGCCCGAGTCGCGCGAAATAAAGCCGAAGCCTTTTGAGGTGTTAAACCATTTAACCGTGCCTGTTTCGCGATCACCCAAGTCTTGCGAGCTCGCAGTGTTACGCGACTGAATGCGCAGGTTGGTCGCCAGGTGGATAACTACGGCTGCGGCGATAATGATCAGGCTAAATAGACTGGCAGGTTGGTCGGCAATTACCGGCAGAGGCGCGAGCAGAATCAGTGCTTGCAGCAGGGTGCCAAGCACCAGCAAGGCGCAAACCAGGTTTTGTGCTTGATGACGCAAGCCTGCATGCCAGATGGGTAGCAGGGGCGCTAGCAGCAGGTTCAGTAAACCGAACAAGCCAAGGCACAGGGCATCAGGTTGTTGCAGTAATGTTTCTGGGGTGTTGCGCAGGGCTGGGGCAAAAGAAAGCAACAGGGCCAGAGCACCTGTTAATAGGTGGATAATTTTCAACATATTCAATGAGCTCACTTAATTAAATAACGATCAGGAATAGCTGGTTGCGCGTAGTTACCTTAGAAGGGGAATAAAGCGCGAAGAACCAGCCTGCGTGCTGAGCCTTGCAATAGGTTCAGCGACACGGGGCGTATTTAACAGTAAAGAGGTGGGGTTCTCAATCAAGCCTGCAGCGCTGCCTGCACAAGGATCGGATTAACTTGGTTGCGACCCTCGCGTTTAGCTTTATACAGCGCATCGTCGGCGCGGGTCAGTAAGCTTTCCAGATCATCGTCTGGCGCCGCCAAAGCAAAGCCAAAAGAGGCGGTGATACTGTTGAGTACTTCGTCGGTGCGACGCACTTTGATGCGTAATGCCTGAATCTTGAGGCGCAATTGCTCGGCAAACGCATGGGCGTTGGTGGTGTCTGGGCAGTCACGCAGGATGATGCAAAACTCTTCGCCGCCATAACGCGCGGCAATAGCGCGAGGCGGGAGAGACTCACGTAGCAGTTGGCCAACATGCTGCAGCACCCGATCGCCCAAGGGGTGCCCGTATTGGTCATTAAATTGTTTGAAGTGATCGATATCCAGCATCACCAAGGCAAGGCCTTCATGTCCCGCTTGCAGGGCCTGCTCAAGGAGCCGGCTGAAGGCGTTACGGTTGAACACCTGCGTGAGGTTGTCCAATGTTGCGGCGACGTGGGCGCGTTCGAGTTGACTGCGCAGGATTTTTATCTCTTCCTGTGCAGAATTTAGCCGATAGAGAAATTTGGTTTGCTGCTCTTGCATCAATTGCGTGCTTTCTTGCAATTCCGTCAAAACGCCTGGCAGGTCGTCGATGACGGGCTCTTGCAGTGCAGCCAGGCCATGTTCCAGGCTGATTTGATAATTACTGCTGCCGGTGATGCTGCATGAGACATTGCTTTCAATATCGTCGACTAGCTCAATCACCTGCTGCTGGCCTGCGCGCGCCTCTGCAAGCTCACCGTGGATAATAAACTCGCGAAACAGTTTGGCTGCCGTCTCTACGGGGAAACTGTCGAAGTCTGCGACGGCTTTATCCAGGCGTCGATTGAGCTCAGGCTCAAGCCCTTTGCTGTAGGTGTACCAGAGCGCGTAATGCACCGGATTTGGCGGGATATTGTGGCGCATCATCAGCGGCACCGCTTTTTTTAGCAGCGCTGCAGCATCACGCGTTTCTTCGGGATAGAGGTCTAATATATTTGGAAGTTTTCTTGGGGTGTTCATGCACGTCACTGTGTCAAGGTTGCAATGTGCTAAAGCATAGAACAGCTGTGGTTGATTCGCCTAGCAAAAGCCCAGTGGCTGCTGGGCGCATGCTGGATTTGTTGGACGTGAATAACTCAGTTGCTTTGAGCCAAACGCCCTAAAGCAGAAAACCCTCGGTTCGGCCATGAGGCTTCCGAGGGTTTTCTGTTGTAGCCCACACATATCCGACGCTAAGGCTTGTTTCATCAACACTTTGGCGAGCACGTCCGCGTTACTTGTGGGGCGCTAGATTACTTAACTAGGCGGCCAGTAGGCTGCGCAACATCCACGCGGTTTTTTCATGGACTTGCATGCGCTGGGTGAGCAAGTCAGCGGTAGGTTCGTCACTGATTTTTTCCAGCAACGGGAAAATGCCGCGTGCAGTGCGTACGACTGCTTCTTGACCTTGGACCAGCAACTTGATCATGTCTTGTGCGCTCGGTACGCCTTCTTCTTCCTTAATAGAGGAGAGGCGGGCATAAGCCGCGTAGGTACCAGGTGCCGGGAAGCCGAGGGTGCGGATACGTTCTGCAATGTCATCCACGGCCAATGCCAGCTCGGTGTACTGACCTTCAAACATCAAATGCAAGGTATTGAACATCGGGCCGGTGACGTTCCAGTGGAAATTATGGGTTTTCAGGTAAAGCGTGTAGGTGTCAGCAAGCAGACGCGACAAGCCTTCGGCGATGGCGGCGCGGTCTTTCTCAGCAATTCCAATATTAATTTCCATTGCATTTCTCTCCAGGCGTTAGGGGGCTCGGCTGCCCGCTGTAATGGGCAGAGACTATCATGGGTGCTGCCGAGGATTGTTGTCGGTTAAATCAATAACAGTGATGTTTGGACGTCAATGCTCAGCCCGGGTTCAATTTATCTCTGTTAGGCATGCTTAGGCGTAGAGCTTTTAGATGGCGCAGTGATCCTTGAGCACAATTGCTCAGCGAAAGGGCTCAGCGCTTGGCCAATAAGGGGTTTTGTTGCAGCGCTCGATTGAACAGCGCGACCCAATGCGCACTGAACTGACTCCCAGCAAGATTATTGATTTCGAGAATGGCTCGCAGGCGTGGACGTTTGTTCAACGCTTGGTGCGCGCGTTCATGGGTGCGCGCGTCGAAGGTATCAACGATGTTGATAATAAGCGCGCCTGGGCTGGTTTCGATTTCTTTCAGCCCTTTCGGGTAACCACTGCCGTCAGCGTGTTCCTGATGTTGCAGGACCATTTCCGCCGCTGCATCCCACTGCGGCATACGCTTGAGTAAATCGTGGGCAAGGCGCGGGTGGGCTTGCATTTGGCGGCGCTCCTCGCGATTCAGGTGAGCGTCCTTGTGCAGCACCTCAAGCGGCAGAAAAGCCATGCCCATATCGTGCAAACAAATGGCCGCTGTCAGTTGCGCGGGTTGTTCTGGCTCGCCGCCTAGTTGATTAATGGCCAAGGCTAGGTCGAGTTGGCGCAAGCCGCGGCCCTGCCAGAAGTGTGAGCGACGCTCGCTGGCTTGCATCAAGTCGATAAAGAACAACAAATCTGCGTCAGGCTCGATGCCATAACGATTCAACAGTTGTGCCGCATCAAGGTGTGCGGGGTTACTGATACTGGCCGGCTGTGAGTTGGGGTCAAGTTGCTGCAGCAGGGCGCTACGCAGGGCGGTTTGTTGTGCAGTGGGTGTTTGCGCGAGATCGCTGAGTGCTCGGCCCAACGCTTGGCTCTGGCTGGCGCTGAGCTGCTCCGCGGGGCCTCCGAGGGCATGATGGATTTGCTCTTTAAGGTGGTCGAGGGTCAATAGAAGAATGTCACCCAGTAAACTGTCGAAGCGCAACTGGCCTTCGCGCAGGCATGACAGCACATCCTCCATGGCCTGCGGTATAAGCATCAGTTTGTCTAAACCGATGTAACCCAGATTGCCCTTAAGTGTATGCACCGAGCGAAATAACTCGCGCAGGCGTTCGCGGTCATCGGGGGCGTGTTCAAGCTCAATCAGCAATTGCTCACAGCGTTGGAATTGTTCGCTGGATTCCAAACGAAAATCCGCCAGCAAATCGCTGGGGATTTCCGTCAAGTTTGATGTGTCCATAAGCTTCTCCGGGTATTCATGACCACAACGACGCGTACTTGAGTATAGAAAAGCCTGGCAAAAGCGCGCAGAGCGGCGGCTGCATGTGGCGGCCTAACCATATATAATCCAGCCCTGCCGGATTTTGTGGGGTTCGCGGGTGGGTGCACATGCATCACCAGCCTTTAACGCCCCTGAAAACAGCGCACTTGCGCAACATGACGCATACGCCCGCCGGCCAACGAGCGTCGCAACTATTGCGGCCCAACGAATTCAAGACTCAAGAGAAGCGACCACCACCATGATGCGCAGCCAGTATTGCGGCCAACTGAACGAGAGCCTGGACGGCCAGGAAGTCACCCTTTGCGGTTGGGTACATCGCCGCCGTGACCATGGCGGGGTGATTTTCCTCGACATCCGTGACCGTGAAGGTCTCGCTCAGGTGGTATTCGACCCGGACCGCGCGGCAACCTTTGCCGCTGCCGATAAAGTGCGCAGCGAGTACGTGGTGAAAATCACCGGTAAAGTACGCGTGCGCCCAGAGGGTGCGCGTAATGCCAACATGGCCTCCGGCGCTATCGAAGTACTGGGTTATGAGCTAGAAGTGCTGAACGAAGCGGAAACCCCACCGTTCCCACTCAACGAATACACCGATGTCGGCGAAGAAACTCGCCTGCGCTACCGCTTTATTGACCTGCGTCGCCCAGAGATGGCGGCTAAGTTGAAGCTGCGTTCGAGCATCACCAGCAGCATTCGTCGTTACCTCGACGACAACGGCTTCCTTGATGTAGAAACACCGATCCTCACCCGCGCTACACCTGAAGGCGCGCGTGACTATCTGGTGCCGAGTCGCACCCACGCGGGTAGCTTCTTCGCACTGCCGCAGTCGCCACAGCTGTTCAAGCAATTGCTGATGGTTGCCGGCTTCGACCGTTACTACCAGATCGCTAAGTGCTTTCGCGACGAAGACCTGCGCGCTGATCGTCAGCCAGAATTCACCCAGATTGACATCGAAACCAGCTTTATGGATGAGGCCGACATCATGGCCATCACCGAAAAGATGATTCGCCAGCTGTTCAAAGAAGTGTTGGACGTCGAGTTCGGCGAGTTGCCGCATATGACGCTGGCCGAAGCCATGCGCCGTTTCGGCTCCGACAAACCGGACTTGCGTAACCCGCTGGAATTGGTAGACGTCGCCGACCAGCTCAAAGATGTCGACTTCAAGGTGTTCGCGGGTCCGGCTAACGATCCGAAGTGCCGCGTGACAGCCCTGCGCGTGCCGGGCGGGGCGAGCATGCCGCGCAAGCAGATCGACGACTACACCAAGTTCGTCGGTATTTATGGTGCCAAGGGCTTGGCTTACATCAAGGTCAACGAGCGTGCCAATGGTGTTGAAGGTCTGCAGTCGCCGATCGTTAAGAACATCCCGCTGGACAACATCAATGTGATCCTTGATCGCGTCGGTGCAGTGGATGGTGACATCGTGTTCTTTGGTGCTGACAAGGCCAAGATTGTCTCCGAAGCCTTGGGTGCGCTGCGCATCAAGCTCGGTCATGACCTGAGCCTGTTGACCTGTGAATGGGCGCCATTGTGGGTTGTCGACTTCCCGATGTTCGAAGAAAGCGACGACGGCAGTCTAACGGCTATGCACCACCCGTTCACTGCGCCAAGTTGCAGCCCAGCAGAGTTGGAGGCTAACCCAGCCGCCGCTCTGTCGCGCGCTTATGACATGGTTCTGAACGGCACTGAGTTGGGTGGCGGTTCGATCCGTATCCATGACAAGTCAATGCAGCAGACAGTCTTCCGTGTGCTGGGCATCAGCGAAGACGAGCAGCAGGAAAAGTTCGGCTTCCTCCTCGATGCTCTGAAGTTCGGTGCGCCGCCTCACGGTGGTTTGGCCTTCGGCCTAGATCGCCTGGTGATGCTGATGACCGGCGCACAATCGATCCGTGAAGTGATTGCCTTCCCGAAAACCCAGAGCGCTGCCTGCGTGATGACTCAGGCGCCGGGTGAGGTGGATAACAAGTCGCTGCGCGAATTGCATATCCGCCTGCGCGAGCAACCCAAGGCCGAATAAGCCGAGTCAAAAAGCCTGGTTTTCCAGGCTTTTTGCTTATGGGGTGGGGCAGATATTTGTGCGCTCACACCCCGCAATTTCAGTTTAATGAAACGGAGTGAGTTATGGCTGGTCATTCCAAATGGGCCAACATCAAGCATCGCAAAGGGCGTCAAGACGCCAAACGCGGCAAGATTTTTACCAAGTTCATCCGCGAGCTGACTGTGGCTGCTAAGCATGGCGGCCCTCTGGCGGCAGACAATCCGCGTTTGCGTCTGGCCATGGATAAAGCGCTGACCGCCAACATGTCGCGTGATGTCATTGACCGTGCAATTGCTCGCGGTGCGGGTAACAACGAAGCGGACAATGTTGCTGAGCTCAGTTACGAAGGTTATGCCCTGGGCGGTGTGGCGATTATCGTCGAAACCATGACCGATAACCGCAATCGCACGGCCGCTGAAGTGCGCCATGCCTTTACCAAATGCGGCGGTAACTTGGGCACCGACGGCTCGGTGGCCTATATGTTCGACCGCAAAGGGCAGCTCAGCTTTGCGGCGGGCGTCAATGAAGATGCACTCATGGAGGCGGCGCTGGAAGCCGGTGCCGATGATGTGGAAATGGCCGAGGATGGTTCGGCGCTGGTGTCCACAGGCTTTGCTGATTTCCATGCCGTTATCGAAGCGCTCAGTGCTGCTGGCTTTAAAGTGGATGAAGCGGAAATCGCCATGATCCCGTCAATCAGTGCACCAATTGATGATCTAGAAACGGCGCAAAAAGTCATCAAATTGATCGACATGTTGGAGGATCTTGACGATGTGCAAGAGGTCTACCACAACGCTGAAATCCCTGACGAACTCATCGAGCAGCTTGGCTGAATGGTCACTAAAGCGGCGGTTTTTCGAGTTTATTAACCCCTAAGCCCCGGATTTATTAAAGCGTCTCCCTGGGTGACGCGACAGTGACCTAGCTCTATACTCGGCAACTGGATAAATAGACAGTGTGCCAGTTGAGCTAGCTGGTGCCTTGAGTGGGCAGTAGGGCATGACCTTGATTCTCGGTATCGACCCCGGATCACGTATTACCGGTTATGGCGTGGTGCGTGATAACGGACGCAATTGCGAGTACGTCGCTTCAGGCTGTATACGCACCGGCAACGGCACTATGCCGGAGCGCCTGCAAGTGGTGTTTCGCGGTGTGCGCGAAGTCATCGAAACCTTCGGCCCTGTGACCATGGGCATTGAGCAGGTGTTTATGGCGCGCAATCCCGATTCTGCACTCAAACTTGGCCAAGCCCGCGGCGTGGCGATTGTGGCAGGCATTGAAGCAGGGCTGGATATCGCCGAATACACCGCCACCCAGGTTAAGCAGGCGATCGCCGGCAGCGGCGGGGCGGACAAAGAACAAGTGCAGATGATGGTCATGCACCTACTTAAACTGGTGCAGAAGCCGCAGATTGACGCCTCAGATGCCCTGGCAATTGCCTTGTGTCATGCCCATCATCGGCAGAGCCTGCTCCCACACGGTTTGGTCGGCGCCAAGCGGCGCGCGGGTCGTCTTCGTTTGTAAGGTAATTTTTAAGGAAAAGCAGCGGTGATCGGACGTTTGCGCGGCACCCTGGCGGAAAAACAGCCGCCCCATGTGATTATTGACATAAATGGTTTGGGTTATGAGCTGGAAGTGCCCATGACGACCCTGTACCGCTTGCCCTCAGTGGGTGAACCGCTGACGCTGCACACCCATCTGGTGGTGCGCGAAGATGCTCACCTGCTTTATGGTTTCTTTGAGAAGCGTGAGCGTGAGCTGTTCCGCGAGTTAATCCGCCTTAATGGCGTCGGGCCAAAGCTGGCCTTGGCCTTGATGTCCGGGCTTGAGGTGGATGAGTTGGTGCGCTGCGTGCAAGCGCAAGACACCTCGGTGTTGGTGAGAATCCCTGGTGTTGGTAAGAAAACTGCCGAACGCCTATTGGTTGAGCTCAAAGATCGTTTCAAAGCATGGGAAACGGTGCCCGGTATGTCCGCTCTAGTGGTGGAACCTCGCGCGGGTGGTGCAGTCTCAAGCGCTGAGAATGACGCCGTGAGCGCACTTATTTCGCTCGGCTACAAACCCCAAGAAGCCAGCCGTGCTGTATCCGCTATTAAGGAAGACGGTTTGAGCAGTGAAGATATGATTCGTCGCGCCCTGAAGGGAATGCTCTAGTGCTAGAAGCTGATCGCCTGATTACCGCTGCCCCGCGTGAGCGTGATGAGCAGGTGGACCGCGCCATTCGCCCGCTAAAACTGGCTGATTACATCGGCCAGCCTAGTGTGCGCGAGCAGATGGAGCTGTTTATCCAGGCGGCTCGTGGGCGCAGCGAGGCGCTCGATCACACCCTGATTTTTGGTCCTCCCGGGTTGGGTAAAACCACCTTGGCCAACATCATCGCTCAGGAAATGAATGTCTCGATCAAGAGCACCTCGGGTCCCGTTCTAGAGCGTCCAGGTGATTTGGCAGCCTTGCTGACCAATCTTGAGCCGGGCGATGTGTTGTTTATTGATGAGATTCATCGCTTGTCGCCGATTGTCGAGGAAGTCCTCTATCCAGCCATGGAAGACTTTCAGCTCGACATTATGATCGGTGAAGGTCCGGCTGCACGCTCAATCAAGCTCGATTTGCCGCCGTTTACGCTGGTTGGCGCCACGACGCGTGCGGGCATGCTGACCAATCCATTGCGCGACCGTTTCGGTATCGTCCAGCGCCTTGAGTTCTACAACACTGAAGACCTGACCACTATCGTCACGCGTTCGGCGGGCATTCTGGGTTTGCCGATTGAACCCCGCGGAGCATTTGAGATTGCCCGGCGCGCGCGCGGTACGCCACGAATTGCCAACCGCTTACTGCGTCGGGTACGCGACTTTGCCGAAGTCCGCGGTACGGGTGATATCACCCGCGAGATTGCGGACCTGGCGCTGAATCTGCTGGATGTCGATGAGCGCGGTTTAGATCATCAAGACCGTCGCCTGCTGCTGACCATGATTGAGAAATTTGACGGCGGCCCGGTTGGCGTAGATAACCTAGCGGCCGCCATCAGTGAGGAGCGCCACACCATTGAAGATGTGCTGGAACCTTACTTAATTCAGCAGGGTTACATCATGCGCACCCCACGCGGACGTGTGGTTACCCGGCATGCTTACCTGCATTTTGGTCTTAATGTACCCAAGCGCATGGGTGAGCTGCCGGTAACTGAGCCATTTGATGGTGTCACGGAGTAAGAAAAATACTTGCTCTACCCAATTGGCAAGACCCGGAGCTAAGACTAGAGTATGCGCGCGCAAAACGGAGTTCAGCCGTCCACCTTTCGCTGTCGGGTTTATTTTGAAGACACCGATGCGGGCGGCATCGTCTACTACGTCAATTACCTAAAATTTATGGAGCGGGCTCGCACTGAGCGCTTACGTGATCTGGGGTTTCTCCAGTCGACGTTAGCCGAGGAGGGCCTGTTATTTGTCGTGCACTCAGCTGAAGCGCGCTATCACGCCCCAGCCAAGCTTGACGATGAACTGCTGGTAAGCGCCGAAGTGATTGAATTAAACCGTGCCAGCCTGCGTTTTCGTCAGCAGGTCAGGCGGGCAACGGATGATGCGCTGCTCTGTGAAGGGCAGTTTATGGTGGCTTGTGTGCGCGCCGATAATTTGAAACCCCGGGCTATTCCCCCAACCTTGCACGCGGCCTTTGCCGAGCAAGGCGGCGCGGGTAAATCTAAAGCAGGAGAGTAAGCGTGGAAGCCAACGCCGTTGACCACATGTCGATTTGGAGTTTGATCAGCGCCGCCAGTTTGGTGGTGCAATTGGTAATGCTGACACTGGTGGCCGCCTCGGTTTTTTCGTGGGTGATCATTTTCCAACGCACGGCACTGTTGCGTGCGGCCAAGCGTGCTTTGGATAGTTTCGAGGAGCGCTTCTGGTCGGGTATCGACTTGTCCAAACTTTACCGTCAGGTGGGCAGTAACCCTGATCCAGATTCTGGCTTGGAACAAATATTCCGCGCAGGCTTCAAGGATTTCTCACGTCTGCGTCAGCAGCCTGGCGTAGACCCAGACGCGGTGATGGATGCCGTGGCACGCGCCATGCGCGTGGCCATCTCCCGTGAAGAAGAGAAGCTCGATCAGAGCCTGCCTTTTCTTGCCACTGTTGGTTCCACCAGCCCTTATATCGGCCTGTTCGGCACAGTGTGGGGCATCATGAACTCCTTCCGCGGTTTGGCCCAAGTCCAGCAAGCCACCCTGGCGACTGTGGCGCCAGGTATTGCTGAGGCGTTGATTGCCACCGCAATCGGTTTGTTTGCCGCCATTCCTGCGGTAATTGCGTACAACCGTTTCTCCGCGCGAGGCGAAATGCTGATCGGCCGTTACTACACCTTTGCTGACGAATTCCAGGCAATTTTGCACCGAAAAGTCCACACCAGCGACGACTAAGCCTTAGGCGCTCTTCAAAAAAGGTTTTAAGTCATGGCCAGAATTCGTAACAGACGCAAGCCGGTCTCCGAGATGAACGTGGTGCCTTACATCGATGTGATGTTGGTGCTGCTGGTGATCTTTATGGTGACTGCGCCCATGCTCAACCAAGGGGTTAAGGTCGATCTGCCAAAAGTCAGCAGTGAAGTCTTGCCGCAGGACAATAATTCCCAGGTATTGACCATCTCGATCAAGGCCGACAAAACCTATTACTGGAACATGGGCACCGAAGTCGATGTCGATACCGTGCAGGACCAAGCGCTGACGCTGGAAGAAATGACCCGTGCAGTCACGGCCATCATCAGCCAGAGCCGTGCCACAGGTAAGCAGGTGCAAGTGTTCGTGCGTGGCGATAAGTCTGTTGACTACGGCACGGTGATGGCGGCGATGGGCGGCTTGCAGCAAGCTGACGTGGCTAACGTCGGGCTGATTACCGAGGCCCCCTGATGCATTATCAGCGCGAGCGCTCGCCTTCGGAAAGTCTGTTTTGGCCTGTGGTTTGGGCCGTGGCGCTGCACGTCATCATGTTCGCCATGCTGTTCGTCAGCTTTGCTTTTGCCCCGGACCTGCCGCCGGCTAAGCCGGTGGTGCAGGCGACGTTGTACAAGCTGCAGTCGCAGAGCCAGGCGACCATTCAGACCAACCAGAAAATTGCCGGTGAAACCAAGAAAACTACAGCGCCGGTGTATGAAACCGAGCAGCTTGAACAAAAGAAAGCCGAGCAAGAGAAAGTAGCCGCCAAGGCTGCGGAACAAAAGAAAGCCCAAGAGGCTCAGAAAGCCGACATCGCAAAAAAAGCTGATGCCGACAAGAAAGCCGCCGAGCAGAAAAAACTCGCCGATGTAGCCAAGAAGAAGGCCGCTGACGACGCCGCGAAGAAAAAGGCGGCAGAAGACGCCAAGAAAAAAGCAGCGGAAGAGGCGAAAAAGAAAGCCGCTGCTGAAGCTGCGAAGAAGAAAAAAGCGGACGACACGAAGAAAAAAGCAACAGAGGCGGCTAATCGTAAAGCGGTAGAAGACAAAAAAGCTGCAGCCTTAGCTGAGTTGTTGTCCGATGATGTTGGGCGACAACAGGCTCTGGCTGACACCGTCGGTGATGAGGTTGCAGGCAGCTTGGATGATTTGATTGTGATGTTGGTCAGTCAGCAGTGGCGGCGTCCGCCCTCTGCGCGCAACGGCATGAGTGTCGAGGTACTGATTGAGATGCTGCCCGATGGCACCATTACTAATGCCAGCGTAACGCGTTCAAGTGGTGATTCGCCGTTTGATAACTCGGCTGTGCAAGCAGTACGCAACGTTGGTCGTATCGCTGAAATGCAACAACTGGACCGCGCTACTTTTGATCGCCTTTACCGGCAGCGACGCGCTGTCTTCAAACCGGAGGATTTAGGCCTGTGAATACCCTGATGCGAATAGTTCTGCTCGGCCTGACCCTACTGGTCGGTACCGTTCAGGCCGCTGATCCGCTGGTGATCAGCAGTGGCACCGATCGTGCCACGCCGATTGCTGTGGTGCCGTTTGGTTGGCAAGGCGGCAGTGTTCTGCCTGAGGACATGGCCGAGATTATTGGCAATGACCTGCGTAACTCGGGTGTTTTTGAGCCGATCCCGCGGCAGAATATGATCAGCTTGCCGACTCAGGCCAGTGAAGTGATCTACCGCGATTGGCAAGCGCTGGGTGCGCAGTACGTGCTGGCCGGTAGCATTGTGCCGAATGCGGGTCGTCTGCAGATCCAGTTCGCGCTGTTCAACGTGACGACCCAGCAACAAGTGATGACCGGTAGCGTGGGCGGTGGTGTTGACCAGCTGCGTGACATGGCTCACCACATCGCCGATCAGTCGTACGAGAAGTTAACAGGTGTTAAGGGTGCATTCTCCACTCGCATGTTGTACGTCACGGCCGAGCGTTTTTCGGTCAATAACACCCGCTATACCCTGCAGCGCTCCGACTATGACGGCGCGCGTGCGGTGACGTTGTTGCAGTCACGCGAGCCGATTCTTTCTCCCTCGTTTGCACCCGACGGTCGGCGCATTGCCTATGTGTCGTTCGAACAGAAGCGTCCACGAATCTTTGTGCAGCACATCGATACCGGTCGGCGCGAGCAGATCACCAACTTTGAAGGCCTGAATGGTGCGCCAGCGTGGTCACCGGATGGCAATCGTCTGGCATTTGTCCTGTCTAAAGACGGCAACCCAGAGATATACGTGATGGACATGGGCAGCCGTCAGATTCGCCGCGTGACTAACCAGGCCTCGATTGATACCGAGCCGTTTTGGGGTAAGGACGGTCAGACCCTGTACTTCACCTCGGATCGTTCGGGTAAACCACAAATCTACAAAACCAACATCAACGGCGGTTCGGCCGAGCGTGTGACCTTTATCGGTAACTACAACGCCAACCCGAAGTTGTCTGCGGATGAAAAAACCCTGGTTATGATTCATCGCCAGGATGGTTACACCGTGTTCAAGGTGGCTGCACAAGACCTGCAGCGCGGCAATTTGCGGATACTTTCAGACACCAGTCTGGATGAGTCGCCTACTGTTGCGCCCAATGGCACCATGGTAATCTACGCCACCCGCCAGCAGGGGCGGGGAGTCTTGGTACTGGCGTCCACTAATGGACGTGTGAGGCTCCCTCTTCCTACCGCTCAAGGCGAAGTTCGAGAGCCTTCTTGGTCCCCTTACCTGAACTGATGCGGCGCTTTACCGTTGTTGTTTGAAATACTGCTTAACACACTGGGGTTCATTAGGAGCTATATGATGGAAATGCTGAAATTTGGTAAGTTTGCTGCACTGAGCTTGGCTCTCGCCGTGGCTGTAGGTTGTTCCTCCAAAGGCGGCGACGCTGCTGGCGAAGGCGCTATCGATCCTAACGCTGGTTACGGCGCTAACACTGGCGCTGTTGATGGCAGCCTGAGCGAAGAAGCTGCTCTGCGCGCTATCACCACCTTCTACTTCGAATACGACAGCTCCGACCTGAAGCCAGAGGCCATGCGCGCTCTGGACGTGCACGCCAAAGACCTGCAAGGCAATGGCGCTCGCGTAGTTCTGGAAGGCCACGCTGACGAGCGCGGTACTCGTGAATACAACATGGCACTGGGCGAGCGTCGCGCCAAGGCTGTGCAGCGTTACCTGGTACTGCAGGGCGTTTCCCCAGCTCAGCTGGAACTGGTTTCCTACGGTGAAGAACGCGCTATCGCTACCGGTAACGAGGAGTCCTCGTGGGCTCAAAACCGTCGCGTCGAACTGCGTAAGTAATTCGATATGCGAACGTGCCGCCGTGCTTTAACCGTTTTGGTGCTCAGCCTGCCGCTTGCGGCATTGGCTGAGGTTCCCGTGGTGGATAACAATGCCGGTTACGGCAGCAGTTATCCGCCTGCTGGTTACGGTACGTCCGGCACCTACGCGGAGGCAGGGGCTGCGGCTCCTGTCTCGGCGCAGGGCATGCTGTTCAACCAGTTACAGCAGATGCAAAGCGAAATCGCGCAACTGCGCGGTACGCTGGAAGAGCAACAGAACGAGATTCAGCGTCTGAAGCAAGAAAGCCTTGAACGTTATCAGGACCTTGATAAGCGTTTGAGTGGTGGCGCAGCAGGTGCTGCAGCTAGCCAAAATTCTTCACCCGCTGGCGCGATTAACGCCAACGGTACGCCAACCCCGCCAGCAGTGGGGCAGGCTCAAGCGTCGGCCGGTAATGAGCCGGCTGACCCAGCCAAGGAAAAACTGTTCTACGAAGCAGCTTTTGATTTGATCAAGGCTAAAGACTTCGATAAGGCCAGTCAGGCGTTTGCAGCGTTCCTGCGCAAATACCCGAATAGTCAGTACGCAGGCAACGCGCAGTATTGGCTGGGCGAGGTGAACCTCGCGAATGGTGATTTGCAGGGTGCCGGCCAGGCGTTTGCGCGCGTCAGCCAAACCTACCCGAACCACGCTAAGGTGCCCGACTCTCTATTTAAGCTGGCTGATGTTGAGCAGCGCCTGGGTAATAGCGACAAGGCCAAGGGAATCCTGCAGCAAGTAATCGCGCAGTATCCGGGCAGTTCGGCGGCGCAATTGGCGCAGCGAGATTTACAGCGTTTGCCCTAGGGGCTGATCTTTAACTAAAAAAACCGCGCCCTGCGCGGTTTTTTTATGCCTCATCGTAGTTTGCGAGTACCGATCTAGCCGTCACCTCGCGACGCTTAGAATGTCTAGCGGGATTTTTATGGCCTGCCATCCTTGGCAGCCACCTTTCGGGCGGTCGCTACGCAACGTTAAAAATTTACCCAGGATTTTTTTCGTTTACAATCCGCGCCCTTTTCCCGCAACGGAGGCGGACGGCCTGTTTAGCTGTCACGCCCGTGGCTGATATGAAAAAAACTCTGCGCATTACCGAAATATTCTACTCGCTGCAGGGCGAGACCCGCACCGCTGGCTTGCCGACTGTGTTCGTTCGCCTGACCGGCTGTCCTCTGCGTTGCCAATATTGCGACACCGCTTATGCCTTCAGTGGCGGCGAGCTCATGACGCTGGATGCCATTGTCGAGCAAGTTGCCGGCTACACGCCGCGCTATATCTGCGTGACGGGCGGCGAGCCGTTGGCACAAGCCAATTGCATCGCTTTGCTCAAACGCCTGTGTGATGCCGGCTATCAAGTGTCGCTGGAAACCAGCGGGGCGCTGGATGTGTCGGCAGTCGACCCGCGCGTGAGCAAGGTGCTTGACCTGAAAACTCCGGGTTCGGCGGAAGTTGCGCGCAACCGCTACGAG
Source organism: Pseudomonas sp. TMP9 (assembly GCF_037943105.1). Lineage (NCBI taxonomy): Bacteria > Pseudomonadati > Pseudomonadota > Gammaproteobacteria > Pseudomonadales > Pseudomonadaceae > Pseudomonas > Pseudomonas vesperimontis. The sequence continues at coordinate 1,486,074 of NZ_CP149803.1, forward strand.
AATATCGCGCTGCTGACGCCCAATGATCAGGTCAAGTTCGTTATCTGCTCTCGTGAAGATTATGACTGGGCGGTGAGCAAGCTTATTCAGTTCGGTTTGGATGCGCGTGTTGGCGAGGTGCTGATGTCGCCCAGCCACCATGAGCTCAGTGCGCGTTCGTTGGCTGAGTGGATCATTGCTGACAACCTGCCTGTGCGCTTGCAGATGCAGCTGCACAAGATCCTCTGGAATGATGAACCGGGACATTGAGATGAGTGATAAAAGAGCAGTAATCCTGCTGTCTGGCGGCTTGGACTCGGCCACTGTGGTGGCGTTAGCCAAAGCCGACGGCTACAGCTGTTACACCATGAGCTTCGATTACGGTCAGCGCCACCGCTCAGAGCTGCAGGCCGCCGAACGCATTGCATTGCAGCTAGGCGCGGTCGAACACAAGGTTATTGGCCTGAATCTCAATGGCATAGGGGGGTCCGCACTGACCGATACCCGCATTGATGTGCCGCAAAGTCCGACGGAAGGCATTCCGGTGACCTATGTGCCGGCGCGCAATAGCGTATTTCTCTCGCTGGCATTGGGGTGGGCTGAAGTGCTGGGCGCACGGGACATTTTTATTGGCGTAAACGCGGTGGATTATTCCGGTTACCCGGATTGCCGACCCGAGTTTATCCAGGCTTTTGAGCGCATGGCTAATCTGGCCACTAAGGCTGGGGTTGATGGGTCGGGCTTTCGTATCTTGGCCCCGCTGCAGAATATGAGCAAAGCGCAGATTGCTCAGGCGGGCGTTCAGCTAGGGGTTGATTATGCGCTGACAGTTTCCTGCTATCTGGCGGATGAACAGGGCCGCGCTTGCGGTAAATGCGATAGCTGCCGTCTGCGTGCGGCAGGTTTTGCTGCAGCGGGAATCGATGACCCGACTCGTTATTTTTAATATATTTACTATGATGTGTTGAAATTCTGAGCTAAATCAGTATTATACGCCTCGCTTTGGGTCGTTAGCTCAGTTGGTAGAGCAGTTGGCTTTTAACCAATTGGTCGTAGGTTCGAATCCCACACGACCCACCATTTTCCTTCTTCGGAAGGTCGAGAAACCCGAAAATTCTGTGAATTAGAATTTTCGGGTTTTTTTATACCCGTATTTTTATCTCGACCACTTCTGCGTGGTGATTACCTGCCTGCTCTGACTGCATGCTGACGGGTATACTTGAGCACCGCGCTAATAGACCTTCACAGGGCCTGATGAGATGACGCAGATTTCCGAACGCCTGCTGGTGCAAGCCCACCTCGATGCTAAGCAACCTAAGCCGTTAACGCCTGAGCAAGAAGCGTTTTATCGGGCTGAAATCGCCGCTGAATTGAAAAAACAGAATGCCGTACTGGTTGCGCACTACTACTGCGACCCGGTGCTGCAGGCCTTGGCCGAGGAGACCGGCGGCTGTGTTTCCGACTCGCTAGAAATGGCCCGTTTTGGTAATGCCCACAGCGCGCAGACAGTCCTTGTGGCAGGCGTTAAATTCATGGGCGAAACAGCGAAGATTCTCAACCCTGAAAAGCGCGTGCTGATGCCAACCTTGGAGGCGACGTGCTCGCTCGATTTGGGTTGCCCGGTGGACGAGTTTGCGGCGTTTTGCGATCAACACCCGCAGCGCACCGTGGTGGTGTATGCCAATACGTCGGCAGCTGTGAAGGCACGGGCTGATTGGGTGGTGACATCCAGCTGCGCAGTGGAAATCGTTGAGCACTTGATGGATAACGGCGAGAGCATTCTCTGGGCGCCGGATCAGCATTTGGGTCGTTATATCCAGAATAAAACCGGTGCCGACATGCTGCTGTGGGACGGCGCCTGCATCGTCCATGAGGAGTTCAAGTCTAAGCAGTTAGAAGCCATGAAGGCGCTGTATCCGGCTGCGGCCGTGCTGGTGCACCCGGAGTCGCCGATGGCCGTGATTGAGTTGGCTGATGCGGTGGGCTCCACCAGCCAGCTAATTGCTGCCGCGCAAAACTTGCCTAATAAGACGTTTATCGTGGCGACTGATGCCGGCATTTTTTACAAAATGCAGCAGCTGTGCCCGGATAAAGAGTTTATTGCCGCGCCTACCGCCGGTAACGGCGCGGCCTGTCGCAGCTGTGCCCATTGCCCATGGATGGCGATGAATACGTTGGAGCGCACCTTGGCGTGCTTGCGTGAGGGCAGTAACGAGATTTTTGTCGACCCGGCGCTTATCCCTAAAGCCATTAGGCCGCTCAAGCGCATGCTTGATTTTACTCAGGCGGCGCGGCTTAAATTAAGTGGTAACGCTTAAGCTCAGCATACAAAAAAGCCAGGTATTGACCTGGCTTTTGTCTGCACAGCTGACTGCCTTAGCGCAGCATCTGCTCGATGATGCGTTGTTCTTCGATCAGCTCTCGCTGCCTGGCATCAATGCGTGACGCCAGCTGGAAGTTATTAGTGGCGCGCCGCTTAGCGAAGTCGAGCTGTTCCAAGGCCTGATTGTAATCGCCGACCAACGCAAAATACTCGCCGCGGGCCTGGTGCAGGCCGATGGTGTTGCCACTTAGGCCGCGCACTTCTGCCACTTGATACCAGACGTCTGGGTCCTTACCGCGACGTTTCAGCATTTCGTCGAGGGCGCGCTCCGCTTCTTGGGTGCGTACCTGCTTCATCAGTAAATCGATATGGGCCTGGTTAACCGGGTAGTTGTTCGGGTAAAGGCTCAGCAGTCGGGTAATCCGGCTTTGCGCATCGCTTAAACGATTGGCCGCCATGTCCAGTTCAACGTGCGCCAGGTTGTAGCTCACATCGTTTGGGGCGCTCTGCAGCAGCGGCTGCAGAGTTTCGCGGGCCTGTTTGTGTTGCCCGCTTTTCAGTTGTGCAATGGCAAGGCCGTAGCGAGCGGCTTCCATCTTCGGATTTTCGTCGAGCATATTGCGAAAACGTTTGGCCGCCACCCCAGGTGTTTCTTCGTAGATCAGCTGCACGCGCGCGCGCATCAGTTGATAGCGCACGCTGTCGGTGATGCCTGAAACCGGGTATTGCTCGGCACGGTTACGCGTGTCGGCAATGCGCGATTCTGAAACAGGGTGAGTCAGCAAGAATTCTGGTGGTTTGCGGTCATAGCGATATTGGCGCATTAGACGTGAAAACATACTCGGCATGGCGCGAGGGTCGAAGCCAGCTTTTTCCAAGTTGACCAAGCCAATACGGTCAGCTTCCTGCTCGTTTTGACGGGAGAAGCGTCGTTGCTCCTGCATGGCTGCCGCTTGAGTCGACGCGATTGCTGCAATGCCCAAGTCTCCAGCGCCAGCGGCGGCGGCAACGATACCCGCCAGCAAGCCGGCCATTACCGGAATTTGCATGCGCTGCTGTGCTTCGAGGCCGCGGGCGAAATGACGCTGCGACAAGTGCGCCAGTTCGTGAGCCATCACTGAGGCGTATTCGGCTTCGGTCTGGGCATATAAGAACAGGCCGCCATTGACCCCTACGATCCCGCCTGGAGCGGCAAAGGCGTTTATCTGCGGGCTGTTGAGCAGTACGAACTCCAATCGGCGGTCTTGCAGTTGGCTGGTTTCGCTCAGCCGATAAACACTGGTCTCGATAAAGTCTTTGAGTTGCGGGTCATCAAGCTGGCTGACTTGGCCGCGCACTAAACTCAGCCAAGCGCGCCCCAGCTGGTGCTCTTGCTGAGGTGAAACGATGGCGGAACTGGCATCACCCAGGGAAGGCAAGTCGCTGGCCATTCCAGGGGCTGCCAGCAGGCAAGCGAGCGTCAACAGGGTAGGGCGCAAAAGGCTCATGCAAAAAGCTCGTGTCGAACAAAGGGCTACTGTAGCTGCCTGGCAGCGGTGCTGGCCAGAGTTGTGCGGTCTTGGTTATCCTTGCGGCCCTCTTAAAAGCGGACAAATGATCGATATGCAATGGCCTGCCGAAGACTTCGATGTGCACTTAGATGCGTGCGGCCTCAACTGTCCGTTGCCGTTACTCAAGGCCAAGCTGGAGCTCAATCGCATGGCCAGTGGTGCCGTGCTTAAGGTTGAAGCCACCGACGCCGGCTCGCAGCGCGATTTTCGTGTCTTCGCCAGTTTGGCCGGGCACGATTTTTTGCGCGAAGAAGTCGAAGGCGGTATTTACCGCTATTGGCTACGCAAAGCCTAGATTGCTTACTTTGGGTACTGTTAAACGTGCCATATAAATGCTGTATCGCTGGCGAGGAGCAATAATGGTCAAGGTGTTTCAGGATTGGGTTTATCGCTATTTTTCTGATGAACAGGCGGTAGTGCTGGCGTTGCTGCTGATCGTTGGCTTTGCCGTCATCCTGACCCTAGGCGGCATGCTTGCTCCGGTGTTGACCGGACTGGTGTTGGCGTTTCTGATGCAGGGATTGGTCAATGCGTTTGAGCGCTTACGTTTACCCCAAGTTGTAGCGGTGTGGTTGGTATTCACCTTGTTCATGAGCATGCTCGCGCTGTTTGTGTTGGTACTGATGCCGATACTGTGGCAACAGCTGAGTACCCTTTTTAATGAGCTGCCGCGCATGTTGGGTGAGTGGCAGTCATTATTTCTATTGTTGCCGGAGCAATACCCGACGCTTATCACTGATGCGCAGGTTCTGCAGCTGATTGAGGCTGCAAGAGGCGAGGTTGGTAAGTTCGGTCAGTGGGCGCTGTCGTTTTCTCTTTCCAGCCTGCCGATGCTGGTCAGTATCATGATCTATTTGGTCTTAGTGCCGATTCTGGTGTTCTTTTTTCTCAAGGATCGTGAGCTGATTGGCGCATGGTTTCGCGGCTATCTGCCGTCTGAGCGAGTGCTGATCACCCAGGTGGCGCAGGAGATGAACAAGCAGATTGCCAACTACATCCGTGGCAAGGTTATTGAGATCATAATTTGTGGCGTGGTCACCTACATTGCCTTTGCCTACCTGGGTCTTAACTATGCGGCGTTGCTGGCCTTGTTTGTCGGCCTGTCAGTGGTCGTGCCATATATCGGTGCGGTAGTGGTGACGGTGCCGGTGGCATTGATCGGACTTTTCCAGTGGGGCTTTGGTGACCAGTTCATCTACCTGATGATGGTTTACGCAATTATCCAGGCGCTAGACGGCAATGTCTTGGTCCCTTTGTTGTTCTCCGAGGCGGTCAACCTACACCCAGTGGCTATTATCTGCGCGGTATTGTTGTTTGGCGGTATTTGGGGTTTCTGGGGAGTATTCTTCGCTATTCCGCTGGCGACCCTGTGCAAGGCCGTGATCGATGCTTGGCCTCGCAGCGAGCCAATATCGCAGCCATAAAACGTAATGGCCCGGGCACAAAAAAAGCCGGTCACTTGACCGGCTTTTTCTTGTCTGGACCGGGGCTTAGGCTTTATTCAAGGCTTGGGCGGCGGCCAGCACGGCATCAACATGACCTGGCACTTTGACGCCCCGCCATTCTTGGCGCAGCACACCCTCTTGGTCGATGAGAAAGGTGCTGCGGTCCACGCCTAAGTATTCCTTACCGTAGAGCTTCTTCAATTTGATCACATCGAACAGTTGGCAGACGGCTTCATCTTTGTCAGAGATCAGTTCGAAGGGGAACTGCTGCTTGCCCTTGAAGTTCTCGTGAGACTTCATGCCGTCCCTGGATACCCCAAACACTCGGGTGTTGGCGGCTTGAAACGCCGGGTACTGATCGCGAAAGCCTTGCCCCTCCGTGGTGCAACCGGGGGTGCTGTCCTTGGGGTAGAAGTAGATCACCACCTGCTGGCCGTTTAGCTCAGACAGCTTGATGGTCTGGCCGCTGGTGGCCTCTGCTTGAAAATCTGCAACTGGAGTGTCGAGTGCTACGGCCATAAAACGCTGCTCCTTATGGGTTCTGTGGACGCCAAGGTTCAATCAATGCATCCAAATTCAACGCATCGGCAAAGTCGAGAAACTGGTCGCGCAACCAGCTGATCTGTGTGCCGGCAGGCAGGGTCACAGTCAGTGTGGCATTGAGCATGGTGCCGCCCGTTTGCGGGGCTTGGTAGGTGTCGCACGTGAGGTTCTCCAGCTCGACCTGGTGGTCGATAAAAAACTGGCACAACTCATTTAGGATGTCCGGCCGGTAGGCCGAGCTGACATACGCCACATAGGGTAAAGCCTGCGGGCGGCTTTCCGAGGCGGCGCTGCGAATCACGTTAACCGTGAAGCTGTGCTTTTTAGCCAGCGCGGGCAAGCTCGACTCCAGGCGCGCCAACGCATCCCAGCTGCCCGATATTTGCAGCACTAAAGCGCTGTATTCGCCGTGCCGGCTGAGGCGAGTGCTGACGACGGCGCAACGGTTCTCGTGACTGGTACGGCACAACACGTTGGTCAGCTCCATGGCGTTGGGGCCAAGGGCGCTGATAAGCAAAAATTGTTCGCGAACTGAGGGGGTGGACATGCAGCCTTCCTAAACGTTGAACGATCAGCTCGCCTGCACCGTACTGATCAAAGCCCGAAGGGTAGCGAAAAGCACCGCTTAGGGGAATGCCGGTAGGGCTCAGCGGTGAGGAATGTGCGGCGTTACGCCAATAAAGATTGTCTGTGCTTGGGCTCGGTACTTCCCTTGTGCAAGGCAGGTGGCACCAGTACCATTACGCTCTCTTTTTCCGGCAGGAGCGGTTGCATGATTGCGGGCAGTATGGTTGCACTGGTTACGCCCATGGATGCACAAGGTGATCTTGATTGGGACAGCTTGAGCAAACTGGTGGATTTCCACCTGCAAGAGGGCACCAACGCCATCGTCGCGGTCGGCACCACGGGTGAGTCCGCCACGCTTGATGTCGGTGAGCACGTTGAAGTGATCCGCCGAATCGTCGCTCAGGTGGCTGGGCGCATCCCAGTTATCGCGGGAACCGGTGGCAATTCCACTCGGGAATCAGTCGAGCTGACCCGCGCCGCCAAAGATGTTGGCGCTGACGCCTGCCTGCTGGTTACGCCTTATTACAACAAGCCGACTCAGGAAGGTTTGTACCTGCATTTTCGCCACATTGCTGAATCGGTGGCCATTCCGCAGATTCTTTACAACGTGCCCGGTCGTACGGTCTGCGACATGTTGCCGGAGACGGTTGAGCGTCTGGCCAAAATCGACAACATCATTGGCATCAAAGAAGCCACTGGCGACCTGCAGCGCGGTCAGGAAGTGCTCGACCGTGTAAGCAAAGACTTCTTGGTTTATTCCGGTGATGACGCCACCGCCGTCGAGTTGATGCTGATGGGCGGTAAGGGCAATATCTCGGTAACCGCCAACGTTGCCCCGCGCGCCATGAGTGATTTGTGCGCTGCAGCCATGCGGGGTGAAACCGCTATTGCGCGTGCCATCAACGATCGTTTGATGCCGTTGCACAAGGCACTGTTTATTGAATCCAACCCGATCCCGGTGAAATGGGCGTTGCATGAAATGGGTTTGATGCCGGACGGTATCCGTCTGCCACTGACTTGGCTCAGCCCACGTTGTCATGAACCGCTGCGTCAGGCCCTGCGCCAGTCCGGCGTATTGGTTTAATTGAGGAATTACGACGCATGAAGCGACTCACCGGACTCTCTGCATTAGCCCTGATCATCGCTGGTACCAGCGGTTGTGGCTGGATCTATGGCGAAAACGGCTACTTCCGTGACCGCGGCAGCGACTACCTCGAAGCCCGTCAGACGGCCGCCATGCAAATCCCGGCAAATGTTGACGCTAAGCGTATTGACCCCCTGCTGCCGGTGCCGCAACAAGTTGCCACCACCACTGATAGCGGCGAATTCACCGTGCCGCGCCCACAGTCATTAAGCACAGGCGCTGATGTGAGCGAGTTCAGCCTGCAAAAAAGTGGCGAGTCGCGCTGGGTTGTGGCGCAGCGCGTGCCTGCCGAAGTGTGGCCGGTGGCGCGTCAGTTTTTTGCTGATAACGGCTTCCAGATTGCTGAAGAACGTCCGCAAACCGGTGAATTCAGCACCGCATGGCAACGTTTTGATGGCTTGTCTGAGACCATGGTGCGTCGCCTGAACAGCGACACTGCTGGCCTTACCACCGACGCCGAAACGCGCGTACGTGTGCGCATCGAGCCAGGCGTTCAGCGCAATACCAGCGAAATTTTCGTGGTCAGCGCCGAGCGCCCAGCCGGTAGCACGGCCGATGTGGCTTTCACCACTCGTAGCAGCAACCCAAGCCTGGATGCAGCCCTGCTGGATGAAATGCTGGTCAGCCTTGCCCGAAGTGCCGAGCAGGGTGGTTCCGTCTCTTTGCTGGCCGCTCGCGACTACGATGCGCCTAACCGCGTCAGCCTGTCCGAGGACGGCAACGGTAACCCAGTGCTGAGCCTGGGTGCTGATTTCGACCGGGCATGGTCGGGTGTGGGTCGCTCCTTGGAAATGGCCGATGTGCGCATCGACGACATCAATCGCAGTCTGGGTGTGTACTTCATCAACTTAGCTGAGCGGGCGCAAAAGCCGGATGATGAGCCAGGCTTCTTCGGCAAGGTGTTTGGCGGCGGGGCGAGCAAAGAAGAAATTGACGCCCGCGCTGAGCGCTATCAGGTTCGCCTGACCGCTGTTGGCGATAGTGTGCAAGTCACCGTGGAAAAAGACCTCAATACCATTGCTCCGGCTGATGTCGCACGCAAGGTGCTGGACTTGATCCAGGAAAACCTTGGCTAACAGCAGTTAACAGCTGCATTGGCACGACCAATAGGCGAAACCCGGCGGGTTTCGCCTGTTTTGTTTACCAAAGGCGGAAATTCCGACATGAGCACAGCTACCACCCTGAGCCTGAAGAAAATCTATTCGGGCAAAGTCCGGGATCTTTACGAGATTGACGACAAACGCATGCTGATGGTGGCCACCGACCGCCTCTCGGCATTCGATGTGATCCTCAATGAACCGATTCCGGAAAAAGGCAAAATCCTCACCGCCATCTCTAATTTTTGGTTCGACAAGCTGGCCCATGTGGTGCCTAACCATTTCACCGGCGACAAGGTCGAAGACATCGTCTCGGCGGCGGAACTGCCGCTGGTAGAAGGTCGCGCAGTGGTCGCTAAGCGCCTTAAGCCGGTTGCGGTAGAAGCCATTGTGCGCGGTTATATCGTCGGTTCTGGCTGGAAGGAATACCAGAAGAGCGGCACCGTATGCGGCATTCAACTGCCAGCGGGGCTTAAGGAAGCGGCCAAACTGCTGCAGCCGATCTTCACCCCCTCGACCAAGGCCGCCGTTGGCGATCACGACGAGAACATTTCTTTCGCCCAGTGCGAAGCGATCATCGGCGCCGAATTAGCCGCCAACGTGCGTGACACCTCTATTGCCCTGTACAGCGCTGCGGTTGAATACGCGTCCACGCGCGGCATCATCATCGCCGACACCAAGTTTGAATTCGGCCTTGATGAGGACGGTACCCTGACCCTCATGGACGAAGCCCTGACCCCCGACTCCAGTCGCTTCTGGCCGGCTGACAGCTATGTGGAAGGCACCAATCCGCCGAGCTTCGACAAACAATTTGTGCGTGATTGGTTGGAGTCCACCGGTTGGAATAAAGAACCACCAGCACCTGCAGTACCGGCTGATGTGGCGCAGAAAACAGCGGATAAATACCGCGAGGCGCTGACGCGTCTGACGGTTTAACCCGCTTTGCTTGGCTCGTAAATGAACAGAGGGGCATTTCGATGCCCCTTTTTACTGTTTGCGATTCAGCCAAGCGCCATGCAAGCGTTGCGTTCGCGCTTGGCCTTCAATCGCAAGCACCTGAATGCATATGAGAAATTTAAAAACGGGGGTTCGCCAAATCCACTTCTGCTGCTATTATGCGCGCCGCACGGGAAGGTGCCGGAGTGGCCGAACGGGACGGATTCGAAATCCGTTGTACTAGCGATAGTACCCAGGGTTCGAATCCCTGTCTTCCCGCCACATATAGAAAAGCCCCGTAATTCAATGAATTACGGGGCTTTTTCTTGTCTGTTAAAAATACAGGCTGCGTGGCTAGGTTTGCCGGCAAACCAGCGCGTACTAATGCCCTTGTCCCACTCAAGTGCCATCAGCTTCGTGCTTCAGCCGTTATAAACAGTCGACGCAATGCCCCGACCAGCGTTTTGCTCGCCTGTTATTATTCTGCCAATACCGTGCGGTTGCGGCCTTGGGTTTTGGCTTGATAGAGCGCGGCATCCGCGCGCTGCACGATGACCTCGGCGTTGTGCTCGGTGCTGGGAACCATGACCGCCACACCAATGCTCACCGTGACGCAACCGAGGGGCGAGTCGTTGTGCGGCATGGCTAGATCAGCAATTGTTTGGACTAATTTGTGGGCAATGTCCATGGCGTTGCTGGCTTCGGTCATGGGTGCAATAAAGACAAATTCTTCACCGCCATAGCGGGCCACAAAGTCGCTGGCGCGGCACACCGTGGAAGCTAGCGTTTGCGCGATCTGTCGCAGGCACACATCACCCGCCGGGTGGCCATAGAGGTCGTTGTAGCGTTTAAACCAATCCACATCGAGTATGCCCAGCGCTAAAGGCTGGCTTAAGCGTTGGGCGCGCTGCCATTCCTGCTGCAGGATGCTGTCAAAATCACGGCGATTAGCGATGCCGGTTAAGCCGTCAGTTAGGCTCAAGGCTTCGAGCTTGCTGTTGAGTAACTGCAACTCATCAGTACGTTCTGCAACCCGCTGCTCCAGTTGGCGCTCAGAGTTTTGCAGGGTGTCTAGCAATTGTTGTTGGGCGCGCAGTAAATCAGTCTGCACTTGGGCTTTATCACGGCGCATCACATTAAAGCGGTCAGCCAGCGCGAAGGCCAGTAAGAGCATTTCCACGGCTGAGCCCAGTTGAATAGCGTCCACCGTGAAGGCGTTGGTTGGCAAGACACCCACCGCCCTAAGCAAGGTGGTCGCGGCTCCCAGTATGAGAACGGCGAAAGCGGCCAAGAAGAAATAGGCATTGCGCTGACGTTTAAGGGCGCACGCCACCACCACGATCAGAATCACTACAACGCTGGCCATGTACAGCACGATACCTGCGCGAACCAGGGTTGGCAGGGCTAAGGCAAACGCCAGCGGCGTGAGGGCGAAGAAGATGATCATGCCCAGTAACAACCGGTCTGTTCGCGGCATCAGCTGATCAGTGCGCAGCATGCGGCGCATAAAGAGCAGCAGCGCGCTGAGGGTCAGTGATGCGCCTGAGTAATAGGCCGCGTTCATATCAAGCAATGTGCCGCCCGGCCATAGTTCGCCCACTAAGCCGTTCTTGATTGCCAAGGTGAAGGCCAGGCAGGTTACAAAAACCACATACAGCAGGTAAATGCGGTCACGCAGGGCGAAGAACAGCATCAGGTTGAACAGGATCATGGCGCTGACAATGCCGAAGTACCAAGCCTGCACCAGGTAGTCATTGCGCTCATGGGCATGGAAGGCCGCCGGTGACCACAGCTGCAGTGGAACCAGCAAACCGATATTGGACGCGATGCGTAGGTACACCACCTGCTCGCTGGCGGGCGCTAAGGTCAGGGGGAAAACAAAATTACGGTTGGGGTAGAGGCGTGAGTTGGGTACGTCGCTGCCGGTAACGATTGACCGGTACTGGCCACTGGCATCGGGCAGGTGTGCTTGGATAAACGCGATGCGCGGGTTATCAACCGTCAACATGCGTTCAAGCGGTGTGTTGCTGTGATTGCGTAACGTTAAGCGCAACCAGTAAGCGGAGCGGGTAAAGCCGAGGTTCAGGGAGCTGCTGGCCGGTAAGTCAGTCTTAAAGCGCGCGGCCTGTGCCGCGGTTTGAACATCTGCCAGCGTCAGGTTTCGCTCAGGGTCTTCCAGCAGCGCGACAAATTCGCTGAGCGACAGCGCCCCCGCCGGCATTACCGTGGCATCCAAGGCCTCCGTCGCCCAGGCGCACGAGGCCAGCCAGGCCATGCAGAACAATAGCCATCTGATTGGGTGCCGAGGGGTGCGAGGGCTGTGCATGGTGAGCGTTCCGCGGGTGTTTGGAGTGAATGATTGGCGCAAGCCAAGCCGTGATCCTGACCGCAGGTTAGTCCACGGGGCCATTATGGCCATCGCTCAATCGCCGATCAGTAAACCGCCATAACGTTTAGCTGCGCACCGCGCTGATTTTTTTCACCGCTGCAATCCAGTTGGAATCGAGTGCTGGCTGATCAATATCCATCCCCACGCTCTGCATGCGTTCTCTATGCCGGTCGATTTCCGCAACGGCTTCGCTGAGTGCGCTGGAGTTGGCGTCCAGTTGGTGCATTTGGGTCAGGCCGAGGTGGTAGAAGCGCAGCAGGTGCATCGCGTCTGGATCATGTACCGCTACGCCCGCTTTGACATGGTGCATCACGTTGGTGATGCGCATGAGGCTGCGCTTTAGTCGCCAGCCATAAACAGCAGCAGCCATCCATGGTTTAGTCCACATCACACGGCGCACCACGGCCACCGTCAGCACTAAGGCGAGCACCACGCCGCTCATGTTCCAGTGAAAATTATCCCCTCCCGGTTGGCCAAATAGCATGACCGCCGCGGTGGACAACAGCATCGCCAGGGCAACAAACCCCAAGGCGATGATCAGCGTGCTGCGCCGGGTTTGCTGGCGGTAGCGTTCAGGGTTTTGCTGCTGGATTTCGAACATCGTGGCCACGGGGCACTCTCTGCGGTGAAATGGGCGATTTAATTGAAGTTGTTGCGCGTAGGCGTAAGCGTCGCTGCAGGGTATCTTGCCCACCGATAAATAATGTTGCGTTAGGGATTATCAGATTTATGCGCCGGAGAGTGTTTCAGGCTGTAATTAGCTGCGCGGTGCTGCTCTGCGCCAATAATGCCTTAGCCAAAGTTGAGGTGCAGGCCGGGCCGGATAAGACCCTTGGGCCAATCCTGGTGGCGAAAGTCTCCGAGGACATCGTGCCGGGCGATTATGAGGCCTTGCTCAAGGGCATCAAGGCCAACCCGGGTAAATTTAACCGCAAGGTGGTCATGCTCGACAGTATTGGCGGCAGCGTCAGTGAGGCCATTCGCATGGGTCGGCTGCTGCGCGAAACGGGCTTCGATACGTGGGTGCCAAGTGGTGCAGTGTGCCAAGGCAGTTGCGTATACCTACTGGCAGCCGGCCACGCTAAAACAGTGCGCGGTCATGTTGCTATACACCGGCCTTATTACCCTGGCAGTGATTCCGTACATTCCGCCTCTAAGGCCAGTGCAAGCCGCGCCAGTCAGGTGGCCTACTTTAAGGAAATGCAGGTGCCGCTGGCGCTGCTTGAGGCGATTAACAGCACCGAGCCGCGTCGTATGCGCGTGTTGACCGCGAGCGAGTTGGCGCGTTTTCACCTGAGGTGAGGCGTGCGCCTGGCATCGTTGCCCAGCTCTCAGCTGCTGCGCTGTCTCCTGGCCTGCGCTCGGCTTTAGCGCTGGGTCTGTGGCGCGCTGGCCGGCGTCATGTTGATGTCCTTAACCAAGCCTGCTGTGGCCTTAATGACCTCGCGAGCCATGTGAGTTTGCTGTGCGTTGTGAGTTTGCGCCACCAGCACCACATCGCTGTAAGTAGCGCTATTGGCCGGCATGTTGGACCGCCCATAAGGCTGGCCGGCGAACGCTGATGCACCAATGACGCGGCCTAAAAAACCACCGATAAGAGCTCCCGCACCCATCAGCGCGAAGGATGTGAGCAGCGGGCTGGCATGGAATAGGCTGGCCTCACTGACGATCAATGCCACTGCAAGCAACGCACCCATGCCGATGCCAATGCCGGCACCAATGGTGGTGTCGAACAACGTGTTTTTCAGGGCTTTGTTGCGGCGTGCCGGTGTTACAGACGCCGTAGCTGCGTCGACGCTGCTAGTAACTATCTGCAGTTGCTCGCTGTGTAAGCCGCGCTGTATCAGCTGAGCTAGCGCCTGTTCGGCGCTGCTGCGCTGGCTGAAGAAGCCTGATACGTGGTGACGGTAAAGGTCCATGGTGCAGCTCCTTGTCGTGATCCGTCACTGACGGCCGAGCACCAGCTTAGGGGGCTCTGGCAAACCCGTCTGTGCGCCGCCGTACGCACCCGCCGCGAAACTCTTTTCGCAATGTTTACGCTATGCGCGCCAGCGTACCGACAGGCTCTGCTGTTACTGCGATTGTTGGCTCTGCAAGCTGCGTCCTTAGCCTAAGAGCAGCGCTGATAAGGGAGTTCAACATGTGTGCAGCTATGCGACCTGATCAGTTGATGGTGTGTGTGGGTTGTCATGAAGGTGTCACTCGTTGTGCTGCGCCAGGACGGCCATGAATCTGCCCGCATTGCAGCATCTGAAAGGCCAATGGCGTCAGCACCTAGGCGCCATGCGAATGGCATGGGCGCGCGCGTTACACAACCCTGAACTGCACCATGCCGGCCATATGCAGCGTTTAGCAGGCTTGCTGCAGGCGCGTTATGGCTTCTCCCGCAGCGATGCTGATGCTCAGGTCCAAGGTTTTTTTGCCCGCAAAAGCCAGCGTGACAGTGGCCCCGTTTAAGCGCGGTGCTGTTTGCAACCAAGGCGCTTGTCGGCTGATTGGAGAAACCTGATGAACATGGACTTCCGCCCACTTTTATTGGCCTTCGCCCTCGCTTATGCCGGGCTGGCCGTGGGCAGCCTGCTGATTGCTCTAAACATGGCGCAGAACGCTGCGCCCAGCTGCGTCGTGAGCCGTTGCTCCGGCCGCTAAAAATGCTCGCTGCAGTGCTGCTTAGCGCTGCGGTCTAGCCAACCTGAGTGTGCGCGTGGAAAAAACCGCCGCCCGCTCACCCGTAATTGCTTTGAGGACATACCTATGAACAGGACTTCATCCATGCTTTCTGGCACGACTGCGTTACGACTGGCCGGCCTCTTTACTGGGCTGCTGTTGCTGAGCGCCTGCGCCGCACCGCCGGTAGCGCCCAATCAAGCGTTGCAAGCGGCTGAATCGGCGATCAGCAATGCCGAACAAGCGCGTGTGGCTGACTACGCCTCGCCGGAGTTGGGCGTTGCGCGGGAGAAACTGGCTGCGGCTAATTTGGCCGTCCAGCGCGAACAAATGTTGATGGCTGAGCGCTTGGCGGATCAGTCGCGGGTTGAAGCCGAATTGGCGCTGGCCAAGTCGCAAGCAACCAAGGCCAACGTTGTTAACGACGAAATGCGTAAAAGCACCAACAGCCTCAAGCAAGAAATGCAGCGCAACACAGGAGCTCAACAATGAACACGGCCCATAACGTGAAGTACCTGTTGCTGGCTGCTGCCATCAGCCTGACCCTGGCTGGCTGTGCTTCTCCGCCGACTATGCCGCAAGGTGCAGCGGATGCCCGCACTAAACTTACGCGCCTGCAAGCTGACCCGCAGCTTAATACCCGGGCACCGGTGGCGCTTAAAGCGGCTGAGCAGGCGGTGATCGTTGCCGAACAACCGCGTGAAGACGAGGCAGAGGAGCAAGCACTGGGTCAGCATCTGGTGGTGATGGCTGACCGTAAAGTAGAAATCGCCAGCGCCTTAGCGCAAGCGCGGTTTTATGAAGATCAGCGCAAAGCCCTTAGCGCCCAACGCGAAGGCGCACGTTTGGATTCACGCACCCGTGAGGCTGATCAGTTGCAGCAGCAACTGGACGAGCTGAATGCCAAGCAAACTGAGCGTGGCTTGGTCATGACTCTGGGCGATGTACTGTTTGCCACGGCTCGCTCCGAGTTGCGTGCGGGTACGGCGAATAACCTGGGCAAGTTAGCGATTTTTCTTAAGCAGAACCCTGAGCGGCGCGTGATGATTGAAGGGCATACCGATAGCGTCGGTAGTGAAGAAAATAACCTCAGCTTGTCCCAGCGCCGTGCTGCATCGGTGATGAGTTACCTAACAGGCCAAGGTGTTGCACCAAGCCGTTTGAGTGCTGCAGGTAAAGGCGAGAGCATGCCGGTTGCCGGTAATGAATCGGCCTCGGGCCGGCAGATGAACCGCCGCGTTGAGCTCATCATCAGCGAAGAGTAAACCTGCAGCCGTGATGGTTGATTAGCCGTGTTTGTAAGCACGGCCGCGCTTTAGCAGCCCGGCGTTGCGCTTACAGCCAGGACGGTATCGACCGTGTAAAAGAAGGCCCACTCAGTGGGCCTTTTGCTGTGGCGAGTAAACCGCTAAACCGCCTCAGAACGTTGCATCAGGCTGCGTTGCCGCCATTCCATAAAGGTTTTCAGCAGCAAGGTCAGCAGAGCCATGCAGGCCAGCAGCGCAGCGGCGGTAAAAGCGGCGGCGGGCTTGTAATCGTTGTTCAGCTGATCGACCAGCAGCGGCAGGGTCAGGGTCTGGTTGATGATGGTGCCGGACACCACTGACACCGCACCGAACTCACCCACCGCGCGGGCATTGGTGATGACCACGCCATACAGCAGTGCCCATTTGATCTTCGGCAGGGTGATGTGGCGGAAAATCTGCCAGCCATTGGCCCCCAGACACAGTGCTGCGGTTTCTTCATCCTGGCCTTGGGCCTGCATCACCGGAATCAGAATGCGCGCCACATAGGGCGCGGTGACAAACACCGTGACCATGACGATACCCGGCCAGGCAAACATCAACTGCATGCCGTTATCGTAGAACCAGCGCCCCAGCGCGTGTTCCAGCCCATACACCACCAAGTAACAGAGCCCGGCCACCACCGGTGACACCGCGTACGGGATGTCGAGCAGGGTGGTCAGCAGCTTGCGCCCGCGAAAATCGTAATGGGTTACGCACCAGGCCAGCAGAATGCCGAAACACAGGTTGATCGGCACCGTCAGCGCCGCCACCAGCAGGGTTAGGCCGATGGCGTGGAGCATAAAGTCCTCACCCAGGTTGCCCCACAACAAGGCCAGGCCACCGGAGAAGGCTTTAGTGAAAATCAGCGCCAGCGGCACCAGCAGAATCAGGGTGATCAGGCTCAGCCCAAGGCCGATCAACAGCCATTGGTGCCAGTATTGAGGTTTTTTCATATGCCTTGCCGTTGCCATTTGAACAGGCGGCCTTGCAGCACTTGCAGGCTAAACAGCAGCACCAGTGAGGCCAGCAGAATGACCGAGGCAATTGCCGCAGCCGCGGGGTAGTTGAACTCCTGCAACCGCACGAAAATCATCAGCGAAGTCACTTCAGTTTTGAACGGGATGTTGCCAGCAATCATGATCACCGCGCCAAACTCGCCTAGGCTGCGGATAAACGATTGCGAAGCGCCGGTCAGCAGCGCCGGAATCAGGGTGGGCAGCACCACGTAAAAAAACGTTTGCACACGATTAGCGCCCAGAGTGCTGGCGGCTTCCTCGTAGTCGCGGCCTAGATCCTGTAGCACCGGCTGCACCGTGCGCACCACAAACGGCAGGCTGGTAAACACCATGGCAATCAAAATGCCGGGGTAGGCGTAGGCCAGTTTGATGCCCATGGGTTCCAGCCACTGTCCTAACCAACCGCTCGGCGCCAGCAGGGTGGCCAACGTCAGACCCGCCACCGAGGTGGGCAGGGCGAAGGGCAGGTCGATCAGCGCATCCACTAAACGGCGGCCGGGGAAGTCATACCGGGTAATGATCCACGCCAGCAAGATGCCGATCAATACGGTGAATACGGTGGCGTAGAACGCGCCGCTAATCGTCACCTTATAGCTTTGCACCACGCGCGGATCGCTGATCGCCCGCCAGTACTGCGCCCAGCTCATGTCGCTGACATACAGCAGCAACGCCGAGAGCGGAAACAGGATCACCAGCGAGATGTAAAAGGTGCTGAAGCCGAAACTCAGACCAAAGCCTGGTAGCAGCGGGTTCTGCAGAAAGAAGCGGGGTGTCTTAGCCACACATAAATCCCTGAAAGCACAAACCGCCGTAAAGACGGCGGCTGTTTGTTGCTCAAACCGATGAAGCCTTAGCGACCTTCGGCCAAAAGTTGGTCAAGGATACCATCGGCATCGAAATGCTTGGCAGTGATCTCATCCCAAGTGCCAAGTACTTCGGTTGGGTTGATCAGGCGAATCTGCGGGAACTGCGCCGCGGTAGCCGCCACGACTTCTGGGTTGTGCACTCGGTAGTTGAAGGTGGTCAGCAGTTGCTGGATGTCTTTACTGTACTGGAAGTCCAGGTAGGCTTTGGACACCTCACGGGTGCCTTTTTGGTCGACGACTTTGTCCACCAGCGCTACCGGGAACTCGGCCAGCACACTGACCGGCGGCACAACAATCTGGTATTCGCCGGATTTAAATTCTTCACTGTTGGCGATGTTGACCACTTCCGACTCGAAGGTCAGCAGCACGTCACCTTGGCCGTTCTGGGCAAAGGCCACTGTGGCAGCGCGCCCGCCAGTGGGGAAGTTCTCAACGTTGCGCAGCACTTTGCCGACAAAGTTTTTCACTTGCGCTTCATCGCCATTGAATTTTTCGTTGGCGTGCAGCCAGGTGCCCAGGTAGCTGTAACGGGCGTTGCCGGAGGTTTTCGGATTGGGGAAGACCAGCTTCACATCGTCGCGGGCCAAGTCGTCCCAGCCTTGGATATTCTTCGGGTTGCCTTTGCGCACCAGAAACGCCGTGGTGCTGTAGTAGGGCGAGCTGTTATTGGGGAACTGCTTGGCCCAGTCCTCACGCAATAAACCGCGTTTGGCCAAGATATCCACGTCGGTCACTTGGTTGAACGTCACGGTATCGACCTTCTTGCCCTGGATGATGTCCTGCGCCTGGCGCGAGGAGCCGGCGAAGGATTGGTCAATTTTTAACTCTTTACCGGTCTGTTCTTTCCAGTGAGCAACAAACTTGGGGTTGATTTCGGCAAACAGCTCGCGGGCGATGTCGTAGGAGGCATTCAGAATTGGCGTCTCATCCGCCACGGCGATGGCGCTACCCATTAGGCTTGAGATGATGGCGCTGGCCAGCAAGATTTTCTTCAGCATGATGCAGTCGTTCCTCGTCACGGCGCTGACGAGCAGCGCGGGGTTGAAGCCTGACCTTTTGGCCAGAATAAGGGGGTGATACTGCACAGGTTCTTTATTCTTAAAAAGAAACTTTTAATGCTATTGATATAACTGAAATCAAATATGCGAGGGTTGATGGGCGCTGTTTAGCCGCTGAGCAGCCACCTTAATAAGATTGCTGAAGTAAGGCTGGTTGCGCCGAACCGCAGGGCGCAAGCCTTACGCGCGCAGGCGAGTGCGCCGCTCACTGCGACTTTGCAGGCGATAGAGATAGGCGAAGCCCTGCTCCCAGCGCCGATGCCCAGACGTCACATTGATATGCCCGGCATTCTCAAGGATGGTCGCCTCACTGCCCCAGTCGCGAGCCAATTCAATCGCCCTGGCTGCACTGGCGGCGCCGTCGTTGTCCGAACCAATAAGCTGACTGGGAAACGGCAATAGATGCTGGGGGATGGGTGCGAAGTTTTGCAGTGCTGGCGGGCAGTCGGCTCGTTGCACATCCGCCGGGGCGACCAGTAACGCGGCACGAACTCGGCTCAGTGCTTCCACAGGTGCCTGCGCCGCCCAATGCGCCACCGTGATGCAGCCCAAGCTGTGGGCAATCAAAATGGTCGGGCGCGGATCACTGTCAATGCTGCGCTGCAACTCGGCAACCCAGGCTTGGCGGTCAGGGTTTAGCCAGTCGCGTTGCTCCACCCGAGAGCTACCGGGCAGGCTGCGTTGCCAATGGCTTTGCCAGTGCTCGTCGGCGGAGCCTTGCCAGCCCGGCACTATCAGATAACGGATCGTCTGGTTGCGCATCGTGCGCCCTCCTGCAGGTGTGAATGGCTGCAGTGTAGGCAGAGCGGGTCGATATCAAAAAGAATAAGAAATTATTTGCTTATTCCATAAGTGGTAATTGGACGTTGCGCACCCTTTGATTTTTTATATGCTAAATAATTATATAAATGTTCTTAAATAGTATTTATAGGAATATGAGATGCGCCTCTACTATCCGCAGCCCAGCCACTCGCCAGGCCTATTTGCCCGCTACCCAGTGGCTTTTATAAGGAGCTTAGAAATGACCGCAACCGTGCGAAACCTAGAAGGTCAGGACGAAGTGAGCATTCTGCGAGAAATCCAGGCAGCCCTGCAGGGGCTGAAGTTTGGCGCAGTGGAAATCACCGTGCACAACGGCCAGGTGGTGCAGATTGAGCGCAAGGAGAAATTCCGCCTGAACCCTCAAAGCAGCCACAACACCTGAGTTCATGTTCAACAACACACCCCGACCGGACCACCGGAGGGCGTGAAATGAAAAGAGTCGAGCCATGCACACACCCATGAATACGCGCTGCACGTCACGAATGTGCAGCTAAGCAGTCGACCCCATTGAACGCCATTTCTGATTCAGTCCCAGTAGGAGCAGCACCATGTCTATTCGTCGTTTCGCCCTGGCGGCCCTCGCCAGCGCTCTGATCGCCGGCCCGGCCGCGGCACAGACCTTACTCAACGTGTCATATGACCCGACCCGTGAGCTTTACACCGAATTCAACGCCGCCTTCAACAAACACTGGCAAGCCCAGAGCCACGAGGCCATCACCGTTCAGCAATCCCACGGCGGTTCGGGCAAACAGGCCCGTGCGGTAATCGACGGCCTGCGTGCTGACGTGGTGACCCTGGCGTTGGCAGGTGACATCGACGAGTTGCACAAGCTCGGCAAACTGATCCCGGAAAACTGGCAAGAGCGCCTGCCGAATGCCAGCACGCCCTACACCTCGACCATCGTGTTTCTGGTTCGCAAGGGTAACCCCGAAGGCATCAAGGACTGGGATGACCTGGTTAAGCCCGGTGTAGAAGTGATCACCCCGAACCCGAAAACTTCGGGTGGCGCGCGCTGGAATTTGCTCGCAGCCTGGGCGTTTGCTCAGCAGAAGTACGGCAGTGAAGAAAAAGCCAAGGCGTTTGTCGCCAAACTCTACAAAAACGTGCCTGTGCTGGACACCGGTGCGCGTGGATCGTCCGTTACTTTCATCAATAACGGTATTGGCGATGTGTTGCTGGCTTGGGAAAACGAGGCATACCTGGCGCTGAAGGAAGAGGGCGGCAAGAACTTTGAGATCGTTGCGCCTTCATTGTCGATTCTGGCTGAGCCGCCGGTGGCAGTGGTTGATCAGAACGTTGATAAGAAAGGCACCCGCAAAGTGGCTGAGGCTTACCTCAACTACCTGTACAGCGACGAAGGTCAGCGTCTGGCCGCTAAGCACTTCTACCGTCCGCGTAATCAGGACGTTGCCAAGGAGTTTAGTCAGCAGTTCTCTGACCTCAAGCTGGTGACCATCGACGGTGATTTCGGTGGCTGGAAAACAGCACAGCCCAAGTTCTTCAACGATGGCGGCATTTTCGACCAGATCTATCAAGTGCAGTAAGCCGTCGTTCGTAGGGTGGATGGCCGCCCCGTGGATCACGCTTCACCGATCCACCATCGCACTCTGCGAGCGCCGCTGGTGGAAGTTAAAAGCGACTTCCACCCTACACAAAGCACGCCTTCTTTCGCCCTACGCCAAGGCCAAAAACATGTCTCGCCGTACTTCCCCCGTCATACCCGGCTTCGGGCTGACGCTGGGGTACACCGTGGTGTACCTCAGCCTCTTAGTGTTGATCCCTCTGGGTGCTATGTTTGTGCATGCCGCCCAGCTTACCTGGGATCAGTTTTGGGCCATCATCTCTTCGTCGAGGGTCATCGCCGCGCTGAAGCTGAGCTTTGGTACCGCCTTCCTCGCCGCGCTCATCAACGGTGTCATCGGCACGCTGCTGGCGTGGGTGTTGGTGCGTTATACCTTCCCTGGGCGCAAGGTTATCGAAGCCATGATCGACTTGCCTTTTGCTCTGCCAACTGCTGTGGCCGGCATTGCCTTGACTGCGCTCTATGCGCCAAATGGGTTGATCGGTCAGTTCGCCAGCGACCTGGGGTTCAAAATCGCTTACACCCCACTTGGCATCACCCTCGCGCTGACCTTTGTGACGCTGCCATTTGTGGTGCGCACCCTGCAGCCGGTGCTGGCAGACATTCCCCGTGAAGTGGAAGAAGCTGCTGCCTGTCTCGGTGCTAAACCGTTGCAGATTGCGCGCTATGTGCTGCTCCCCGCGCTATTGCCGGCCTGGTTGACCGGCTTTGCTCTGGCTTTTGCCCGGGGTGTGGGTGAATACGGATCGGTGATCTTTATCGCGGGCAATATGCCCATGAAGACTGAAATTCTGCCGCTCTTAATCATGGTTCAGCTGGACCAGTACAACTACGCCGGGGCAACCGCTATTGGCGTGTTGATGCTGGTGGTGTCGTTTATTTTGCTGCTGCTGATTAACTTGCTGCAGCGTCGCATCAGTCGTTCATAAGGAGCCTGGTATGTCATCTACACCCCTGACGGCCAGTGCCGCCACCAATGCCGCGCGTCGTGGCACTGCCCAAGGTCGTCGCGTACTGGTGGTCAGTGCTTGGCTGGTGTTTTTGTTGTTTCTGCTAATGCCGCTGTTTGTTGTGGTGACCGAGGCCCTTAAACAGGGTGTCGGCGTATTCTTCACCTCGATCATTGAACCTGATGCGATCAGTGCTCTGAAGCTGACGCTGCTTGCTGTGGCTATCGCGGTGCCGCTCAATCTTGTTTTCGGCGTGGCCGCTGCTTGGTGCGTGAGTAAATTTGAGTTCCGCGGCAAAAGCATCTTGGTGACCCTGATTGACCTACCGTTCTCAGTGTCGCCGGTGATTGCCGGGCTGGTTTATGTGCTGCTGTTCGGTGCTCAAGGTTTTATCGGTCCCTGGTTGCGTGAGCACGACATCCAGATCATCTTCGCTCTGCCGGGGATCGTCCTGGCGACGGTGTTTGTCACCGTGCCCTTTGTGGCGCGCGAGCTGATCCCGCTGATGCAAGCGCAAGGTACCCAAGAAGAGGAGGCCGCACGCCTACTCGGCGCTAATGGTTGGCAGATGTTCTGGCATGTGACGTTGCCCAATATCAAATGGGGCCTGATGTATGGCGTGGTGCTCTGTACCGCGCGCGCTATGGGCGAATTTGGCGCGGTATCAGTGGTGTCCGGGCATATTCGTGGTTACACCAATACGCTGCCGCTGCATGTTGAGATTCTTTATAACGAATACAATCACGTCGCCGCGTTCAGTGTGGCCAGCCTGTTGCTGCTTATGGCGCTGTTTATCCTCCTGCTCAAGCAGTGGAGTGAGTCCCGTATCAACCGTGTTAAAGCCAATGCTGGCGAGGAATAAAGCATGAGTATCGAAGTTCGTAACGTCAGCAAGAATTTCAATGCATTTAAAGCGCTGAACGACATCAACCTGAATATTCAAAGTGGTGAGTTGGTGGCCTTGCTCGGCCCCTCTGGCTGCGGCAAGACCACGCTGCTGCGTATCATCGCCGGGCTGGAAACGCCCGACAGCGGTAGCATTGAGTTCCATGGTGAAGATGTCTCTAACCACGATGTGCGCGACCGTAACGTCGGCTTTGTCTTTCAGCACTATGCGCTGTTTCGTCACATGACCGTGTTCGACAACGTCGCCTTCGGCCTGCGTATGAAACCCAAGAAACAGCGCCCCACTGAGGCGGTGATCAAGCGCAAGGTCCATGAGCTGCTGGATTTGGTGCAGCTCGATTGGCTGGGTGATCGTTACCCCGAACAACTCTCCGGCGGTCAGCGTCAGCGCATAGCCTTGGCCCGCGCCTTGGCCGTGGAGCCACGCGTATTGTTGCTGGATGAACCCTTCGGTGCGCTGGATGCCAAGGTGCGTAAAGAGTTGCGCCGCTGGTTGGCGCGGCTGCACGAAGACGTCAACCTGACCAGCGTGTTCGTCACCCATGACCAAGAAGAAGCCATGGAAGTGGCCGATCGCATTGTGGTGATGAACAAAGGCGTGATCGAGCAAATCGGCTCACCGGCTGAGGTGTATGAGAATCCGGCCAGCGATTTCGTCTACCACTTCCTTGGTGATGCCAACCGTTTATATGTTGGCGATGACCATCATGTGCTGTTCCGTCCCCACGAGATTCACCTCTCGCGCCACGCGCAGGACGGGCACCAAGCCGGGGAGGTGCGCGACATTCGTCCCTTGGGTGCGACGACCCGTGTGACGCTTAAAGTCGCCGGGCAAAGCGAGCTGATTGAGGCGGAAGTGGCCAAGGATCATGGCAGCCTAGCCAACCTAGGCCGCGGTGAAACCCTGTACTTCAAGCCTAAAGCCGGGCACCCGGTGATTTAATCGCGCTGAGTGTGTGCGGGTTAAAGCCAAAGGGAGCGCAATGCGCTCCCTTTGGTTCTTGCCGGCAGGCTATTTAACCTGCCATTTGCCTTGGCGCTGGATGAACTGCCCGGCCGGGGTCTTACCGAGGGCTTTCTGCCCAGCGATGGCTTCTACATCGCTTAGCTGAATACCGTTCTGGGCGGCTAATTTCTGGTATTCGGCGCGCCGCGCTTGGTTGATCAGCTTGGCGATTTCGGCTGCCTGTGCGGTGTTGCTGACAACCCCCAGGTAACCGTTAGGCATCTCACCCAATTGGCCGCTGGCTTTAGCATCGCCAAGGGCTGACATGGCTTCATTAAGGTTCAAGGCCACGGCTGGCAGGCTCAGGCTAAGCAGCAGTAACAGGCTGGCAAGGCGTTTATACATAGTCATGTTTGGGCTCCTTAGAACAATCCGCTGGATTCGCTGAACATGCTGTCCAGGGCTTTATCCACCTTGATATAAATTTCGTGCTCGATCTTCACATTGAGGTTGATGTTGATCGGCTCATTGGGCATCGCCAGCTGCACAGTCGGGGTGCAGGCTGTACTGAACAGCACGAGCAGCAGGGCGGCGAAACAATTACGCAAGCGCATGGCGCTTCTCCTTGATCTGAATCATGGCTCGGTTGGAGCCGTCTTGGCGTTGCGCTGCAGCATACGCTGTTGCACGCGCTGCTTGATGATGTCGCTGACTTTGTCGGTCAATTGCAAACTGGCCAGCAGGGTTGGGATGTCCTCTTGCAAGTTGATGTTGAAGTGGATCGGTCGGCCTTGTTCGATAGCGGGGTTCTGCCCCTGCAAACGCATGGCTAACAGCAGCGTACCTTGTTGGTTGTAATCGACCTGGCTGCTCAGGGTGGTGTAGCGAAAATCTTCCAATGACTGAGTCACCAACTGCATGGCCGGGTTGCTGCGGCCCAGTGCGCGAATCCGTTCGGAGTGAAATTGCAGCTGGCCACCGGGTTCGCGTGCGCTTAATTGGCCTTGTTCGATGGTCACGCCGTGGTGGCTGATGTGCAGCGGCAAGTGGCCATCGAGGGTGCCCGTACCGGCAAGCCCCTCTGTGGGATAGAGGATAAACAGCTGCTCAAGTTCCAGGCCTTGCATCTGCAGCGCAAACAGCAGGGGTTGGTCGCTAAGGTTCCACTGCCCAGGTGTGAGGGTCAGGTGGCCACCCATTACCCGCATCTCTGCGTGCTGCAGCTGTAATTGGCCGGAGGCGGGTGTTTGCAGGGCGGCACTGTAGCGACCTTGCAACTGCAGTGGGCCTAAGGGAATGCCCGGGTTGGCTTGGTCGAGGCGCAGCTCAGCTAACTCAAGTTGCAGTTGCTTAGGGTCGATGCGCAGATTTAGTTGGCCGCTTAAACCCTCCAGCGCAGTGCGGTCGTAAATGCCATTGAGGCCCTTGCCACTCAGTTCGAGGTTGACGGTGGGCAGTTGCTGAGCGCTGGCCAGCGTGAGGCTGGCGCTGGCATTCACTCGGCCATTATTCAGCTCCAGCAAAGCCGGCCAGGCAGTAAAGCTGGCTTGCAGCGGATTGCCTGTGCGCAGGAACAGTTCGCTCAATTGCGCCTGCACACTGAGGCCCTTGGCACTGTCGTGTTGCGCCTGCAGTTTGACCTGCAACCCCGCCTCGTTGCGCAGCGTGCCGTCAAGGTGCACCTGCTGCTGACGGGCATCGAGCGGCCCTTGCCAATACCAGCGCTGGGCTTGCAAGTGCGCATGGTGCGGCTGTGCACTCAGGTCGAGTGGGCCTTGCACGTGCCAGTCCTGAACGCCACCCGCTGCCAGCTGGGCTTTGAGCTGCAGGTTGCTGCTGCTGGCCTCAAGTTTCTGCACCCGAAAACTCTCACGACCTAAGTGCTGCAGGTTGAGGCGTGAGCCTTTGCCCACGGTGATTGCTACCTGCTGTTGATCAAGGTAGCCGTCAAGTTGCAGCTGCGTTTGTAATGCGCCGATATCCCAACCCTCTACCTGCAGCGCAGGGCTGCTGGCGCTAAGCGCGCCGTTCAGCAGTTGCAAGCCCCAAGGCTGGCCATTGGCTAGGAGCAGTGTGCCGTGCAGCGCAAACGGGCTGCGGCCCTTACCCGTAAGGTTTAGTTGCAAGGGCAGGGCGCGGCCGCTCAACGCTTGAGCAATAACTGTAGGCAGTGGCGCGGCCTGGATATTCAATTGCAACGCATCCGGCCGCAACGCTGACGGCAAGCCACTCATCAGCTCGCTGGGGATCTGCTCAAGGTTGAGCTGAGCGCTCAGGCTCTCGGCTAACCACTGCCCATCCAGCGCCTGCGCGGCCAGCTTAAAAGTGCCCTGCAGTTGGCCGATAGCCGGTATCGGCCAAGGTTCACTGAGGTTTGCGCTGGCATTGATACGGCCGCGGGCTTGCTGCAGCAACGCCATGCTGAGGGGCCCCGGCGCCAGTTGCAGTTGCCAGCTGGCGGCAAGCTGCGCAGCGGTTGGCGCTGCCGTCAGTTTAACCGTGGCGCTGGGCAACCATTGGCTAAGCCAGCGCTGCAGCGCCGCGCTGTGTCTTAGGTCAGCCGTTAGATCACCTTGCCAGTGCTGCTCGGTATCGGTGCGCTGCAGGCGGCTGCTGAGCTTAAATTGCGGCTGGTCATTGATGGCCAGCTTCAGTTGCAGGTCCGCCGCACCCGCATCAACCTTTACTTGAGCGTGCCAGCGCAGTTGATCCTGTTGCTGCTTAAAGTTGAGCTGCACCTCCAGCTGCTGCGCAGTTGTTGTGCTCAGCGTGTTCAGGTGCACATCGCCAAGCAACTGGCAGCGTTTGCCGGCGCAGGGTAGTTCGATATGCAGCGCAGCAACCTGCACGCGCTGCGGCAGCCGATGGATAAGCGCACTCAGCTGCTCTAGCGGCTGCTCTAACGTGACGACATCAGAGTTTATTGGTGTCGGTTGAGTGGGTACGCTCAGTTGCAAACGGCTGATGTCAATCTGCTGCCAAAAAGGCAGTGTTAGGCTGAGTCCGCGCCATGGCAGCTGTATTGTTTCCAGCTCAAACGTCCCATTGGGGTGCTGCAAGCTGAGCCAGTCCAGCGCGATACCGTGAGTGCTGAGGCCCAGGCCGCGCCATTCGAGGTGTTCAATCTGCTCGCGAACTAATAAGCGGCTGAGGCTCATATAACTGTAAGCACCCAGTAGGATGAGCAATACAACCAAGCAAGCAACAAGTCGCAGCCAGGTGCGCCGGCTGGGCATAAGCACTGATCCATAGTGGGGGAGTTGCGTGGCCGGACGTTACCCCATGTTCGCCATACTGCCAATCATGGTTAGCGGGTTTCTAGTTGGATTGTCGCTCATCACCGCGAGCCTTGATGGGCCGCCTTTAACTGCGTGTTTTGCGCTAAAAAAGAGCAGTGCGACGGCGTGCCGCATCAACTTGTGCACATTAGCGTCGCGCCTTGTCAAGCTGGATGCGGTAATTGACGTAAGCGCTTGATTCTTTTTGTTGATTTTATAAGTCAATGAATTATATAGATTTTTTATGTTGGTGAAAAAACCACCAGTTTGACTTCGGGCCCCGCAGGGTAAGCGATAAGGGCGCTTGCTCCCATGTTATCCACCAAGTTATCCACAGCTTCTGTGGATTAACCTGCGCGCTTGCTCTAGCCCGCCGGTTGGCGGGTTGTGCAAGGCTTTACCTCGGCGAGGAAAAGAGTAGAGTGGCGCGCCTCGTCAGCCACCTCTGCTTTTTATGCCTCGCGTAATTATTCGTATCCCTGCTGCTCAATCAGTTAACGCGCCACGTTTACCGGCGCGCGTTGCCCTCTGGTTACTCGACAGCCCGCGCTTGGGTGAGGCGCCGAGTGTTAAGCGCTTTGCCGGGCGCCTGCTCAAGCAACCTGCTCTGCAGGGCGTGGTGCAGGCGCAAAGTCGGTTGGGGCAATTGCTGTGCCGCGATTGTGGCAACCCACGTGACCGACGCATGGGCTTTGAGCTGCTACGTCAGGCTGCCCGCGCGGGCGATATGGGGGCTCAACTGGAACTAGGTCAGTTGTATGGCCAGTCGCGCAGTCATGAGCCGCAAAAAGCGCGGCATTGGCTGGAATTGGCCGCCGGGCAGGGCTCTCTCGAGGCACAGCACCTGCTGAAACAGCTCTGACTCAGGCGTTAGTACTGGTTATACTGCCAGTACTTTTCTGCGGAGCCGCTTATGCCCATCGATTTATCCACCGCACTGGTTCCTGCACTGTTTGGTGTTGCCGTTGCGGGGCTGCCTCTTCTTTACCTTGTTTGGTCGCTGCAACGCCGCCTCGCCAGCCGGCACGTGGAATTCAGCCTGCTGCAAGAGCGGCTGAGTAATGCGCAACTGGCTCAGGCCGGGCTGGCTGCACAGGTTGACGATTGCCGCGAAGAAATCGTCGACATCAGTGAGATCAAAGCCAACCAGCACGCTGAATTAGCCGCGCTGCGCCGCGAAACCGATTTGCTCCAACAGGAGCGGCAGATCGCCCGCGAAGCCGCGCAAGCCTCGACCCAACAGCGTGATCAACAAGAAGCTGAAATCCGTCGCCTCGATGCGCAGCGCGCGGCCCTCGGCGCCGAACTCAAGGAGCAGCAAGACAGCCATCAGCAGCGCCTGAGTGACCTGCAAGGCTCGCGGGATGAATTGCGTGCACAGTTCGCTGAGCTCGCCGGCAAAATCTTTGATGAGCGTGAACAGCGCTTTGCTGAAACCAGCCAACAGCAACTTGGGCAGTTGCTTGATCCACTTAAAGAACGCATCCAGTCCTTTGAAAAGCGCGTGGAAGAAAGCTACCAGCAAGAAGCCCGTGAGCGCTTTTCCTTGGGTAAAGAGTTAGAGCGCTTGCAACAACTCAATCAACGTCTAAGCGATGAAGCGACCAATTTAACCCGTGCGCTCAAAGGCCAAAAAATCCAAGGCAATTGGGGCGAGCTGGTGTTGGAGCGCGTGCTGGAGCACGCAGGCTTAGAGAAGGGCCGCGAGTACCACACCCAAGTCAGCCTGAAGAGTGCGGACGGCGAACGCTTTCAGCCGGATGTACTGATTCAGCTGCCGGGTGACAAACAGGTGGTGGTGGACGCCAAGGTCAGCCTGACCGCTTACCAGCAGTTTATTGCTGCCGATGATGAGCCGACCCGCCAGCTGGCGCTAAAGCAGCACGTGCTTTCATTGCGCAGCCACCTTAAGGGACTGTCGCTTAAGGATTACCAGCGTCTTGAGGGCCTGCACAGTCTGGATTTTGTTTTGCTGTTTGTGCCCATCGAAGCGGCTTTTGCCGCAGCGCTGCAAGCGGACCCAGGCCTATTTCAAGAAGCCTTCGACCAACACATCGTGATCGTCAGCCCCACCACCTTGCTCGCCACGTTACGGGTGATCGACAGCCTCTGGCGGCAGGAACGGCAAAGCCAAAATGCCCGTGAAATTGCTGAGCGTGCTGGCGCGCTGTACGACAAATTTGTCGCCTTTATTCAAGACTTGGATGAAGTGGGCATGCGTTTGCAGCAGCTGGACAAAGCCTACGCCGGCGCCCGTAATAAACTCTGTGAGGGCCGGGGCAACATCATCAGTCGGGTGGAAAACCTCAAACTCTTGGGCGCTCGCGCCAGTAAGAGTTTACCCAGCGACCTGCTCGAACAAGCCGCTGGGGTCATGGCGCTGGATGATCCGCCGAGCGAATAAATCGGCAGCTAGGTCGCCCAAGTGGCTTACCTGCATTGACTCACAGCAACAGCAACACTGCCGCGCCTGCGAGCAAGCCGGCTGCCATAACCGGCACGGTCATCAGTGCCAACTGGCGGCCACCAATCACCGCCACCAAAAAAGCTTTGACCACGCTGTTACTCAGCGCCGCCAGAAAAATCCCCTGCACGGCTACTTGGGCATTCAAATCACCTTGGGCAGTGCGTGCCAAAGAAAGGGTGATGGCATCTACATCAGCCAGCCCCGAGACCAGCGCCACCAAGTAAACGCCGACATCACCGAGCCAACGTTGCGCTCCTTCGACCAGCAGCAGAATCAACGCCAGCAGCGCGGCAAAGCGTAACGCCGGGCCCAATTCAAATGGGTTTTTTAGCGGCGGCTCAGCAGCTTCCTCACTTTCTGTGCCCGCGCGGCGAAAATACAGCAGGGCGCCGCCGGCATAGACCAAGGTGGCCGTGCCCAAAGGCCAAAAAAGCTGTGGTAACAGGCTGGCATTGACCAAGCCGACTTCAAGCAGGATACGCGGGAACATCAGGGCCGAGGTGGCGAGCAGGCCGCACGCCAAAATGGCATGCAAATTACGCCCTGGTGCTAACCGCGCTAAGGTCACGGTCATTGCTGTGGACGACACCACACCGCCCAGCAGCGCAGTGATCAGCAAGCCCTGACGCATGCCCACCAGACGAATCGCCACGTAGGCGGCGAAGCCGATGCTGGCGATCAGCACCACCATCCACCAGATGGCATAGGGGTTGAACGCCTGCCAAGGCCCATAGCCCTGATTAGGCAGTGCCGGCAGCAACACCAGCGAAATAAACAGCAGTTTTAGCGCGCCGGACAGCTCCGCCTCGCTAAGGCGCTGCAAAGCAC
Source organism: Pseudomonas sp. TMP9 (assembly GCF_037943105.1). Lineage (NCBI taxonomy): Bacteria > Pseudomonadati > Pseudomonadota > Gammaproteobacteria > Pseudomonadales > Pseudomonadaceae > Pseudomonas > Pseudomonas vesperimontis. The sequence continues at coordinate 1,516,719 of NZ_CP149803.1, forward strand.
CGTGCAACGATTGCTTAAGGTTAAGCAGCAGCGCCACGGCCACCGCGCCGGCTGCGGCGAGGCCGGCATAACCGGCCATGGCTAGGCTGCCCAGCAGAAAGGTTAAGAGCAATGCCACTTCACTGGTCAGGCCCATATCACCCAGGCGTTGCAGTTCGCCAAAATAGGAGGCCACCACCAAGGCTGCAAACCCAACGAAGATCACAGCCCATGCCGCTGCACCAAAGTGCTCGCCGAGCAGCATGGCAAAGGCGCCGAGCAGACTACTCAGGGCGAATGTACGAATGCCCGCAACCAGCGTGGAGTCATCCGCATTGCGGCCTTGCCAGCCGCGCTCAGCGCCGATTAACAAGCCAGCGGCCAAGGCACTGGCAAAATTCAGCAAGGTGTCGAGGGTTTCTGGCATGAGCACATCCTAGGTCAAGGTTGCCTGCAGTTTAGCCAGTGCCATGCAGGCTGTATTGCGACAAATCAGTGTGTTGCAGCGCCGAGGCGCACGATTGTTCAAGACGACGCGGCTGCGATGCGGCACGCTATTACGCACTAAGGAGGGCGCATGAGCCGTTTGCAGCATTTTCTCTATGGGTGCCGTGACAGCATCCCGATGATCGTCGGTATTGTGCCGTTTGGTTTGATCTACGGCGCGCTGGCAAGCCTTGCTGGGCTCAGCATCGGTCAGGCGTTGGGCATGTCGTTGTTGGTGTATGCCGGCTCTGCGCAATTTATTGCCATCAGCTTGCTGACAGTGGGCAGCGGTACGCTGGTAATTCTGCTCACCACCTTGGTGGTTAACCTGCGTCATGTGCTCTACAGCGCGGCATTACAACCTTATGTAGGTGGGTTGGCGCAGCGTTGGCGGGTGCCGTTGGCGTTTGGTTTGACCGATGAAACCTTTGCCGTGGTGCAACGCCGTTACCTGGCCCGTGGCATGGTCGAGCATGGCCAGTGGTACCACGCCGGCGTGGCGCTGGCGCTGTATGTGGCGTGGGTGAGCAGTTCGCTGGTGGGCGCGCTGTTTGGTCAGAGTGTGCCGAACCTGGCGGGCTGGGGGCTGGATTTCGCCATGTTGGCAACTTTTATCGGCATTGTGGTGCCGGCGCTGCGCAGCCAACCGCAAATTGCCGCAGCGCTGGTGGCCGGTGCGGTGGCGTTGCTCTGTTATGCCTGGCCGTACAAGCTGGGATTAATGGCAGCGGCGCTGAGCGGCATTGCGATTGGTGTGCTGTTGGAGCGCTATAAAGCGCCAGCCGCTGATGGTGAGGGCGGGTTATGAATATATGGCTGCTGATCCTCGGTATGGCGCTGATCACCTTTGCCATTCGCTACAGTTTGTTTGCCTTTGCTGATCTGCGTTTTCCACCCTTGGTGCGCCAGAGCCTGCATTACGTACCGACGGCCGTGTTGAGCGCCATCGTGCTGCCGGGCATGTTGATACCCGATGGTCAGCAGTGGGCGTTTAACTTGGACAACGCCTATTTGCTGGCAGGTGTGTTGACCATTGCCATCGCTGCACTCACGCGGCATTTACTGGCCACTATTGGTGGCGGCCTGTTGGTGTTTTTTTTACTGCGTGGTGTGCTTGGGCAGTTACCGCTTTAGTGCGGCTTATTTGCTGAAACTGCAGCAAAAAATCGCTGTTGCGGTGGCTTTGTTGGGTGCTCTTGCAGTCAAATGCCTGATCACTCGCTTAGCCACAGCACACAGGTAAACGGACGATGACCGAACAATCACAATTCGCGTTACTGGGTAAAAAGCGTTTTTTGCCGTTTTTTATCACTCAATTACTGGGTGCTTTTAACGACAATATCTTCAAGCAATCGCTGATTCTCGCCATTCTGTTCAAGATCAGTTCCGGGGCTGATAAGGCCTTGTTGATCAACCTTTGCGCCTTGCTGTTTATTCTGCCGTTCTTTTTGTTTTCAGCCCTTGGCGGCCAGTTCGGTGAGAAATTCGCTAAGGACGCGTTAATCCGCAAGATCAAGTTCGCCGAGATTGTGATCATGTTGCTGGGCGCCGCGGGTGTGCTGCTCGGCAACCTGCCATTGATGCTCGCCGTATTATTTGCCATGGGCACTCAGTCAGCCTTGTTCGGGCCGGTGAAGTATTCGATTCTGCCGCAGCATCTTAAAGAGCAGGAGTTGGTGGGCGGTAACGCGCTGGTAGAAATGGGCACCTTTTTGGCCATCCTCGCCGGCACCATTGGCGCTGGCATCATCATGGCCAGCAGCGGCTACGCCTATATCGTTGCTGCCTGCGTGGTGCTGGTCGCCGTTGGCGGTTACCTGGCCAGCCGCGGTATACCGGCAGCAGCAGCGGCCATGCCGCAGCTTAAATTGGATTGGAATATCCTGCGTCAGTCGTGGCTGATCATGAAGCTCGGCCTGGGCCAGCGCCCGGCAGTGTCGCGCTCGTTAGTGGGTAACTCCTGGTTTTGGTTTCTTGGCGCGGTGTACCTGACGCAGATTCCGGCCTATGCCAAAGAGTGGCTGTACGGCGATGAAAGTGTGGTGACGCTGATTCTCACCGTATTCTCCTTAGGCATTGGCCTAGGCTCGATGCTGTGTGAGCGCATGAGCGGACACAAAGTTGAAATCGGCCTAGTACCCTTCGGCTCAATCGGTCTAACCGTCTTCGGTATTTTGCTTTGGTGGTTTTCGGGCGGCTTCCCACAAGCGGCCATCGCGCATGACTGGCTCACCGTGCTCAGTTTCAGCCAAGGCTGGTTGATTCTTGGCTCTATCCTTGGCATTGGTTTGTTTGGCGGCTTTTATATCGTGCCGCTGTATGCGCTGATCCAGTCGCGCACCGTGGAGCAAGAGCGGGCGCGGGTGATTGCGGCCAATAACATCCTTAATGCGCTGTTTATGGTGGTGTCGGCGATTGTTTCGATCTTGTTTCTCAGTGTCGCTGAGCTGTCGATCCCGCAGTTGTTCCTGACCATTTCGTTGATGAACATCGCAGTCAACAGCTACATCTTCAAGATTGTTCCCGAATTCAGCATGCGCTTTATGATCTGGCTGCTCAGCCACTCGATGTACAGGGTTGAGCACAAGGGGCTGGAGGCGATTCCTGATGAGGGCTCAGCGGTGCTGGTGTGCAACCATGTGTCGTTTGTTGACGCATTGCTGATCGGTGGGGCGGTGCGCCGGCCGGTGCGCTTTGTCATGTACTACAAAATCTACAACCTACCGGTGCTCAACTTTATCTTCCGTACCGCCGGCACGGTGCCGATTGCCGGGCGTAACGAAGACTTGCTGATCTACGACGCCGCCTTCAAGAAAATTGCTGAATACCTGCGCAATGGTGAAGTGGTGTGCATCTTCCCCGAAGGCAAGTTGACCACCGATGGCGAGCTCAGTGAGTTCAAAAACGGTATCGAACGCATCATCGACGCTAACCCGGTGCCGGTCATTCCCATGGCGCTGCAAGGCTTGTGGGGCAGTTTTTTTAGCCGTGATCCGCACAAAGGGTTGTTCAAACGCTTATGGTCGCGCATCACCTTGGTTGCGGGCGCGCCGGTGGCCGCCGAGGTGGTTAAGCGTGAGCTGTTACAAGCGCAGGTGGCGGCGTTACGCGGTGATCGGCGCTAGGCATGTAAGGCGTAGGCCTTTATGGTCGAGTGCGTGCTCATCGCGTTAACGCAGCCAGTGGCTGCACTGAACCCACACAGAGGAACTCCACGATGTCTAAGAAAACCTTATTGCCCTTGATATGTGCCGGCATGCTGGGCGTCGCCCAAGCCGCAGTGGTGGTTGAGCCGGTGCCTTATGAAATTGACGGTGAAGCGTTCGAAGGCCTGCTTGTTTATGACGATGCAGTGACCACTGCACGCCCGGGTCTGGTGATGGTGCCTAACTGGATGGGCGTGACTGAAAATTCGGCGAAGAAAGCCGCGCATGTTGCCGGGGATCAATACGTGGTGTTTGTGGCCGACATCTACGGCAAGGCGATACGCCCAAGCAATGCCGGCGAAGCTCAGGCTGCCGCGACCTTAGTTCGCGCTGACCGTGCGCTGCTGCGTAAACGCACCCAGGCCGCTGTAGACGTGCTTAAAGCGCAAGCCGCCGAGGTCGCGCTGGATGCCAGCAAGCTGGGCGCAATTGGCTTCTGTTTGGGTGGCACAGCGGTGCTGGAATTGGCCCGCTCTGGCGCTGACCTAAAAGGGTTTGTGTCATTCCATGGCAACTTGGACACCCCTAATCCTGCTGATGCGCAGAACATCAAAGCGCCGATCTTAGTCTTGCATGGCGCCGATGATCCGATCGTGCCGCAGGCGCAAGTCGATGACTTTATCGCCGAAATGAAGGCTGCTAAAACCGATTGGCAGCTGGTCAGCTACGGTGGCGCGGTGCATTCCTTCACTAACCCAGAGGCGAATATGCCGGGCAACAACCACTACAACCCGCTGGTGGCAACCCGCGCGTTCAAGGCAATGGATGATCTGTTCGATGAAACCTTTGCCAAGTAAACCTTGAACTGGAAGGCCTGGCGGCCTTCCCCTCAACTTTGCTTACATGCCCGGCAGTACTGCGATATCAATGATAGTGCCCGGCAGGCCAGCAATATCGCCCAGCGTCGTTGGCATACCGCTGGCCAGGTCCACGGTATGCAGCGTGGTGCCGGTCAGCAGGTAGGCGGTGTTGCCGCCTTTGCCGTCGCTGGCAATGTCCATCGCGGCGTTCTTCAGACCCTCGGCGACCATACCCACTACCTGCTGGATGCCATCGTTCGGCGGGTTTTGCAGCATCAGGCTGCTGCTGGCCAGATCGACGTTGTATAACGCAGTGGCCTGAGTACCGGCGTATGAATTGGTGTAAGCGCCAGCCACTACTTGAGCGCTTTTGTCTTTATGCGGGCCATCGGCGTCATAGTTTACGGAGCCGTCGACGACCACTTCGCCGGTTTCGACGTTGACGCGAAAATTGGTGCCATCGGCCGCCAGCATGCGCATCTTGTCAGCCACCGGGTTGAAGTCGATAACTGCCTGACCGCTGCCCGGTAGCTGCTTGTTCAGGCTGGCGACCTTGCTGGCTGCGCCAGTGGTCAGGTCCAGGGTGTAGAGCTGATTGTCACTGCCGAGCGCATAGAGCATGCCGTTGGCCGGGCGCACATCCAAGCCGCGCAGTGGGCTTGGGCTGCTGGCAGACATGGTCGCGGTGACTTTCTGGCTGGCGCTGTCAATCTTAAACAGCTGGCCATCGGCACCCAGCGCCAGCAATGTAGCGGCGCTGACGTTGCCAGCCGCGAGGCTCAGCGTAGCGGTGGCAACGGCAGCAGTCAGTGCAGTTTTTAGCGTATTCATGTGTGTTCTCTCATGGGGTTATTCAGCATCGATGCAAGGCCGAACAATGCCTGCCTTGCAGGTGCCTCGATGAAACACCTGATAGCTATACCCATGAGTGAGGGTTTGGATGTCACGGACTGAAAATAAATTTCTCCCAGCCTGAATACCTCAGGCCGAGGTCGTTTTAATTAAGCGAAGCCATCACTGCGCGACCGATATACAGCACCTTGCCAGTGGGTCGGTCTTTTGGGGAGCCGCCAGCCGGTTCCAGAGTCAGCTCGAACAGCTGTCCCGCTTGCACGGCGCCGATCTGTTCGGCGGACAATTGCAACGGCTGACCTGGCTCGACCAGACCCAACGAACGCGGACCAACAGCGGGATCAATCAGCGTCCAGAACTGCACGGAGCGGTCGTCCGGGATCTGGTCATCGAGTAATGGCTGCAGCCGCAGGCTGCCAGCGCCATCAACATGAACCACCCAGCCTGGTTTGGCTGCTTCACCTGGGGCCTGCAGCACCACGGTGAAGCTGTTGGCCGCAGTATCAGTGCGCCAAAAATCAGGCAGCACGGCGATGATCAGGCCGAAGGCTAGGGCCGCGCTGGTAAGCCGCCAGGTGGTCAGGCTTTGCCACCAAGCTCGCCAGCTGTTGACGCGGCTGATGGCTGGCGTCAGGCCGAGGCTGTCCTGCAGGCGTTGCCACAATTGCGCTGAGGGTGTCTGTGGCGGCAATTGGTCACTCAGCTCAAGAAAGTGCTGCTGCCACTGCAGGGCCATTTGCGCGGCGTCGCTGTCGTGTTCAATCAGCTCGCGCACCTCAGCGGTGTCGTCCTCATCGAGCAGGCCCAAGACGTATTCGCCGATCAATGCGCGGCGTTCGGCAGGTTGCTGCGTAATCATGTGTGCAAGCACTCCTGCAGTGCGCGTAAGCCGGCGCGGATACGGCCTTTAATAGTGCCAAGCGGGGTGGTCAGGCGGTTGGCGATTTGTTCATGGGTCAGGCCGTGATAGAAGGCCAGCAGGATTGGGTGACGGCGATTGCGTTCGATGCCCTGCAGGCAGCGGCGTAGCGCTCGATGTTCGCCTTGTTGTTCCAGCAGTTCGGCGGCCTGCGGGCTGTCATCGGCGGCGCGTTCGATAAAGTCGTCATCCAGTTCCACCGTGCGCCCCCGGCTGCGTAGCTGGTTCAGCGCGCGGTAGCGCAGGATGCTGTAGATCCACGCACGACCGCTACCAAGTGCCCGCTGAAAGCGCTGGGCGTTACGCCAGATCTGCACAAACGCATCGTGCATACAGTCTTCAGCCTGATCACGGCGGCCGAGCAAGGTGATGGCCAACCCGAGCATTTGCGCAGCTTCCTGTTGGTAGAGCGCCTGGAATGCGCGTTCGTCCTGCTGAGCACAGGCCTCAAGATGGCTTTCGTAATCAAACAACGGCTGCGCCATGCACGGGTTCCTGAATGTGTGAGCGTGCCGAAGGTTATACCCGAGCACGTGCTGTTTGGATGTCTTGGCAGTGAAACAAAACTTCTCCGCCAGCGTGCAGCCGGCGGTGCGATAGCTGTAACTCGGCTCGTGAGTTGCCAGCTGGAGGACAAAGCGGGATGAACTTGCGTTTAATACGTGGAGTCTATGTGCTTAGTCTGTCAGGAGGACACCCACTTGCATGCCCTACGAATCAGTTTCGCCTTGATCCTAGGCCTCACCGCTCAGTGCGCCCAGGCCCGGGAGTATCGTTACAGCGATGCCCACCTGCACTACGTCGATTTCTTTCAGGAAAGCGCCGGCATGACCGAGCTGTTTGAGCAAATGGCCGCCGGTAACATCGAGCATGTGATGCTCTCTGGTATTCCGGTGGCGAAGAAGTGGCATGAAGATGAGCCCAAGCGGCCACGTTACTACGCCGGCGACGATGCTGACGCCTATTGGTACAGCGCCACTGATGTGCTGGTGGCACATGCTTACAAGCAAGTGCCAGCCGAGCAGCGCAAGCGACTGCACCCGTTTTTATCAGGCTTTAACCCGAATGATAAGAATGCCGACGCGCACATCCGTCGCATGCTCGAACTTGACCCCGGGCTTTGGCAGGGCATAGGTGAGGTATTTACCCGCCACGATGACCTCACCGCGCTCATCAATGGCGATACCCCGCGTGCCAATAACGAGGCACTGGCGCGTGTTTTTCATCTGGCCGCCGAGTATGACCTGCCGGTGATGCTGCATTCCAACATCACCTCTAAGCGTGAGCGCAACCCGCTGTACTTGCAGGAAATTGAAGACCCACTGCGCAACCATCCACATGTGCGTTTTATCTGGGCGCATGCTGGCACCAGCATGGAAATTCATCGGCATCAGCAAAAATTGAAATTTCTCTTGCCGACGCTGCAGCGAATGATCGAGCAGTATCCCAATCTGTATATCGACCTGTCTTGGACCCTGCTCCAGCCTTACCTGCTGGATGCCGAGGGTAAGCCTGATCCGGCTTGGGTAAAATTGGTCAGCAGCTACCCGGCGCGGTTTATGTTGGGTTCTGATGTGGTTGGCCGCTTTAATGGCTTGGCCGAAAATATGACGGGCTTTAAGCCGTTTCTCGACGCCCTACCTGAGGATGTCGCCCAGCAGGTGGCGCGCGATAATTTCCTCGCCGTGCTGCCACGTAAGGTGCAGGCCGAGCTCGCAGAGTGAGCGTGTCATCGCCTTGTCACACCGATGTCATAGGCTCGCGCTCATCTAAAAAGGAGCGCAACATGCACCCCATTGCTTTAAGTAGTGTCATTGCACTTGTATTGAGCAGCAGCTTGGCGCTGGCCGACGTTCAGCTAGAAGGCCCGGTCGAATACGGCATTTTCGTCAACGATTATCAAGACTTTCAGGCCGGTGAGCGGGTGCTAGCCCGCAACAATCAGGTCATCGAGTCGGGCGCGGTGATCCCGGCCAAGCTGGGCAGTAAATTTGGTCTGCGTTATAGCCTTGCGGGCAAAATGGTAGGCGACTCGCCGCTGACTCTGCTCTACCTCACGCCAGGCGTGGTCACCCCAGACGGCAAACGCCATGACAAATTTGTCGTCACGCAAAAGCTGGTCACTGATGCGGCGAAAGAAGTCATGGCCTTTGAATTTACTGAAGCGCATGAAGTGGTGCCTGGCGAATGGCACTTTATGGTGTTTCAAGATGACCGCAAGCTGGTTGAGCAGCGTTTTACCGTGCGCTGATGTAGGGTCAGTTACAACTACCAACCCGAGCCTGGCTCGGGTTTTTTATATGCAAAGCTTCAAGAATCACACCGCACAGTCGATAGCGTACTTAGAGCCGTGTTACTTAAGGCCAGCACTGAACCCATCAACTAAACAACTAATAACCATAAACTTTGTAGGGCTGCCATCCATGACACTCAGAAACCTTAACATTGCACCCAGAGCGACGCTCGGCTTTGGTTTGGTAGCCCTGCTGGTGCTATTGCTTGGCAGCTTTTCGCTGCTGCAAATGGCTGAAATGAACACGCAGGCCGATAAAGTTAAAAGTAAATGGCTGCCTAGCATTATAGGTGTGGGCGAACTAAGCCAGGATGTGCTGCGCCTTCGAGCAATGACCCTGCGTTTAATGCTCAATACTGATGAAAGCATGGCTACGGCTAATTTGTCTAAGATTGAAGATCTCTATGGCGCCTTGGCTAAGTCAAAAGATAATTATGAGAAATATATTTCTTCGCCTGAAGAAAAAGCGAGCTATCAGCGTTTCACCCAGGCGGAAGGTAATTATCTACGCGAGCAGCGGCAGATTGTACAGGCGGTCCGCCAGAACGATTTGGATGCAGCTTTGGCGATAGCTAACGGTGCGCTTAATGGCCACGCCGACAGCATGACCAAGACGTTAATTGAGCTTGCGGGAATTAACCAAATTGGCGCCACCGCTGCGGTGGAAAAGTCTAACCAGGTGTTTGTCAGCGCGCGCTTGTGGGTGATTGCCGTTATAGCTTTGGCGCTGGGCCTAACCGTGATTCTGGCGATGCTGCTGACCCGCAGCATCGTCGCACCGCTGGCTGAAGCGGTGCGGGTGGCCGAAGTGGTGGCGAGCGGTAACCTCACTCAATCAATTGAGGTGCAAGGCAGCGATGAACCGGCGCGCTTGTTGGGTGCGCTAAAAACCATGCAACAGAGTCTGCGCAGCACCATTCAGGGTATTGCCGACTCTTCAACGCAACTGGCCTCCGCCTCTGAGGAGCTGAGTGCGGTGACAGAGGACTCCACCCGTGGTTTGCACCAGCAGAACGATGAAATCGAGCAGGCTGCTACCGCTGTCAATGAGATGACCAGTGCATCAGAAGAAGTAGCGCGCAATGCCGTCAGCACCTCTGAGGCGTCTAAAGAGTCCAACCGCACCGCGCAGCATGGCCGCGAGCAAGTGCGCCAGACCGTTGATTCAATCAGTTCCTTGGCTGAAGACGTCACCAGCACTGCCTCCGAGGTTGAACAACTGGCAGGTAAGGTGCGTGATATCAGCAAAGTCTTGGATGTGATTCGCTCGATTGCCGAACAAACCAACTTATTAGCGCTCAACGCCGCGATTGAAGCCGCGCGCGCAGGTGATGCTGGGCGGGGTTTTGCTGTGGTGGCGGATGAAGTTCGAGCGCTGGCACACCGTACCCAGCAATCAACTCAGGAAATTGAACAGATGGTCGGCGGCATTCAGCAGGGTACTGATAGAGCCGTAAACGCCATGCAAAACAGCAACAGCCGAGCGCGTTCGACCCTGGATGTAGCCAAGGCCGCCGGGCAGGCGCTGGATGAAATCGCAGTGGCTATTTCACAGATCAACGAGCGTAACCTGGTGATTGCCAGCGCAGCAGAAGAACAAGCCCAGGTGGCACGTGAAGTGGACCGCAACTTGGTCAACATCCGCGACCTGTCGATGCAGTCATCTGCTGGGGCCAACCAAACCTCGGCCGCCAGCCAGGAGCTGTCACGTCTCGCCGTTGACCTAACGGCGTTGGTGGCGCGCTTCTCGATTTGATCTTGGCTTACCCGCCTAATGCCGACCTTGGGATCGGGGTGGGCTAGGCGTCAGCAGATGTGTTGTCGACTGATGCACATCTGGCTGCGTCGTAACCCGTCAGTTCAGGGTGCTTTATCTACCTACGGTGTCGTCACTGACTCACGCCACGCAAGCGGTAGCAAAAATGCTTGCCGCACCACCAACGAAAAAGGCCACCTCACGGTGGCCTTTTTACATGCAAAACAAGCGTTGGTTTATTTACCCGCCCAGCGCTTGAGTACTAAGGTTGCGTTGGTGCCGCCGAAGCCAAAGCTGTTGCTCATCACGGTGTCGAGTTGGGCGTTCTCGACGGTGCTGCGCTGGATTGGCAGGTCGGCTATTTCTGGGTCAATTTCATCGATGTTGACCGAGCCGGCGATAAAGTTACCTTCCATCATCAACATGCAATAGATCGCTTCCTGCACCCCAGCCGCGCCAAGCGAGTGACCAGACAGGCTCTTGGTTGAGCTGATGGCTGGCGCTTTGGCACCAAACACTTCGCGCACGGCACGACTTTCTGCTAAATCGCCCACCGGCGTCGAGGTGCCGTGCGTGTTCAGGTAGTCGATGGGCGTATCAACAGTGGCCAGGGCTTGCTGCATGCAGCGCACCGCACCTTCGCCGCTTGGCGCGACCATGTCGTAGCCATCGGAGGTGGCGCCGTAACCGACGATTTCCGCATAGATCTTGGCGCCACGCTTAAGGGCGTGTTCCAGTTCTTCAACCACCACCATGCCGCCACCGCCGGCGATGACGAAACCGTCACGCTTGGCGTCGTAGGCGCGCGAGGCTTTTTCAGGGGTTTCGTTGTATTGGGTGGAGAGGGCGCCCATGGCGTCGAACAAGAAGCTTTGGCTCCAATGCTCTTCTTCGCCGCCGCCGGCAAACACCATGTCCTGCTTACCCAGCTGGATTTGCTCCATGGCATTACCGATGCAATGGGCGCTGGTGGCGCAGGCGGAGGAGATCGAGTAATTCACGCCCTTGATCTTAAACGGTGTGGCCAAGCAGGCGGAAACGGTGCTGCCCATGGTCCGAGGTACACGATAAGGACCGACGCGCTTGACGCCCTTCTCGCGCAGGATGTCCATGGCCTCCATTTGGTTGAAGGTGGACGCGCCGCCGGAGCCTGCGATCAAACCCACGCGCGGGTTGGAGATGGCTTCGGCGCTCAGGCCGGCGTCAGCGATGGCTTGCTGCATGGACAGGTAAGCGAAGGCTGCCGCATCCCCCATAAAGCGATAAACCTTGCGATCGATCAGCTCTTCAAGGTTGAGATCAACCGTGCCGGAGACCTGGCTGCGCAAGCCCATTTCGGCGTAGGCCGGGTTGAAACGGATGCCTGACTTACCGGCACGCAGGCTGGCAGACACGGTGGCTTTGTCATTGCCTAGGCAGGATACGATGCCCAGGCCGGTAATTACGACGCGACGCATGCAGTGAGTCCTTTAAAAATTATCGGTAGAGGTAAACAGGCCAACCCGCAGGCCTTCGGCGCTGTAGATTTCGCGGCCATCGACGCTGACGGTGCCATCGGCAATGGCCAAGACCAACGAGCGGGCGATGGTGCGTTTGATATGGATGTTGTAAGTGACCTTCTTGGCGGTCGGCAGGACCTGGCCAAAGAACTTCACTTCGCCGCAACCCAGCGCGCGGCCACGGCCGGGTTGGCCTTGCCAGCCGAGGTGAAAACCAACCAGCTGCCACATGGCGTCAAGGCCCAAGCAGCCTGGCATGACCGGGTCGCCTTCAAAATGGCAGCCGAAAAACCACAGGTCTGGGGTGATATCGAGCTCGGCAACTATTTCGCCTTTGCCGAACTTGCCGCCCGTGTCGCTGATGTGGGTGATGCGATCAATCATCAACATGTTCGGCGCGGGCAGTTGCGCATTACCTGGGCCGAACAGTTCGCCACGGCTGCAGCGCAACAGGTCTTCCCGGGTGAAGGCATTTTGTTTGGTCATGCGAGCTCCTCAATATGTCCCATGCGCCAAGGCTGGGCGAAACGTTCTGGCTGGCGGCGCAGTCTGCTGCGCCTGCAACAGCCTAGCCATAGACTGTTGCGTTGGGGTGAAAGTCACAGCGTTGTGAGTACAGTTGTACTCTGTTCGTGTGGGCCTTTAAAAGCGTCCATGCCCATTAGCCTGCAGCAGTTCCGTCATCTTGACTACCCGTCGAAGGTCGATGCGGCAGCCAGCGTTGCAGCATGTGCTGTATATCCGCCCGTTTAAACGGTTTTGTCAGGTAGTCATTCATGCCGCATTGCAGGCAATTTTCGCGGTCGCCCTGCAGGGCGTTGGCGGTTAGGGCGATGATCGGTATATCGCTGCAGCCGGGCAAACGGCGGATCTGCCGAGTGGCCTCGTAGCCGTCCATAATGGGTAAGCGGCAATCCATCAGGATCGCGGCGTAACGCTGCTGACTGACGTGCTGCACGGCCTGGGCACCGTCGCCAACCAAACTGACCTGATAGCCCAGGCTGCGCAGCATGGCTTCGATCACTGTTTGGTTGACCGGATTGTCCTCGACCACCAGCAGGGACTGGCCTTGGCCTTGATCGGGTGTGTGCGAGTCTTCACTGGCCACTAAGGCCACCTGCTGAGAAAACGGCAGCGGCACTTCGAGGGTAAAGACCGAGCCGTGACCTTCCTGGCTTACCGCGCGCAGGGTGCCGCCCATGCGCTCGGCGAGCGTACGGGCGATAGGTAAACCCAGCCCCGTGCCCCCGTAACGTCTTGAAATAGAAGTGTCAGCTTGCTGGAAGGCAACGAACATAGGCTCCAGGCGTTCGGGGGAAATGCCAATACCGCTGTCATGCACCGCACAATTGAACCACAACACCTGATCATCTAGCGCTTGCCAGGTGCAGTGCACACTGACGCGGCCGTGTTCAGTGAACTTCAATGCATTACCGATCAGGTTGACCAGAATTTGCCGGATACGCGTGGGGTCGCCCTTGACCTGTAAGTGCTCCAGGCCTCCCTGGATATCAAGTTCCAGTTGCAAGCCACGCTGCTTGGCACTGTGCTGGAACATGTGCATGGAACTGTGCATCAGGTCTGGCAGGTTGAAGGGAATGTGTTCCAGTTCTAAGGCGCCGCGTTCAATGCGCGAGAAATCGAGAATGTCGTTGATGACCTTGAGCAGGTGCTCGGTGGACTCGGTGGCTATGGCTGCGTACTCCGTCTGCTCCTGAGTCATTTCGGTGGTTTCCATCAGCTGCAACATGCCCAGCACACCATTCATGGGCGTGCGCAGTTCATGGCTCATCATCGCTAAAAAGTCAGATTTGGCCCGGTTAGCCAGCTCGGCTTGTTCGCGTGCTTGGGTCAGTAAGGTCATGGCCCGTTGTTGTTCGTCACTGGCGCGGGCCAGGCCGTGGGCCAAGCTGTTGATGTGTTGCGCCAGGGATTGCAGCTCACCCTCACCCGTTTCCGGCAGCGTGGTTTGGTAATTGCCGGCCTGAATCGCGCTAACCGCTTGGCCCATGGCGCTGAGGGGTTCTGACAAGCGTCGGGCAAGGCTACGGGCAAGCATAAAGGTCAACGCCAAGGCAAATAGCGCGAGTAGGCCCGCTTTGAGCAAAATCTCCTGTTGGCGGCTGTTAAACGCGTCGCTGGCGATGCCCACGACCACGCGGCCCAGGTAGTCATTCGGTGGCGGTGAAAGATCGACGTTGTCACTGTGCATAAAGTCAGCATTGAGGGTGACTTTCTGCAGGATGATCGGCGCCTCAAAGGTGCTCACTTCAGCGCGCGTAAGGGTGTCACCATTGGGCTGTTCAACGAAAAGCAAGACGCGATCGTTATGGTCGCGCACCTCCAGAAAACGCACATGTGGGGTTTGCAAGGTGACCCCAAGCAGTGATTTCAGCACCGTCAGGTTGCCGGATATAACCCCGTATTCAGTGGCAGGAGCCAGCTGGCTGGCGATCAGCTGACCGGTTTGCTTGAGCTCCTGTTGCAATTCTTGAAGGCGGGCGAAGGTAAAAAAACCAGTCAACAAGAGGGTTATTAACAACGCTGGTCCGACGCTGATCAGCTGCGTGCGGGTGTGGATATTCCAGCGACGTGGCAGCCTCATTGAGCTTCTCCTTCAGCGAGCTTTTGTGCCAGGGATTCGTTGCTGGGCAATTCAATGGCCAGCGAGCGTGCAACCTGAGGGTTGCTGGTGACCTTGAAAAAACGGGGGTAAGCGCTTTGTGGCCAAGCCGCCGGTGGCTGATCGAGCAACGCTTCAACACTATTCAACCAATCGGTCCGGTCGCTGTAACTGCTGGCCAAACTGCCGGCCTGAACAAAGCTGGCGCTGGGGCCAATAATTGAACGCTGACGCGCGTAGCTGGTGAGCAATAGGTTTTTCACAGTGTGGGAATTGAACAATTCAGGGTCGTTGATACCCAGCAGCAGGTCGCTGTGTGACAGCAGGTCAAGCAATGGTCGACTGTCACGCGTGTCACTCCAGTGTCTGCTCACCAGCGTCATGCCGTGCTCGGTGGCGGCGCGTTGATATTCATCCAAAAGAAACTCACTGCCGCCATCAAATAAAAGCCCGACGCGCTTGGCGTTGGGCAGCAATAAACGTGCCAAATGCATTTGCCGTTGCGGTGAGGGGTCACTCCAAAGCAGGCTCAGTTGCGCAGGCAATATGGTCGGTAAGGAGTTTGCCTCTAGGTGGCTGATGCGCAGCGCCAGAGTGGGCGGGCCGGCAAGGTCGGCTAAACGCCAGTCCAGCGAGGGCCTGTCGAGCAAAACCAGGCGGCTGGCCTCAGGCAATTGCGAGGGTGCTGGCAGTTGGTCTAAAACAACGAGGCTGATGTGGTCGAGCGGCCTGCGCAGTTGCAGGTCGTTGACGAATGCCTGAGTGGCTGGGCTGTCCGTGCTGGCGCTGAAAATGATTTCAGCAGCCCAAGCGGGCAGTGCCAGCAGTAAGCATGAGCAAAACACTATTAGGCGGCGCATCCGTTGGCCTCGGTGATAATCCTTGAAAACGCGGGCATCTAAAATTCTAGCTGCGCACTGACAGAAACCATGCGGCGCTGGTCATACAAATTCTCGCGCCAGGTTAGCGCTTCATCATCCAGGCGCTGTTGCATCATTAGCGCCAGTTCCAGATCGCTTTTGCCAAAGTTGAAGCGCTTGGCAATGCGCAAATCGGCGCGCTCGAAGCGACGTTGATTTAGTAAGTCGGCGCCGTAATAGAACAGGCTGCTCGACCAGCCGTCACCCCAGTCACGCAGATAGCCGGCGGAGCCGCTGTAGCGTGCGGTTAGGCGCCGGTAGGATTTTTCTGATGTTTCGAAATCGACATAAGCATAGGTTAGGCGCAAACGGTCTGAAGCGGTGAAGGCCCAGTCGATTTCGGTTTCTGCGCCGCGAAACCACATGTAGTTGTCATTGTTTTGCACGAATTCGGTGATATCCAGCGGTTCGGCGATTAAGCGGTGTATTTCTTCGTTAAACAGTTTGATATCGATCTGCAGGCCGAAATCGAACTGGCCGTTATAGCCAATTTCCCGCGAGCGCATGATTTCTTGCTGCAGGTTGCCGGGCCCTTGTGCGGTGGCGTAGTAATAGGCCGAATCTCGACCGTTGAGGTTTGGGTTGAGATTTTCTATGAGATACGACCAGTTAACGTTGTTCTCCTGCATGTCTGGCGAGCGTACCGCTTCGGAATAGACAAAACGTATGCCGTGGCGCGGGGTAATCAGGTAATTGAGGGCAATGCGCGAGGTCAGTGAGTCCCCGCTCAGCGTATCCGTCTCAAACATGCTGCCGCCCTGCAGGACGAAGTGCTCACTCAGGTGCCATTCCAGGTGGCCAAACACGCGCCACACTTCGTTTTGCAGGCCACCTTGGAAGTAGGTTTGTGAGTCGGCTGTATCTTTGCGGTAGCTCATACCGCTGAGCAGGCGCAGGTCGTCGCTGAGGCTGAGGGTGTCCTGCAGCTCAAGGTCATAGCGAGTTTCATTGATGTTGTTGTTGATGTCGCCACACACTGCTGCCTGCAACGCGCCTCCATTTTTGTAGAAATTCTCACCGATGGCGAAGGCCAGTGGCCCGGCTGATAAGGGTATTGCTTTACGCTGCCTGAGGAGGCGGGCGACCGAATCAAGCAATTTCGGGTCGAGTTGCTGCAGGGCACTGACTTCCGGGGTAAAAGAAAGCGCCAGATCGCAGGTACGCCATTCCTGAACCCTTTCCCAGCGCTGCGCATAGGCCTGCACTTGCAGGTTGTGGGCGCTACTGGTGTCAAGGCTCCAACGCATTGAGGCAGAGTAATCGCGGGCCTTAATGTCTTTGTTAGTGTCGCCTACTGGAACCACGTCCCTGACCAGTGCTTCTTCGTTGGAATAGAAGTTTTTTTGGTTGCTGCCTTCTTTGGCGACCAGTTGCCAATCGAGTGTTTGGCTGTCATCCAGCGCATGGGTGGCGCTGAAGTGCATGCGCGTGCTGCGGCGGCTGTCGCGGTAGGAGTCTTCTATGTCGGTGCGATCAAAGCCGCTGTCTTGCTGGCCCGAGAGCGACAGGCGGAAATCACCATTACCACTGCTAAAGGCTTGGCTGCCATACCAGTCATCAATCCCACGTTGGCCGTGGGTGTATTTAAGTCGCGTGCCATGGTTGTTAGCGGGGCTGCGTGTGGTGATGCTAATCACCCCAGTCAGGGCATTGGCGCCGTAACTGACGGTGTTAGGGCCGCGAAACACTTCGATGCGCTCGATATCTTCTATGGCCAGTGGCAGGTCGACCCAGTCAACGGTGGCCAGGCCCGGTCGATACACCGAGCGCCCATCAATCAGCACCTGCATGCGCCGGGCTGTGCCTACTTGGCCGCCGTGGTAGTTGACCGTGATTTCGTTGCCTTTGACATAGCCGACCATCATGCCGGGCACTAA